>CP075526.1:1800000-2100000 GCA_025808555.1 Anaerolineales bacterium | reverse complement strand
CACGGACGAGGTTTAGCATACTTCCCTAAACCTACCATACGAGAATTATTTGGAAATCTTACCTAAGAGGAACAAAATGAACATGTCATTTGAGGATTTCCGAGATGCAAGTAAATTATGGGAACAGGGAGAGCCCGATCGAGCTGAACGAACAGCTTTTTACGCGTTGAAGGGTTTGGGCATCGAAACCTTTTCGTTATCTGATTTAGAGGACTGGTATGCACAGTTAGGGTTACCCAAACCCAACAGAACACGATTGGGCAAAAAAATACGGCAGTCTGGGCGTATTATCAAAGCTAATGGCCAGGGTTCTTTTCGGCTCCATCCCAAGTCAATCCAAGATTTGGAAACAGAATACAGCGATCTGGAGAATGGAAGCACGTCAAGAAACGCTCACAGGTTCATAGATCCGAAACGACTCGATGAGATAAGAAGACTCACGACGCATAGCTTTGATTTCGCTCGCCTTATTAGACTTTGCGAAGAACTGGACCACAACTTTGTTAGTCAAAATTACTATGCGACTGGAATGTTGCTGAGATCGGTCTTGGACCATGTTCCCCCAGTTTTTGGCTGCAAAACATTTAGTGAAGTAGCAAACAACTATGGGACCAGGTCGTTTCGTGAGCTGATGGCTTACCTTGAAAATGCATCGCGGAAACTTTCCGATTCCTATTTGCACACTCAAATCCGAAAGAAGGAGAAGTTACCCACAGCAACTCAGGTCAACTTCTCTCAACCCTTTGATGCACTTCTTGAGGAAATTGTTCGTATCAATAGCTAAAGTTGGCAGCGAAACGATACAATTTCCCCATGTCCACCACGGCCTATCCGCAATCGTATAGCCCTGTCCCGCCCCGCTTCGTAGCACAGGCGGCTGCGGCGTTGGCCGCGGCCGCTGGGCTCCTGGCGCTAGCCGCCTTCCTGTTCTCGACCATCTTCGGGTTGATGTACCTGGGCCGCGTATACCCCGGCGTGAGCGTGGGCGGCGTGGACATCGGCGGCATGCGCCGCACCGAGGCGATCGCTTACCTCAGCCAGCAGCTCACCTACCCGCTCAGCGGGCAGGTGACGCTGACCTATGGCGAACAGAGCTGGAGCTACAGCCCGGCTCAGTTAGGCCTACTGCTGGACGCAGAGTCCAGCGCCCAGGCGGCCTACGGTTTTGGCCGCAGCTGGCTGCCGTGGGAGAACATTGCAGAGAAGATCCAATCACTGCGCGGCGGCGCACAGTTGGCGCCGCGCCTCATATTTAATGGCGACCAGGCTCAACTGGCCTTGCAGGGTTTGGCGAGCCAGTTCAATCGCCCTACTATAGAAGCACAACTGAGCGTAAGCGGGCTGGATGTGCAGGTGCAGCCGGGCCAGGTGGGGCTGACGCTGGATACCGAGCGCACGGGCGCCTTCCTGGCGGCCACGCTGTTGGATATGCAAGATGTACGCGTGCCGCTGGCGGTGGTGGAGCAGCCGCCGCGCATTCTGGATGTGAGCGCGCAGGCCGAGATCGCCCGGGGCATCTTGAGCCAGCCGCTCGTGATCGCCCCTGGGGGCGATTACGAGAAGGACCCCGGCCCCTGGACGCTGGAGCCGGAGCAGCTGGCCGGCATGCTGAGCATTGAGCGCGTGGAAGGCGCGGATGGCGCGCACTATCAGGTGGGCCTGCAGGCGGACAAGCTGGCAGCCATCCTGCTGCCACTGTCTGCGGATGTGGCCGCCAGCCCGCGCAATGCACGCTTTATTTTCAACGACGAGACGCGCGAACTGGATATCTACAAATCGGCCGTGATTGGCCGCCAACTGCATGTGCAAAACAGCATTGACCACATCAACGCCCAACTAGCCCAGGGAGCGCACCAGATCGATCTGCAATACACCTATACTGAGCCCACGGTGCTGGACGACGCCAAAGCGGCCGACCTGAACATCCGTGAGCTGGTGACGGAAACGACCACCTATTTCTACGGCTCCAGCCCTGAGCGCATCCAGAACATCCAAACGGCCGCCGAACGCTTCCACGGGCTGCTGGTGCCGCCCGGCGCGGTGTTCTCGATGGTGGACAACATTGGCGACATCAGTCTCGATTCTGGCTTCGCCGAAGCGCTGATCATTTTCGGCGGGCGCACGATCCAGGGCGTGGGCGGCGGCGTATGCCAGGTGAGCACCACCCTGTTCCGCGCCGCGTTCTTTGGCGGCTTCCCCATCATTGAGCGCTATGCCCACGCCTACCGCGTGAGCTACTACGAGTACAATGCCGCCGTACAGCGTGACCCGCGCTTAGTGGGCCTGGACGCTACAGTGTATGCGCCAGTGGTTGACTTCAAGTTTCAGAACGACACTGACAGCTGGCTGCTGATGGAAACCTACGTGAATCCGGCGGCGCGTTCCATCACCTGGAAGTTCTATTCGACCTCGGATGGGCGCAGCGTAGAGTGGAATACCACCGGGCCGCGCGATATTGTGCCGGCGCTGGACGATAAGTACGAAGAGAACCCTGATTTTGCCACTGGCCAGATCAAGCAAGTGGATTATGCTGCTGAGGGCGCTACGGTGCGCGTGACGCGCACGGTGTACCGCAATGGTGAGGTAATCAACGAAGATGTCATCACGACAAAATACCAACCCTGGGCAGCTGTGTACCAGTACGGCCCCGGCACGCCGGGCATGCCGCCTGCTCCACCATCCTCTGGAGATTAATGAACACCTGGGCAATTGACGGCGGCGAACCACTGCGCGGCGAGATCAGCGTGCGTGGAGCCAAAAACTCCATCACTAAGCTGCTGGTGGCGTCGCTGCTGAGCGAGGAGCCCAGCTACTTTAGCAATGTTCCCAATATTGGCGACCGTGACATCACGGAAGAGATGTGCGCCGCGGTGGGTGCACAGTTCAATGCCGATGGCAACAGCCTCAAGGTCGGCACTCCCAAGATCACCAGCAACATCATCAGCAAGGAACTAGGAGGCCGCAACCGCCTGGCGATCATGCTGCTCGGCCCTCTGCTACACCGCACCGGCAAAGCGGTCATCCCGGCCGCGGCGGGCGGCGACCAGATCGGCCCACGCCCGGTGGGTTTTCACCTGCAGGGCATCCAGCGCATGGGCGCCCGCGTAGAAGTGAAAGACGGCAACTATGTGATCGAGGCGGATGGTTTGCACGGCGCCGAAATCACGCTGGACTATCCCAGCGTCACCAGCACCGAGAACCTGCTGATGGCCGCCAGCATGGCGCGCGGCCGCACAATCATCCAGAACGCGGCCATCGAACCTGAAGTAGTAGACCTTGTGAGCTACTTGCAAAAGATGGGCGCCATCATTGACTATCAGGTAGACCGCACCTTTGTGGTGGAAGGCGTAAACAAGCTGACCGGCGCCAAACACAGCCTGCTGCCTGACCGGATCGTGGCGGCATCGCTGGGCGCGGCGGCGGTGGCCACGCGCGGGGATGTGTTCGTGCGCAACGCCCGCCAGCAAGACATGCTGACCTTCCTCAACACGTTGCGCCGCGTGGGCGGCAAGTTTGAAGTGCAAGACGATGGCATTCGCTTTTACTACGACGGGCCGCTGCAGGCCATTCACGTGGAGACCAGCGTGCACCCGGGCTTCATGACCGACTGGCAATCGCCCTTCTTGCTGCTGCTCACGCAGGCCGAAGGCATGTCGGTTGTGCACGAGACCGTCTTCGAAGACCGCTTTGGGTATGTGAAAGCGCTGCAGGACATGGGCGCCGAGATCGCCCTGTACGACAGTTGCCTGGGGCACCGCTGCCGTTTTGCGAGTAGCAGCTACAAGCACAGCGCCGTTATTAAGGGTCCAAGCCAACTGCGCTCGGCTGAGGTGGTGGTGCCTGACCTGCGGGCAGGCTTTACTTATCTGATCGCCGCCATCATGGCCAAAGGCAAATCACGCGTGCACGGCATTGATCACATCACGCGCGGTTACGAAGACCTGGAAGCCAGCCTGCGCAGTCTGGGCGCCCGCATTCAGGCTGTACAATAAGGTTAGGAGAGCTATGGTAAGCACTGAATTGATCGAGATCCTGCGCTGCCCTCATTGCGTGCAAAACGGCAAAGGCGAGCTTGAGTTTTACAAAGAGGCCTGGTTCGTGTGCGGCGAATGCGGGCGCAAGTACCCAGTGATCGACGACATTCCGGTCATGCTGATCGAAGTCGGCGACAAATGGGTCAGCACCTCCAAGGACAAGCTGGAAGTGCCCGCCCCCAAGACCGCGGCCGACTAGGCTTCGGCGACTGAGCGGACTGCGGGCGTGAGCACACTGGCGGCATTGCTGGCCGACCTGCAAAGTGGCAATGCGGCCCGCACCGAGCCCGCTGCAGCGGCGCTGCCCGCCCATGGCGAGGCCGGACTGGCGGCTCTCACTGCCCTGCTCCGACACTCTGACCCCGAAACCCGCTGGTGGGCCGTACGCTCGCTGGCGGGTTTTTTGCATCCCGAAGCTGGCGAACTGCTGACCGCGGCGCTCGCTGACAGCGACGGCGGCGTGCAGCAATGCGCCGCGCTTGCATTGAGCCAGCGCCCACATGCGGGCGCAGTGCCCGCGCTGGTAAGCATGCTGGCCAGCCAGGACAGCTTGCTGGCGCGCCTGGCTGGCGACGCGCTGGTGGCACACGGCGCCGCGGCGGTGGAACCGCTGGCCGCAGCGCTGCAAGACAGCCAGGCGCAGAGCGCGCGAGTGGAAGCGGCACGGGCGCTGGCGCTGATCGGCGACACGCGCGCCATCCCGGCCCTGTTCGCACTGCTGGACAGCGACTCAGCCCTGCTGGAGCACTGGGCCAGCGAAGGGCTGCAGAAGATGGGCGTTGGCATGAGCTTCTTCAAGCCCGGATAGAGCAGCTCGGCTCCCTGCGAATACCCAGCACCCACACCCGCTACAATAGTCGCATGAACACAATGCTCCCCTTAGTGGATGGCATCCAGATCCCGCAAATGGGCTTTGGCACCTGGGCGCTGAAAGATGCGCACAAGTCGACCTTGCATGCGCTACAAACCGGTTACCGTCATGTGGACACAGCCGACTACTATCACAATCACGTGGAAGTGGGCCAGGCAATGAAGGACAGCGGCCTGGCACGCGAAGACATTTTCCTGGTGACCAAGCTGTACGGCGGCACACTGGCAGAAGCCAAGGTTGGCCCGGCGGTGGACCGCTTCCTGAAGGAGCTCGGTACAGACTACATTGACCTGCTACTCATTCATTGGCTGTCCGGCATCCCTGCGGAGGAAAGCCTGGCGGCGATGGAGAAGACGCGGGCCGCCGGCAAAGTGCGTACGCTGGGCGTCTCCAACGTTGAGGTCGAGGACATGCAAGCCGCCCTGGCAACCGGGCTGCCGGTGTGCAACAACCAGATCGAATACAACCTTGAAGTGCGCCCCGACGATGTAGCCGAGTTCTGCCTGGCGAACGGCGTCACGGTGACGGCGTACAGCCCGGTCAAAGTGGGCGGCGGGGCAAAGACGCGCAAGCTTGTCGCAAGCCTGGCTGAGGCGTACGACAGCACGCCGGAGCAAGTAACCCTGGCCTGGTTGATGGCCAAGGGCTTTATCGTAATTCCGCGCTCGAACAACCCCAAGCATATCGAGAGCAATTTCGCCTCGTTGCAGCTGACACTGAAGAAGGAGGATGTGGCCGCGCTGGATGCCAGCGCATGACCCAAATCAGCATGAACAAAACTATCACCCTGACGAAAGACATTCAAATCCCGCAATTGGGGTTCGGCACCTCTGGCTTGAAGGAATTAGCGCAAGCCAGCGTACTGCACGCCTTGCGCACCGGCTACCGCCATATTGATACAGCGGATATTTACGAAACCCACACCGCGGTCGGCGCGGGACTGCGCGAGAGCGGCATCCCGCGGGATGAGGTGTTCATCACCACCAAACTGTGGCGTCATTCGGTGACGGCAGACCAGGTGGCGCCGGCCGTTGAGCGCTTCCTGAACGAGCTCGGCACCGACTACATTGACCTGCTGCTGATCCACTGGCCGCGCGAAGAAGCCGAACCGGAGGAGACTTTACCGGCGATGGAAGCTGTGCGCCAAAGCGGCAAAGTGCGCGCACTGGGCGTCTCCAACTTTGATGTAGCCCTGCTGGAACGCTCGCTCAAGACCGGGGTGCAGGTCACCAATAACCAGATCAAGTACAACCTGGAAGTGCGTCCTGATGACGTGGTCGCTTTCTGCAAAGCCAACGGCGTCACGGTCACAGCCTACAGCCCCATCCGCAGCCTCGGCAGCCCCGCGGCTCAAGCGTTACTGAGTGATCTTGGGCCTAGATACGGCGCCAGCCCGCAGCAGGTGGCGCTGGCCTGGCTGCTGGGCAAAGGTCTGATCCCGATCCCGCGCTCCACAAAGCCGGAGAACATCGAGGCGAACTACCGCGCCCAGGCCATCGAACTGAGTGCGGAGGATGCCAAGGCGCTGGAGCAGGCGGTCTAGTATGGGCCAGTCGTGGGTCTTCTGGGCCTTTCTTTCGGCGCTGTTCGCTGCGGCCACCACCCTGCTGGGCAAGCTGGGCATCAGCGGCATCAGCTCGGATGTGGGCGCGTTCGTGCGCACGCTCATCGTAGTGCCGGCCATGGCGCTGGTGCTGTGGGCTACCGGTCAGTTCGCACAAGCGCAGGAGTGGACGCCGCGCAACGTTGTGCTGCTGGCACTCTCCGGCCTGGCTACCGCGGCCTCGTGGCTGGCTTTCTACCGTGCTCTGAGCACGGGGCAAGCCGCGCAGGTGGTTTCGATTGACAAGCTCAGCGTGGTCTTCGTCGCTCTGTTCGGCGTTACGCTGCTGGGCGAAACCCTCACCCCGCTGAACTGGCTTGGCATCCTGCTGGTGGCTGGCGGCACGCTGCTAGCGGTGGTGCGCTGATGGCGAACCGCCTGGCGAATTCCAATTCCCCTTATCTGCTCCAGCACCAGGACAACCCGGTGGATTGGCACCCCTGGGGGTCGGAAGCCCTGGCGCGCGCCAAGACCGAGGACAAGCCTATCTTCCTGAGCATTGGCTACGCGGCCTGTCATTGGTGCCATGTGATGGCGCATGAGTCATTCGAAGACGAAGCCACCGCTGCGTACATGAACGAGCACTTCATAAACATCAAGGTAGACCGCGAAGAGCGGCCGGATATTGACGGCATCTATATGACCGCGGTGGTGGCTATGACTGGTTCAGGCGGATGGCCGATGAGCGTGTTCATGACGCCGGACGGCCAGCCGTTCCTTGGAGGCACCTACTTCCCGCCGGTGGCGCGCTACAACATGCCCTCGTTCATGGATGCGCTGCAGCATGTGCAGCGTTTGTGGAGCGAAGAGCGCGACAAAGTGCTGGAGAACGGCCGCATAATCACCCAACATCTGCAAGCACAGGGTACTGCGCCCGCCGGCGGCGACAGCCTGCAGCCCGAGGCGCTGAGCCAGGCGGTGATGGCGCTGGCCCAGGCGTATGACTGGCGACACGGCGGCTGGGGCCAGGCACCCAAGTTCCCGCAGCCGATGACGATCGACTTCCTGCTGGCGCGTGCCACCCAGGGCGATCAGCTGGCATTGGACATGGCGCGCCACGCCATGCAAAGCATGGCGCTCGGCGGCATGTACGATGTGGTGGGCGGCGGCTTTGCTCGCTACAGCGTGGACGACTATTGGCGCGTGCCCCACTTCGAGAAGATGCTGTATGACAATGCCCTGCTGGCGCGCGCCTACTTGCATGGCTATCTGGTCACCGAGGATGAAGCGCTACGTCAGGTGTGCGAGCGCACGCTGGATTTTGTAGCCCGCGAACTGCGCCATGCCGATGGCGGCTTCTACAGCAGCCTGGACGCCGACTCGGAAGGGGAAGAGGGCAAGTTTTATGTGTGGAGCCTGGCAGAGATCCAAGCCAGCTTGGACAAACACCTGGCCGAGCTGGTCATCGCTGCCTACGGCGTAACGGAAGCAGGCAACTTTGACGGCCACAACGTGCTGCAACGCGTCAAGGATGACGCCGCGCTGGCCACGCAGTTTGGGATCGACGCGGCCGCCGTGCGCCAGCAGCTGGAAGCGGCGCACGCCACTCTGCTGACGGTGCGGGCGGACCGTGTGCGCCCGGGTACGGACGACAAAGTGCTTACTGCTTGGAACGGGCTGATGCTGATCGCCTTCGCCGAGGCGGCCCGCTATCTTAACCGCCCGGATTATTTGCAGGTTGCTCAAACCAATGCAGACTTCTTACTGCGTGAACTGCACGATGGCAGCCGCCTGCTGCGCTCGTGGCGAGCCGGGCAGGCCGCTCACAACGGCTACCTGGAAGACTATGCCGCGCTGACGCTGGGCCTGCTGGCGCTATACCAAAGCGACGGCGATGTGCGCTGGTACGCCGCCGCCGAAAAGCTGGCGGGCGAGCTGACCCAGCATTTTGCTGACCCCGCCGGCGGATTCTTTGACACGCGCGATGACCACGAAACGCTGCTGACCCGGCCCAAGGACATGCAAGACAATGCCACCCCCAGCGGCGGCGCCTTGGCGGCGCTGGCGCTGCTGCAACTGCACGCCTATACAGGTAAAGCCGCCTGGCATGAAACGGCCTCGACCATGCTGGCTGGGATCAGTACGGCCGCGCTACGCTACCCCACTGCTTTCGCCCAGTGGCTATGCGCAGGTAGCTGGCTTTTGGCTGGCGGCCGCGAAATAGCCGTGGTTGGTGAGGCAGCGGATGCGCTGCTACATACGCTGTGGAGCAGCTGGCGGCCGTTCGACGTAGCCGCGGTCTCGCCCTACCCGCCGCCAGCGGGCAGCCCACCCTTGCTCGCCGAGCGGCCGCTCAAGGATGGCAAGGCTACCGCGTATGTGTGCCGCAACTTCGCCTGCCAGCTTCCGGTGAATAGCGCCGATGAGCTGGCCCAGCAGTTACAGACCTAACAATTACTTATTGTTTGAGCTCATTGACCAGGTTCGTAACATGGGTGAGTTCATCCAACACCTCGGCCTGCTCTTGCGTCGTGAGTTCAAGCTCATCCACCGACGCTAACGAAGCCTCCGCCAGCAGAGCGTTGTTCGTACGCACAGCCAGTTCGGCGCGATAGAGGTATGCACGCACAAGCTCCAGCGCAGGCGCATCTGGGAAGCGCGCCAGGGCGTTATCGAGGGTTCGCAGCGCATCTGCCTCACTGCCACGCGCATCACCCAGGCGCGCCGCCACCGAAACAAAATGCTCCAGACCTTCAAGCGTCTCTTCGTCTTCCTGTGTGGCATTCAGCCGGTAAATGCGCAACCAATTTCCGCCAGGGTCCACCACAGTAAATCCTGTAACGGTACCAAACTTCTTGCGCGGGCGCAGAATGCGCGGGAAACCGGCGACGGGCAGCTTGCCGTAGGCCACCCGCAACGCTGCGGCAAACTCCGCATACAGGGCATCTGGGTCAGGCACAACAATGATGACGCTGCCATACGAATCGGCAGGATTGAAGCCATCTATGCCAAATAGGTGAAAGTGAATATCCTCGTATTGCACCACCGCAGCTGGGTTCGGCCGCAACTGACGGTATGTTCTTTTGAAGCCCAGCACTTCATAGAATGCAATCGATTCATCAAGCTCTCTGCAAGGAAGTAAAGGATATGTGCGTTCGTTAGCCATGCTTGCTGCCTCCAGCGGGCGCAAAGCATACCTGATGTCTGCTATTTATAGCTAACAATCTTTGTGGATTGCCGTGCTTTGTGGTTTACTCTGGCCAATAATGGAGATCAAATTTCACCTCGCAGCATATGAGCCAGCCTACCAGGCCGCCTTGCAAACTGCAGCCAACAGCCAGTTGGTGGAGCGCGTATGGAGCAAAGACCACACCGTGTGGAACCCGCAACCCACCGAGATCAGTAACCGGCTCGGCTGGCTAGACATTGCCGAGCGCATACAACCGGAAGCGGCGGCTCTGACCCTGTACGCGCGCCAGCTGCAGGCAGAAGGCTATACGCACGCACTACTATTGGGCATGGGCGGCAGCAGCCTGGCCCCTGAGGTGTACAGCCGGCTGCTGGCGGCGGCTGGCGGGATGCAGTTGGGCGTGGTGGACAGCACCGACCCGGACTACATCCGCCAGTACGCCGAGCAGTACGACCCGGCGCGAACGCTGTACATCGTCTCGACCAAGTCCGGCGGGACGGTGGAAACGCTTTCGTTGTTCAAGTATTTTTACAACCAAGTCACCGCGTCATTGCGAGGAATGCGCTACGCAAATAGCGCAGACGAAGCAATCCCCGAGTCGGAGTTGCAAGCAGGCTTGGAGACTGCTTCACCCGCCCAAGGCGGGCTCGCAGAGACAGTCGGCCGACACTTCATTGCTATCACAGACCCCGGTAGCAGCCTGGCCGCATTGGCCGAACAGCACCAGTTCCGCAGCATCTTCCTGGCTGACCCCAACATCGGCGGGCGTTACTCGGCCCTCTCGCACTTCGGGCTGGTGCCCACCGCCCTGCTGGGCATAGATCTGGGCCAATTGCTGGCGGCCGCCGTGGCTGCGGCAACCAGTTGCCATCAACCCGCGGAGCACAACCCCGGAGTCCAGTTGGGCGTGGCGCTGGGCGTGCTGGCGCAAGCGGGCCGCGACAAGATGACCTATATTACGCCCGAACACTTGCAAGGCTTTGGAGATTGGGCCGAGCAGCTGATCGCCGAGAGCACCGGCAAACACGGCCAAGGTATTTTGCCGGTGGTAGCTGAGCCACTGGGTAATCTGGGCGATTATGGTGAAGACCGAGTGTTCATTGCGCTAGGCCCGCAAGATGGCGCTGCAGCCAGCGTGCTTGAGACTGCTCGCGCCGCAGGCCATCCGGTGATTGAAGTCAGCTGGGATGGTGAGTATGCGCTGGGCGCGCAGTACTTCGTGTGGGAGTTCGCCACTGCGGTAACGGGGCATGTGCTCGATATCCAACCATTCGACCAACCCGACGTGGAATCTGCGAAAGTGCAGGGCCGCGCCTTTGTGGACGAGTACACGCGCACGGGCTCGCTGCCCGCCGGTGAACAACGCCAACTCACCCCCGACGCACTACGGAGCACGCTAGGCCAGGCCGCGGCGGGCGATTATGTGGCCCTGCAAGCTTATGCTGCGCCCAGCCCGCAGCTAACGGCGGCGCTGCAAGAATTGCGCAGCTATATACTGCACACGCAGCATGTGGCCAGCACGCTGGGCTATGGGCCGCGCTTCCTGCACTCCACCGGGCAATTGCACAAAGGCGACGCAGGGCGCGGCATCTTCATTCAATTTGTCACCCAACCCCCGGCGGACGACCTGCTCATCCCCGACGCGGCAGGCGACTCCGCCAGCGCACTGAGCTTCGGCGTACTGAAGGCGGCCCAAGCCCTGGGCGATGCAGCCGCCTTGCGCGCCGCCGGCCGCCGTGTGACCAGCTTCGCCGTCAACGGCGACCTGGCGGCCGAGCTGCAAGCCGTATTGCGAGAGCTGCTGGCATGAACACCGAACAATTCAAGCAGGCGGCCGCCGAGGCCGCGGTGCAGCTGGTGCAAAACGGCATGGTGGTGGGGCTAGGGCACGGCAGCACCGTCAAATACGCGCTGGATGCGCTGGCCGCTCGCTTACATGCCGGCGAGCTCACCGATATCACCGGCATCCCCTGCTCCAAGCACACCCAGGCTGAAGCGACCCGTTTGGGTATCCCTCTGGAAGACATCAACCAGCATCGTCAGATCGATTTGACCTTGGACGGGGCTGACGAAGTAGACCCGCAGCTCAATCTGATCAAAGGCGGCGGCGGTGCGCTGCTGCGCGAAAAGATCGTGGCGCAGGCCAGCCAGCGCGAAGTCATCATGGTGGATGAGGGCAAGCTCTCCGCCGCGCTCGGCACGCGCTTTGACCTGCCGGTGGAAGTGCTGCCATTTGCATGGCAGCACTCGTTCGATTTCATCGCCAGCCTGGGCAGCACGCCACGCGTGCGCGAGCACAACGGCATGCCCGTGCTGAGCGACCAGGGCAATTATTTGCTGGATTGTGCTTTTGGTCCGATCGCTGACCCTGACGCGCTGGCGCGCCAACTGGAAGCACGCGCTGGCATTGTGGAACACGGCCTGTTTATCGGTCTGGCGACGGATATGTTTGTGGCTGGCCCCGAAGGGGTACGCCAGCTGACCAGGGGGTAATTGTGCAACGCAAGGTATATGCAAACGGGGGCGAATTGGCCGCGGCGGCCGCGGCGCTGATCGCCAAGCAGGCGGCTGCCGCCATCGCGGCACGCGGCCACTTCGACATTGCGCTTTCCGGCGGCACTACGCCGCTCAGTGTGTACGCGGCGCTGGCCGCACCGCCCCACCGCGAAGGGATCGATTGGGCCAAGGTACATATATTTTGGGGTGATGAGCGCTGTGTGCCCCCCGAGCATGCCGACAGCAACTACGGCGCGGCCAAGGCGGCGCTGTTGGACCAAATCAGCATTCCGGCAGCCAACGTTCATCGCTTGCATGGCGAACTTACGCCAAGTGATGCCGCCGAGGAGTATCGCGAGCAGCTGCGGGCGCATTTCGCCACGCCGGGCTTTCCGGCGTTCGATCTGATCCTGCTTGGCCTGGGCAACGATGGCCACACGGCCTCGCTCTTCCCGGGCAGCGCGGCGCTGCGCACCGGTGAAGTGCCGGTGACCGAGAACTACGTTGCGAGCCTGGAAAGCTGGCGGCTCACCTTCACTCTGCCGCTCATCAACGCCGCCCGCCAAGTGGTCTTCATCGTATCTGGCGCGGGCAAAGCTTCGATCGTGCAGGAAATCTTTGAAACCAACGGGCGCCCCCTGCCCGCAAAAGCAGTCAACCCGCACTCGGGCGGGTTGACTTGGTTGCTGGATGCTGAGGCAGCCAGTTTGCTGCCGTAGGTCGGCTACTGGTTTGGCCGGCGGCCGACAAGCGCAACCACCAAGGCGATAATCGCCAGCAGCAACGCAACGATCACGGCGATCATGATGGCGTTGTCGGTGCCCAGACCGCCGGCGCCGGATTGGCCACCATCCCCCTCACCTGTGCCAATGACGTCGATTGTGCCTTGACCGGTTTCCGGGTCCACGTTGACGTCAATGCTTGCGCCGCCGGCACACGCCGTCAGCAATGCGCCACCCAGAATCACGAAAACTAGTGTGAGCGCGATTAGTTTCTTACTCAACATGATGAACCTCCTTAAGATGAGTTCTACTCTGGCGAACGGGCGCAAAAAAGGGTCGTTATGGCGTTGGCTCTGTGAGAAGTAGGGTTAATGTGTCTCTAAGGGAGAGACAAACCGCAAGATGAACACAGATTGCGGAAGCCAATAAACACGGGATTAAATTTATTCATCCGCGTTCATCGCCTTTGTATCTGATCTGCGGATTACTTTAGCTGTGCAGCAATTAGCGAAACGGGATGCAGCGCCTCGCGGCCGGTGCCGCTGGCGATCTGCGAACGGCACGACACGCCCGCGGCGACCACATGCTGACCTTGGGCAGCCTTACGCACGGCGGGGAACACGGCCAGCTCGCCAATTTGCATTGAGAGTTCATAGTGCTCAGCCTCGTAACCGAACGAGCCGGCCATGCCGCAGCAGCCGGAGTTAACCTGCTCCACCTCGAAGCCAAGCTGGGTCAGTAAGGCAGCGGTAGCGGCAGCGCCGGCCGGCACGCCATCGTCGGCGGGCGCCTGGGCCTTCTGGTAGCAGTGCCCGTGCATCAGCACCGAGCGCGAGGCCGGCGCGGACAGCGCGGCCCGCAAGCCATCCAACCCCTGGCGCAGCAGGAACTCGTCCAACATGAAGCTGCGCCGGGCCAGCGCGCTCACTCCATCCTCGCCGGGCAATAAGTCCAGATATTCGTCCTTGAAAGTGTAGATCTCGGAAGGCTCGATGCCCACGACAGGGATGCGGCGCTCCGGGTCCCACGTTTCGATGGTTTGCACGACCCGGCGGGCATGCTCTTTGGCCTGCGACAGCAGGCCTTTGGAGATCAGCGTGCGGCCTGCGCCGTTGAAAGGCAGCACGGCGGCCTTCAACCCGGCCGCGGCCAGCACGCGGATGGCGTCTTGGGCGATCTCAGGGTAGAAGAATTCGATGAACGGGTCGGGCAGGAGGAATACATCCGCCTCGTGCGGAGCAACAGCTTGCGTTGCACGTGCCGGCACAAACTTAGGCAGGCCACGCTTGGCCGACAGGCCGAACAGCTTCTCGCCCAGTGCTTTGCCGATGCCGCTTTGCAACATCAGGTTGCTGATCGGCGCCACGGCGCGGCCCAGCTTACCCAGCACGCCGATGTAGCCAAATAAATAATCGCGCAGCGGGCGGCGGTGGGTCTTGTAATAGTCGTTCAGGAAGTCGTACTTGATCTTGGCCATGTCCACGCCTGAGGGGCATTCGGCTTTGCAGCCCTTGCACTCCAGGCACAGGTCGAGCGCGGCGTGGGCCGCCTTCTGCGCATTGGCGGCCGGTGCGCCCTGCCCCGGCATGCCGGTGGAGATCATGGCGCGCAGTAGGTTGCCGCGGCCGCGAGTGCTGTGCTCTTCTTCACGCGTGGCCTGGAACGAGGGGCACATCACGCCGCCGTCTTTGCGGCATACGCCAGCGCCGTTGCACATCTCAATGGCGCCGCCCAGGCCGCCCTGGCTCGAGAAATCGAGGATGGGTAGCCAAGGGTCAGACTTGTATTCCGCACCATAGCGCAAGTTCAGGTGCATGGGCTGCGGCTCGAGGATCTTGCCCGGGTTCAGGCGCGCCTGCGGGTCGGCAGCGCGCTTGAGCTCGCGGAAGGCATTGTTGATCTCCGGACCGAAGGTTTCTTCGAGCCATTCGCCATGCGAGAGGCCATCGCCATGCTCGCCGCTCATCGAGCCGTTGTACTGTTTGGCGGCAGCCATCACGTCCTGCGTGATGCCGCGCATCTGCTCGATACCCTTGAGCGTCTTGAGGTTGATCAGGGGGCGCACATGCAGGCAGCCGGCCGAGGCATGGGCGTAAAAATCGCCGCCGGTACCGTAGCCTTCGAGGATGCGCATGAAGGCGCGCACGAACTGGCCCAGATTCTCGACCGGCACGGCCACATCTTCGATAAAGGGCAGCGGCTTGGCATCGCCCGGGCGCGACATCAGCAGGCCGAGGCCTACCTTGCGCACGCCCCACACGTTGTCCTGCTCAGCCTGAGTGATGGCATGCACCGCGCCGGGGCCGAGGGTGGCCAGCCGCTTTTGCAGTTCGTCTTCGCTGTCACCGGCAAATTCGATGATGAGGATAGCGGCCGGGTCGCCTTTGACGAAGCCGAGGCGGTTGGCATAGGCCGGCACGCTGCGCGCCAGGTTGATCATGGCCCGCGGAATAAGCTCAATTGCAGAGGGCTCCAGTTTGAGCAAGTCCGGCGCAGCATCACAGGCTTCGGCGATGCTGGGGTATGAGAGCACGCCCAGCACCGTACGCCTGGGCTTGGGCACCAGGCGCACCAGCATGCGTTTGAGCACTACCAGCGTGCCCTCGGAGCCGACGATGGCGGGCGCCAGGTTGATGTGCCCCTGGGCGATGGGAGGATAGGCGTCGCCGGCGCCAGCCCGCGCCCACATGGGCGGGCGGCTGGGCGACCAGGGAAGCAGGTAGTTGAGGCTGTACCCCGAAGCGCGGCGCCAGGTGCGCGGCCAGCTCTGCTGGATACGCTCGCCATGCTGCTCACGGATGCTGAGCGCCTGGCGGTACAGGCTGCCTTCCAGTGTGTCGTTCTCGGCATGCTGCATCGCTTCATGCAGCGCCATTTCTTCGAGGCGTGCTCGTGAGCCGTCCGCCAGCAGCACGTCGGCGGCGATGATATTGTCGGAGGTCATGCCGTAGCTGATGGAGTGCGCGCCGGTGGAGTTGTTGCCTGCCATGCCGCCCAATGTGGCACGGTCAGACGAGGCCGGGTCAGGCCCGAACATCAGGCCATGCGCGGCGGCCACTTTGTTGAAAGCGTTGAGCACCATGCCGGGTTGTACCCAGGCGGTGCGCTGTTGCGGGTCGATCTCTAGTACCTGGTTGAGATAGCGCGTGAAATCCAGGATGATGGCAGGGCCAATGGTCTGGCCAGCCAAACTGGTGCCTGAGCCGCGCGGCAGGATCGGCAGGTTATATTGCGCGGCCAGTTCTACGATGGCTTCCAGGTCTTCTTCGTGGCGCGGCAGCGCCACGCCAAGCGGCTCGATCTGGTAGATCGAGGCGTCGGTGCTATATAGACGGCGATTGGTCGCGTCCAAGCGCAACTCGCTGACGGTGCGCTTGCTCACTTCGGCTGCAAAATCCTTCAACATTTCGTGGGCCATTACTCCGCCCCCTTCTGTGAAGCAGTGGCCGAAGCTTTGCGGCCCTTGGCAAATTCGCTGTAGCGCGCCAGCAGGCGCCCAGGCAGACGCCCGCTGAGCTTTACGCCTGTGCGGGTATGTTCGACCACGTCCACCTGGCCCTGCTCGTGGAAAAGAGCGATCAGCGCGCCTTGCTCATACGGCAATAGCACCTCGATGGGAGCCAGTGTCTCGTACAACTTGCTACTGACCGCAGCCAGCAGCTCATCAAGGCCTTGCTTGGTGAGCGCGGAGACAGCGACAGCATCATCGAACTCGGCCAGTGCCCCTTGCGCCGCGGCCGGGTCTTCGAGCCGATCAATCTTGTTGAGCACCGTCAGCATGGGGACGTGGCGCGCCTCGATCTCGTCCAGCGTTTGCATCACGGCCTCGGCATGTTCATGCACGTTGGGATGGGTGACATCCATGACGTGCAGCAGAAGGTCCGCCTCTTTGACTTCTTCCAGCGTGGCCTGAAATGCCTTGACCAGGCCATGCGGCAATTTTTGAATAAAGCCCACCGTATCGGTGAAGAGCGCTTCGCGGCCGCCTGGCAGACGCACTTTGCGCGTCGTGGGATCCAGCGTTGCGAAGAGCTTATCGGCCACGTAGACCTGCGCATCCGTCAGCGCATTCAGCAGGGTGGATTTGCCGGCGTTGGTGTAGCCGACCAGGGCAATAATGGGAATACGCGCTCGCTTGCGCTGGGCGCGGTAACGGCCGCGGTGGGCGCGCACCTTCTCCAAGTCACTGCGCAAGCGCGAGATGCGCTTGCCGATCTCACGGCGGTCAGATTCCAGCTGGGTTTCGCCGGGGCCGCGCAGACCTACGCCGCCCACCCCGCCACTGCGGCCACCGCCGCCGCCGGATTGGCGCGCAAGGTGGGTCCAGGCGCGGGTCAGGCGCGGCAGGCGGTACTCGTACTGCGCGAGTTCCACTTGCAACGCGCCTTCATGCGTGCTGGCGTGCTGGGCAAAGATATCGAGGATGAGGGCAGTGCGGTCGATCACGCGGCGCTTATCGCCGAATTCTTCTTCGAGCTCGCGCTGGTGGCGCGGCTGCAACTCGTCGTCGAAGAGGATGACCTGCGCGTCGAGCTCTTCGGCCAGCGCCTTGATCTCCTGCACCTTGCCTTTTCCGATGAAGGTCTTGGCATTGGGTCTATCGATACGCTGGTAGGTCTGGGTCACCACTTCCAGGCCGGCGGTATCCGCCAGCAGGGCCAGCTCGTCGAGCGAATCCTCCAGCGGCAGCAAGCCAGGCTCAGTGGCTAGCTGCACGCCCACCAAAACGGCGCGTTCAGGCATGCGCTCGGTGTTGTGCAGTTTGCCTTTTGCCATCTATCTCCGTGCCTGCAGCCAGTCGGCGATGCGCTGGGCGCCCTCGCGCAGGCGGGCCACATCGGTCACCAGCGAGACGCGGAAGTAGCCTTCGCCGTGCTGGCCGAAGACCACGCCGGGCGTGGTGCTGACGCCGCACTCGTTGAGCATGGCGGCGCAAAACTCCATGCTGCCCTCGCCATTGGGCACCGGCGCCCACACGTACAGCGCCGCCTGCGGCGGCGCCACGCGCACACCGGCGCGGTGCAACCCGTCCACCACGGCGTCACGCCGCTCCTGATAGATGCGGTTGCGCTCGTTGAGCCAGGTCTGGTCGCCCAGCATGGCCAGCTCGCCGGCCGCCATCAGTGGGGCAAAGATGGCCGAATCCTGCTGGCTCTTGTAGGTCTCGATGTATTTGAGGGCCTGCGGATGGCCGACGGCCATGCCCACACGCCAGCCAGCCATGTTATAGGTCTTGGACAGCGAGTTGAACTCGACCGCGACCTCTTTGGCGCCCGGCACCTGCAGAATGCTGGGGGCGTGGTAGCCGTTGAAACCCACATCGCAATACGGGTTGTCGTGCGCAACGAGAATATTGTGCTTGCGCGCGAAGGCGATCACTTTTTCAAAGAAGGCCAGGTCGGCAATCGCCCCGGTGGGATTATTGGGATAGTTGAGCCACAGGATCTTGGCGCGGCGAAGTACATCGGCGGGCACGGCGTCCAAGTCTGGCAGGAAGGCGTTCTCCTCGAGCAGTGGCATCAGGTGCACCTGGCCGCCGGCGATCTCGGTGCTCTTGGCGTACACGGCGTAGCTGGGATCTGGCACCAGGGCCACATCGCCCGGGTTGAGCACGGCCTGGCTGAGGATGAACAGACCCTCTTTGGAACCGAGCAGATCGATCGCTTCGGTGGCCGGGTCGAGCTCCACGCCGAAGCGGGCCTTGTAGTATTCGGCCACGGCCTTGCGGAACTTCTGGGTCATGCCCAGGGTGTAGCCGTGGGTGTCGGCGCGCTGGGCCGCCTCGAACATACCTTCGAGGATGAAGCCGGGCGGCGGCAAATCAGGGCTGCCAATATCCAGACGCACCACGTCAGTGCCTTTAGCACGCAGGGCGGCAATGCGCTTAGCCAAGTCTGCAAAAAAGTATGGTTTAAGTGCTGCAATGCGATGTGCGGGCTGTAGTTCCATAAGGGGGAAGTTTACCTGAAAGCAAGAGCCAGTTAGATAGCTGCAGATACAGCACTGGACAAGGCAAGAGTTTAAACACTCTTTGCCTTATCAGCGTACGTTAGACCAGCGCAACTTAGCTTTTGGCAGAAACAAGATATTCTGCATAGCTTGCGCGGTAGCCAAGCGCGTGGCCAATGCGACCGAGCAGGCCAAACAGCACCGTCTGCACGAGCGGTGGCAGCCCAGCCAGGTAACCGCCATGCTTGAGCAAGGTCTGCATGGACACGGCTAACTGCAATGGAGTAGGTTGGCCATCTGAACCAACCTTGCCATCGCGCACCAACCCATACTGTGTGGCGATAGTGTTAAGCGTGTCAATGACTGCTTCTGGGCTGGAATGTTCAAATGTATCGGTCTGGATCATATGCAATTCTTCATCCCCTGTGTTCCAGGGATGGATATGCGATTTCCTGGCAGGTAAAGTAACCGTATCGCCGGCCTTGGCAGAATACTCTTTGCCCTCAAGCACATACGTACAGGAGCCGGCCAGGATCTCGAACTTCTCTTCCCACCATGTATGAAAATGGGCAGGCAAATCCTGCCCCGAATGAGGGCGGTAGAAATATTCGATTTGAAACCCATTTCCCTGAGTTTCTTTGTGTGCTTTAAGCACCACGGCACGAACACCCGCCTGGGGGTTTTCAGCGACAAAGCCTGCCTCGATCATGTTTCGTCATTCCTTCCTGGTGTGCATTTTGTGAAGCGTGTCTGGATGGCTCATGCTACTCGTTTTTTGAGTGTCGAGCTGTGCAGACACATTTCGGCTACTTCCCCAGCACCCAGGCCAACACAACCTCCCCCACGATCCCCAAACTGTGTGCGGAGATCTTGTCCAGCGTATCTTCGCTGGTGTGCCAGTACGGGTAATCGAAGTCGATGACGTCCACGGCTGGAATCTCACGCGCCAGGAAGGGTGTATGGTCGTCCATAATGGTGAACTTGGGCTCGTTGATGAACACGTCCGCGTAACCTAGCTCGGCGGCGGTGGCCCAGATCTCGGCGGCCAGCCGCGGGTCTGAGCTGCGCTCCAGGTAAATTTGTAAATCGGCATCGCCGATCATATCGAGAATGACCACCGCATCCGGCAGCTCGGTGAGCGCGTCGGCCGCCAGGCGGCTGCCCATGATCCAATCCCAGCCGTCAATGCCGCCATTGTCCTCGGCGTCGAAGAACGCCAGGGTCACCGTGGCCGCCGGGTCGTGCTGCGGCAGCACGCGGGCCAGCTCCAGCAGCACGGCCACGCCCGAGGCCCCGTCGTTGGCGCCGGGCACCGGCTGCAGCTGCAACTCGGGATCCGGGTCATGGTCGGCGAAGAAGCGGCTGTCGTAATGGGCGCCGAGAATGATCCACGGCCCACCGTCAGCTCCCGGCCGCGTGGCCAACAGGTTGAACACCTTTTGGCCCAGCAGCTCACCCTCAGGCTGCTCTACCTGCCAGCCGTATTCGGCTAAAGTGTCAGCGATGTAGGCGCGGGTCTGCTCGTGCGCTTCGCTGCCCGGCGTGCGCGGGCCGAAGGCCATCTGCGCCGCAGCATGCGCGAACGCACGCTGGCCGTCAAAGGCGGCCGGCGTATTACGCCCAGGGAACGCCAGACTGAGAGCTACGCCAACCAGTACTAGCCCAATCCCCAGCAGCACCAACGTGCGCCGGCCACTTGCGCTCAGGTTCCACTTGCGCGCTTGCATCAGGCCGCCTGCAGTTGCCCGGCCAGGTACGCATCCAGGTCTTGTAATGCGCGCTCAGAATAGGCCTTGGCGCGGTCGCGGCGGCCCATGCGGCCGGTTATTTCCAGTGGCGGCATGATCCCGTAATTCGCCTTCATCGGCTGAAAGTCTCTCTCATCGGCATGGGTCACATAGTGGCACAGCGCGCCCAGCATCGTGGTAGGCGGTAGCTGCAGCAGCGGCTGGCCGGCGTGCAGGCGGACTGCGTTCAGCCCGGCCAGCAGGCCGGTGGCGATGTTGCCGACGTAGCCTTCCACGCCGGTGATCTGGCCGGCGAAGAACAGATCGGCCCGCGTGCGGAACTGCAGCGTGGGCTCCAGCAGCCGCGGCGACGAGATGAATGTGTTGCGGTGCATCTGGCCGTAGCGCTCGAAGACCGCATTTTGCAAACCAGGGATCATGCGGAAGACGCGCTTCTGGTCAGGAAATTTCAAGTTGGTCTGGAAGCCGACCAGGTTGTACAGCGTGCCGGCCAGATTATCCTGGCGCAACTGCAGCACCGCGTAGGGCCGCTTGCCGGTGCGTGGGTCGCGCAAGCCGACCGGGCGCATCGGGCCGAAGGCCAGCGCCCGCTCGCCACGCTCGGCGATGATCTCGACCGGCAGACAGCCCTCGAAGAATTCGTGGGCGCCCGTGCGCACGCCACCGCCGTCAGTTTGCAAGTGGCTCTCGAATTCGCGCAGCTCAATCCGCTCGGCGGCCAGCAGCGCCGCTAGGAACGCATCGTATTCTTCACGCGTCATCGGGCAGTTGATGTAATCGCCCTGCTCCTCCTCGCCGCGGTCATAACGCGAGGCACGGAAGGCGATGGTCATGTCAATCGAATCCAGGCTGACGATGGGCGAGATGGCATCGTAGAAGAACAGGTGCTGCTCACCGCTCAGCTTGGCGATGGATTGCGACAGGCTCGACGAGGTCAGCGGGCCGGAGGCGATGATGGCCAGCCCATCAGGCACAGCGGGCATCTCCTCACGCACCAGGGTGATGTTGGGGTGCGCTTCGATACGGCGGGTCACCTCGGCGGCGAAGCCCTCCCGGTCCACCGCCAGCGCGCCGCCGGCGGGCAGCGCGGTATCCTCGGCCACCTGCATCAGAAGGCTGTCCATGCGGCGGATCTCGTTCTTCAGCAGGCCGCCGGCGCGGTCAGGCAAGTCAGAGCCCAGCGAATTGGAGCACACCAGCTCGGCCAGGTGCTCGCTCACATGGGCGCCGGTGGGCATGCTGGGGCGCATCTCGTACAGCGCCACGCGCAGGCCAGCTTCGGCGGCCTGCCAGGCCGCTTCGCTGCCGGCCAGTCCGCCACCCACGACGATGAGGTCAGGTTTCAGGGACATAGAGCGCTGATTCTATCAGGGCAGAGCGGCCTAGCTAGCTAGCTTAATAATCCCGCTCTCCAGGGCTGTCGTCACGGCCGCGGTGCGGTCATCCACGCCCAGCTTGCCGTAGATATGAATTAAGTGCGTTTTAACTGTTGCTGTACTGATGTGTAGGCTCTTGCCGATTTCTTTGTTGCTGTTTCCTTTGGCCACCAACTGCAACACTTCAATCTCGCGGGCGCTCAAGCTCACTTCCGCCGGGCCACGCATGCGTGTCATGAGACGCGCCGCTACGGCCGGGGCCAGAACGGAATCTCCCCTGGCGGCGCGTATGGCGCGGAACAGTTCCTCGCGCGGCGCATCCTTCAACAAATAGCTGGTGGCCCCGGCCTCGATAGCGCGCAGGATATCAGCGTCAGTGTCGTAGGTGGTCAGGACGATGATGCGGGATGACGGCTGTTGGGCTTTGATCGCTCTAATGGCCCCCACGCCATCCAAGCCGGGCATTCGTAGATCCATCAGGGTGACATCTGGGGTAAGGGAAGCGTGCATCTTAACCGCCATGTCACCATCCGCCGCCATACCTATGACCTCAAAATCGGGCTGGCCAGCCAGCATCCCGAACAGACCCTCTCGGACAACCGGGTGGTCATCTGCAATCAAAATGCGGATCTTGTCCATAGCAATCATCAATCTGCCTCGGAGTAGCCTATGGTCTCCTTAACTATAAATCGGGATGGAAACGACAACCGTCGTGCCTTCGCCAGGTTCGCTTTCCAGGGTCACTGAGCCTCCACAACCCTCGGCCCTTTCGCGCATCGCCTGCAAGCCGAAACCGCCGGAGAACGGCGACGCGGCTGCCCCGGCAAAAGATACGCCGTTGTCCTTAACGTCCAGCACAACCGCATCATCGAAGTACGAAAGAGTGAGCTGCGCGGCTGTGGCCCGGGCATGCTTATGAATGTTAGCCAGCGCTTCCTGAGCAGCTCGCAGCAGCGTCACTTCAATGTCAGGATGCAAGGGGACAGCCTCGCCGGTGGTGGTCGTGGTCAGAGGGATGCCGGTTTCCTCGCGCCATCGGGCGGCCGTCCGTTCGATGGCATCCGGTAGTGAGCTCTGAACCAGTAGCTGTGGCCGCAAAGCATGCACCACCCGGCGCGCCTGTTCCAGACTCGCCCGCGCTGTCTCACGCGCCCGGTCGAGATGCTTTTGCAGGGAGTCCAACCCATCCGGCAGCGACTGGTCAGCCGCCTCCAGGTTCATAACGATACTGGTGAAGCCCTGGGCCAGCGTATCGTGAATATCCCGCGCCAGCCGCTGGCGTTCCTCCAGAATCCCGGCGCGACGTTCCGCCGCAGCGAGCTCGGCCCGGGTTGCTTCCAGCTGCTCAATCAGCTGCCGGCGCCGCGTACTCTGCCCAATAATGGCAGTAATCCACACACCAAGGACGATGGCGCCCAGAGCCGTAAAGACGAACACCCAGACGGTGCGATTTGTCAACGAGAAATTCGTGCCGGCATTCGCCAGCTGCTCGTAAACAATAAATCCCGTCAGAACCAGTACGGCAACCACACCATAGCGGAGCGGTAGATGGCGAAAAACCTCACCAAACAGACCGAAGAGCATGAAGTAGTAGGCAGGTGATGTTCTGAGCAACGCGAACCAGAGAACGATGACGCCAATGATAACGATGAAGCGGGGATTGCCCAAAAAGCCCGGCTTCCTGTGGGCCAGCTTCAAGCCGCCCCAATGCCAGAGCAACAAGAGCCCCGTCAGCAAGAGCGCCGCCCAGGCCGGGGCCATGCGGTCATCGTCCAGCAGCATCAGCCAGGTGGAAACGATGACCGCGGCGTAGAAAAGTGCTTTCCACAGCCAGCCCCACTTCACCCAGACGTCATTCTGTCCTTCGTGCATAATGTTCATGGTCCATGCCAGTGAAAGTCATTGCCAATGTACCATCACTCCCAGCGGAATGTAAAACGAGATACCACCAGGCCCAGCATGAGGACTACTGCGAGCACCGCCGCGGATACAAAATTCCAGGCGCCCTTCAACCAGAGATCTTCGACCAGGATGACGACATGCGTCAGCGGCAGGAATCCGGCGACCTGCTGCACCAGCTCAGGCATGATGTAGCGTGGCATCGCCGCACCGGAGAGGAACAGCATGGGGTAGAAGACAGCCATGCCCACGGCCTGTGCCGTCCTGGCGGATGGCATGACGCCGGCCAGCACGAAGCCCACAGCGAAGAAGCTAAAGGCGCCCAGCAGGATGGCTGGAACGATGGCCAGATTGCCGCTAGGGATGCGCAGGTCGAAGATCGCCAGGCCGGCGATGAAGAGGAAGAGGATGCCTGCGGCTGTCATCAAGACTTGCGCCGCCACTTGCGACCACAACACCGGGCCGGAGCCTAGGGGCGTTGCACGCAGCCTCCGCAGAATGCCGAGGTCGCGATAATTGGCCAGCTTGGTAGGAATGCTCAGCAGGCCCATGGTGCCAACAACCATGCCGATGTACCCAGGCACGGAGCGGTCTACCTGGCCGTAGCCTCCAAGCAGCTCCTCGGCTTCGTTGCCGAAGATGAAGCCGAACAGAACCATTACCATCACAGGGAAGGCAAGGGTAAAGAAGACGGCTACCGGCTCGCGGAGCTGCAGTTTCAACTCTATGTAGGTGAGCTTGAGAAATGACTTCATGATCTAACTCCTTGAATATGCGTGCTATCACCGTCACTCAGTTTCTGATCATTCGCCCGGTCAATGCGAGGAACACATCCTCCAGATTGGCTTGCTGCACGCGCAGGTCTGCCGGGGCGATGTTGTCTTGGGCCAGCGCGGCGGCCACCTTGGCCAGCAATGGCCCACTGCCGCTGACGGTGATCTGCCGGTCATGCTGGTTCACCGCGTTGACGCCGCTCAGGCTTTCCAGCCGCGCCGCTTGAAAACCGTTGGGAACTGAGAAGATAACCTTCGTCTCCTTGTCCAGGCTGGCAATCAGACTACCGGGGGTGTCCAGGGCGATGATGCGACCGTGGTCAATTACGGCCACCCGGTCTGCCAGCGCTTCAACCTCATCCATAAAATGGGTGATCAACACAACGGTCTTGCCCTGCTCGCGGATGGAGCGGATCAGGTCCCAGGTTGCCCGGCGAGCCTGAGGGTCCAGCCCTGTTGTCAACTCGTCCAGGAAGACGATTTCCGGGTCGTTGAGCAAGGCCAGCGAAATGAACAGGCGCTGCTTCTGCCCACCGGAAAGGCCGCCGAACTGAGTGTTCCGCTTCTCGGCCAGGCCCCATTGCCGTAGCAACGGTTCCCAGGCGACCGTCTTTTCGTAGAAGGAGGCGTACAAGTCCAGCGCCTCCCATACCTTCATCCGGTCGGGCAGCGCTGCTTGTTGCAGCTGAGTGCCAATGCGGTTGCCCAGCTGGTGTACTGCGGTTTGCGGGTCCAGACCGAGCACCGAGATGCTTCCTCCATCTGGTTTGCGCAGCCCGATGACTGCCTCGATCGTCGTTGTCTTGCCGGCCCCATTTGGTCCGATGATGCCAAAGATCTCGCCTTCATTCACGTCGAAGGAAACATCATCCGCCGCCGCAACTCCGTCGTAAATCTTGTGTAGATTTCGTACTTCGATAACTTTTGTCACCATATTTTCCTTTCAAGCTCCATCTCTATTTGCTTTTTACGGCAAGTTGAGGGGCAAGCTCAGTCCAGCTCATTGCGCAGGCCGGCCACACCCAGGCTGTTCGTTGTGGGCGTGTTGAAGTCCCCACCCAGGCGAACGGCCGTGCTGCGAAACCTCTCCAGCAGATCCCTGCCCCGGCCAGTCAGAGTAGAGCTCTGCAAAGCGAAGTCGGCGTTGTAGCGGCCGCTTTTCAGCTTGGCTTCCTCCAGTTGCATTTGTATGCAACTGTGCTTCTGTTTGTTCATTAACCACTCCTTCTAGAGGGCTTACCGCCCAACAAGAGGAATGAAATGCCAACGACGATGATGCCCAGAGGCCACAGGCGTGAGACGCTGTATCCCAGCGCCAGCGCGGCGATGTAGGCGAAGGGTATCAGGGCGTAAACGGCAATGCTGAGGACACGGCGGGTGAGACGACCTTCTTCCTTGTAGCTCCTGTATGCCGAGACGCCGATCCAGTAAATGGGGATCACGCCCACCAGCATCCAGGGACTGCGCCCTGCGATGGTGATGCCGGACGTCCCCAAGAGGAAGATAGCGCCCATGAGCACCATAACCACCCCCGTTAATCTTCGTTCGTGCTCCCAAATTGTTTCCTTCTTCATAACAACCTCCTGTTGTTTCTGACTTTTAGGCTGTCAACAGGATAGCGTCCGGGCCGGGAAAAGTAACCGGCAGGAAGATTGAATTTGGGTTATCGAGCGATGGACTCTTCGGTCAACCGATGGGTTGATGCGCCGTTTGGCTTTTTTGGCGGCCAACTGATAAAGACCTAGCCGAGTAGCAACGCCCACGCGTGTGGATCTCGACCGCAATTCGCCTGGCATAGAACTTGCATCTTTCAGGGCGTATCCCTATAATCCACGCCTCAGGAGCACAAAATGGCCTTCACTCCTATTCTGCGCCAGGGCCCTTCCCAGCGCCCGCAAGCCACCGCCCACCTGGCTCAAACCATGAGCCTGCTTGGGCTTAACTTGCAAGAATTGAACCAGAAGATCGAATCGGCCCTCGCCGCCAACCCGGCCCTCGAGTTGCTCGAAGGCCGCCACTGCCCAAGCTGCGGCCGCTTGCTGCGCCCCGGCGCCCGCTGCGGCGCGTGCGTCTCCATTGACAGCGCCAAGGGCGACGAGCCGGTGGTCTTCATCGCCCCGCCCGAAGATGGCTTTGGCCGCAGCGCCCGCAGCGGCGAAGAGCTGCCCGAAGATTTCAACGCCGCCCAGCCGGAAGATCTGGCTGGCTTTGTGCTACGCCAGATCGCCGGCGAGCTGACCGCCAAAGAACAAGAGATTGCCGCTCACCTGCTGACCAGCCTCGACGATGACGGCCTGCTGACTGTGCCGCTGCTAGAAGTCGCCCGTTACCACCACGTACCGGTCACGGACGTGGAAGAAGTTGCGCGCATAATCATGATGGCGGAGCCTATCGGCGTCGGCGCAAGCTCCACCAGCGAAGCCATGCTGACCCAACTGCGCGTCCTGGGCGAGCAGGTCCCCAACTTCGACCTGTGCGCCCGCGCCATCACCGAAGGCTTGGGCGCTCTGAGCAAGAAGCAATACGCCGAACTCGGCAGTCTGCTCGGTGTGAGCAAGGCCAAGGCCCAGCAAGTGGCTGAGTTCATCGCCGCCAACCTGAACCCGTTCCCCGCCCGCGCTCACTGGGGCAGCCTGCGCACGCCGACCACCGGCGCCCCGGCCGTATACCAGCGCCCCGATCTCATCATCAAGCAGCAGGAAGACGGCCGCCTGGTAGTGGAAGTCACCTGGCCGCTGCGCGGCGTGCTGCGCGTGAACCCGCTCTTTCAGCAGGCGCTGCAAGAGGCACCCGAAGACAAGTCTGACCAATGGAAGATCGATCTCGAGCAGGCCAATTTGCTCATCAAGTGCCTGGCCCAGCGCAACCAAGCCATCGTGCGCCTGATGCAGGTGCTGGCCGTGGTGCAGCGCCAGTTCATCCTGGGCGGCGACGCACACTTGCGCCCGTTCACCCGCGCCACGATCGCTGATGAGCTGGGCGTGCACGAGTCGACCGTCTCGCGGGCCGTGTCCGGCAAGTCGGTCGAGCTACCCTCGGGCAAGATCGTGCCGCTGGCGCAGTTCTTCGACCGCAGCCTGCACATCCGCACCGCCTTGAAGAAGATCGTGAAAGACGAGCGCAAGCCGCTGAGCGACACCACGCTGGCCAAGCTACTGGCAAAAGAAGGCTACGAAGTTGCGCGGCGCACCGTCGCAAAATATCGCACAATGGAGGGCATCCTGCCGGCGCATTTGCGCAAACCGCAGGCGGTTGGCTAAATGACACTCACCATTGGCGATCTCTCACCCTTCAAACGCCGCAGCGCGGGCAACGAAGAAATTCATGCCCTGCTTGATCTACTGCCGCACCCCACCCTGATCGCCAGCGCCCGCTCGGGGCGCATTTTGTTTTCTAACGGGGCCGCTACCGAGCTGACCGCCTTCACGCGCAAGGAGCTGAGCGAGCTCAACGTCAGCACCCTGCTGCCGGAGCTCAAACTGAACGAGCGCGGCAAGCAAGCCACCGCGCTCATCAAACGTAACAGCCAGAACACGCCGGTGCTGGTCACCATCAGCCCGCTTAACGGCACAGACCAGTGGCTGGCGCTCAGCTTCGAGATCGGCGCCAGCGCCCCGGCCGGCGAGGACAATCGCCAGCGCTGGGAAGCGCTGCACCTGCTCAGCCTGGCCGCCCAGCAGCCCGAACTGGCCTCGGCGTACCGCCAAATTTTGCAGGCCGGCGCGCTGCTGACTGGCGCCCGCCACCTGGTGCTCTACACGCCCGGCCCTGACGGCGCAATGCAAGTGCAGGCCGTGCACGGCAGCGGCGTTGATTTCCCCACCCAACTTGACTCCGCTGAGCAAGGCGCACTGCGCGTGCCCAAGGTCTGGCAGCCCGGCCGCAGCATTGAATCCACACTGCAACGCTCCGCCCATGCCAGCAAACTAAGCTACCTGGCCAGCACGCCGCTGGACCTGACCCAGCCGGAGGCCGGCCTGTTGGCCGCCGCCGGCGAAGACGCCCGCCCCAGCGAAGAACTGCTGACCCTGCTGCAGATCCTGGCCGCCAGCGCCGCCACTGCGGCGCTGAACGCCCAGATGAGCAGCACCTGGCGGCGGGATGCCAGCCGTCTGGCTGAGAGCGACCGGGTCAATACCGCCTTGCGCGAGCACATGCAAGACGGCGTGCTCTTCACCGATACGGCGCTGCGCCTGACCGAGCTCAATATGGCCGCCGAGGCGATGTTGGGCTATTCACAGGCCGAGGTGCTACAGCGCCCGGTGCACGAGGTGCTCATCAGCACCCGTGCCCTGCTGCCCGAACTGGAGTTGGCCCTGCAGGCCAACGAAGTGATGGAGCTGGGCAAGCGCAAGCTGCTGCGCCGCGACGGGCAGGAATTTTTGGCGCTGGTGCGCCTGGCGCCCATTGCGCCTGACGGCAAGATCACCCGCCTGGCGATCCTCATCAGCGACCTCAGCGAGCACGAGGCCTTCCACCTGCAAACCCTGCAAATGAGCGACCGCGCCTGGTTGGGCGATGTGGCCGCCATCTTTGCGCACGAAATGCAAAACCCGCTCAACAACATCAGCACTTCGCTTCAATTGATGCAGATGAGCCTGCCCGAGAACGACCCGGGGCACGAGCAGCTGCGTACCATGCTGGAGGATTGCGAGCGCCTGGCGCGCTATATGCACTCCATGCTGGGCGTGGCCCGCGGCCGCGCCCACCAGCCCGAGCCAATGGACATCGCCGAGTTCTGCCGTCAGCAGGTGGCCCGCTGGCGCGTGCGCCTGCAGCGCAAGAACATCAAAGACCATTTGCAGATCAGCGAAGACATACCGCTTATCATGGGCGATGCCCACGCGCTGGAACAGGTCTTCACCAACTTGTTCACCAACGCCATGCAGGCCATGGGTAACCAGGAAAACGGGCTGCTGGCCCTCAACGTCAGCCGCGCCGGCGATGACATGGTGGAAGTGGTGATCTCGGACAATGGCCCCGGTGTGCCGGAGGAGCTGCGCGCCCGTATCTTTGATGCCTTCTTCACCACCAAGGGCGGCGAGGGCACAGGCCTGGGCCTCTCGATCACACGCCGCATCATCATGGCCCACAAGGGCGACATCTCGCTGGAGAGCTTCCCCGGCGGCACGATGTTCAAGCTGCTCTTGCCCATCGCCCAGAACTAGAAGGAGCCCGACACTATGACCCTGACCGTGTTGGTGATCGAAGACGAGAAAACTGCCCGCGACAACGTATCCGCCTTCCTAAAGAAGAAGGACTACGAAGTGCTGGAAGCCGCCGATCTCAAGACTGGCCGCCAGCTGCTGGAGCAAAACAGCCCAGACATCGTGCTGATGGATGTCCAGTTGCCGGACGGCCTGGGCACTTCTCTGCTTGAGGAGACCGTCTCCATGCCCCTGCGCCCGTTGATGCTTGTCATCACCGGCAACGGCGACATCAACATGGCCGTTGACGCCATGAAGAACGGCGCACACGATTTTTTGCAAAAGCCGGTCGATTTCAAACGGCTGGAGAAATCTGTGCAGCGCGCTGGCGAGATCGTCGCCATGCGCCGCGAGCTGCTGCACCTGCGCGAGACCCAGTACGGCGATTTTGTGCTCGGCAACAGCCCGGAGATGAAGACGCTCCTGCAGCAGGCCGAGCGCGGCGCTCAGGCGGGCGTCTCGATCCTGATCCAGGGTGAAACGGGGGTGGGCAAAGAAGTGGTGGCCAAGCACATCCACAAGATCGGCCCGCGTCGAGACAAGCCCTTCATGGCGATCAACTGCGCCGCCTTCCAAAGCACCATGATCGAGTCCGAACTCTTCGGGCACGAAGCTGGCGCCTACACCGGCGCCGACAAGAAGAAGATCGGCCTGATGGAGCAGGCCAATGATGGCGTGCTCTTCCTCGACGAGATCTCGTCCATGGCGCCCGATATGCAAGCCAAGTTGTTGCGCGCCCTGGAAGAACGCTCCTTTCGCCGCATGGGTGGCAACGTGCTCATCAAGGTAGATGTGCAGCTTGTCTCAGCTTCCAACCGCAATCTGCCGGAGATGATCGCCAAAGGCGAGTTCCGCGAAGACTTGCTGTATCGCCTCAATACCCTCCAACTCAAGGTGCCGGCCCTGCGTGAGCGCAAGCAGGACATTCCGGAACTTGTGGGCTTCTTCGTCAACCATTTCAACTCCAGCATGGGCCTGAACGTGCAAGACGTGACCGACAAGGCAATGCAGGTGCTGATGAACTACAGCTGGCCGGGTAACATCCGCGAGTTGCGCAACGTTTTAGAGCGTGCTATGCTCTTTTGCGATGAGGCCGCCATTGATATGCCTCACCTGCCCGCTGAGCTGACAAGTCCAGTCCCCACCAGTAAGAAGAAATAGCAACACACTAAACTTCGCGGGTACATTCATGGATCAAGCTCTAGGCCCAAGTCAGGGGGGACCTGCCTCTTCACGCGTCCAGTGGCCCAAGTTCGTGCTGCCGCCCCGCTTCGAAGATCCAAACATCAACCGCCAGGCCGGCATGCTCAACTTCCTGCTCTGGGTGGGGCTGAGCATTATTGTGGTCCACATCGGCATTACTCTGGTGATGCCGAAGACGCCTTTTCTTAACATCGGTTTTGAGTTCATGGTCGTGGCTTTGCAAGCCGCCTGCCTGGCGCTGCTGCATTTACGCAAGCCGCGCCTGGCTGCCTTTCTCTACATTCTGGGCCTATGGCTGGTGGTCTCCATCTGGGCCACCGCCCTGGGCGAGGTGACCAGCACCGGCATCAGCACGCTCTACACTGTCATCCTAGTGGCTGGCGTGCTGCTGGGGCCGGCCGGCGGCCTGGGCCTGGCTGCACTCAGCACGCTTGCGGTCCTGTATATTGCCGTGGCCAACCCCGCCATCGGCGGGCAGCCTGATTGGGGCCCAACGGTCATCGTCATCCTGAACTTTGTGCTCGTGGCCGTGATGGCCATCATCGGCGAGCACGCCCTGCGCACCTCGCTGCTCAGCGCCGAGCGCAGCCACTCCCTGATGAGCCAGCGCAGCGCACAGCTGCAGGCCGCTGCCGACATTGGCATGGCGGCCACCACCAGCGGAGATGTGGACGACTTCCTGAAAGCTGTCACGCACGTCATCGCTGAGCGCTTCAATCTGCACCATGTATCCATTCTCACGCTGACCCAGGGCACCAGCGAGCTTTCGCTCAATGCCCTCAGCCAGGGTGGGCAGATCAGCGCACCCATGCCCAGCTTCAGCCTGGATAGTGTTTCACCCGGCAAGAGCATCATTGCCCACGTAGCGCGCACGCGCAAACCGTACCTGGCTGCGGATGTACGCAAAGACCCGCTGTACCTGCATCACGAAAGCCTTGGCGAGCCGCGCTCAGAGATCGCCGTACCCATCATGGAGGGTAACCGCCTGTACGGCGTGCTGGATGTGATCAGCAACAAAGACACGCTGCTGGGCACCGATGACCTGAATGCCCTGCAGATCCTTTGCAACCAGCTGGGCACCGTCATCTACAACAAGCGCTTGTTGCAGCTCTCGCGCCGTCATTTGGAAGAAACCCGCGCCCTGCATGCGATCGCCACTGCCGGCATGGGCGCCTCGAGCGAAGATGAGTTCCTGCAACAGGCCGCCCGCGTGGTGGGCCGTTCGCTCTTCTCCGAGAATTTTGGCATCCTGCTGATCGATCATGAGCGCAAGGTGCTGGAGCACAAGGCCTATCACCAGATTGGCAACCACCCCACCCCCGCCATCCCGCTCGGCCGCGGCATTTCAGGCGGCGTGGCGGTGAGCGGCAAGCCGGTCATGGTGGGTGATGTGACCCGCGATTCAGATTACTTGATGGTGGACGAGCGCGTGCGCTCTGAGATGTGCGTGCCCTTGCGCATCAACGGCGAGATCATCGGCGTGCTGGACACGGAGAACCACAAGCCGCACGCCTTCACCCAAACGGATCTGCAGCTGTTGGAAGCGTTGGCCGGTCAAGTGTCGCTGTCGCTGGAGCGCATCCGCCTGTTGGCGGATACCGAGCGTCGCGCCGACGAGCTGGCCGAAACGCTGAAGCAGCAGGAGGAACTGGCCCGCCTGCGTGATGAGTTCGTGCAGAACGTATCGCACGAGTTTCGCACGCCGCTGGCGATCGTGAGCGGCTACATCGAGATCCTCAGCAGCGGCGATCTTGGCCCGCTGCCGGAGAGCTACCACGAGCCGGTGGAGATCATTGCCCGCCGCACCCAGATGCTGACACGCATGGTGGAAGATCTCACCTCGCTGCTGAACCTCAAAGACCAACGCAACGACTTCACCACGCTGCATCTCAACGATGTGCTCAACACCACCTATCCGGGCCTGCGCGCCAAAGCATTGGCCCAGCAGCTGGAGCTTGTCTGGGACGTCGAGCCCGCGCTGCCGCCTCTGCACGGCGAAGAGACGCTGCTGCGCACGCTGGTCAGCAGCCTGGTGGACAATGCCATCAAGTTCACACCCGCCGGCCAGGTGAAGCTGCACGCCTCGCAAGAGGGCGAGCACATTTGCATTCGCATCACGGATACGGGCATTGGCATCCCGCTCGAACAGCAGGAACGCGTGTTTGACCGCTTCTACCAGATCGATGGCAGCAGCTCGCGCAGCTTTGGGGGTACAGGGCTGGGTTTGGCCTTGGTCAAAGAGATCGTGGATCTGCACGGCGGCGAGATCAGCCTGCAAAGCGCCCCGCGGCAAGGCACAAGCTTCCTTGTGCGCCTGCCGTCGCTATCCCACAATTAACTAAAAGAAAAGCGCATAGCGCTGAGGCTGAGCCTCGTGCATCATGCGATACACGCTATAGAAGATGTCTTCCGTGTTGGGCTTGGACCAGTAATTGCCGTCGCTGCCATAGGCTGGGCGGTGCGCTTTGCCGGTCAGCGTCCTGGGCGCCGAATCGAGCCACTGGTAACCGCCCTGCTTCTCCAGCACTTCCTGCATCATGAAAGCTGAAGTGCCGCCCGGCACATCCTCGTCGAGGAACAGGACGCGGTTGGTCTTCTTGAGAGACTCCACAATCCGGCCGTGCAGATCGAACGGCATAAGCGACTGCACGTCAATGATCTCCGCTTCAATGCCCTGCGCTGCCAGTGCTTCGGCGGCTTCGCCGGCGATGCGGCACAGCGGGCCATAGGTAACGATGGTGACATCCTTGCCTTCGCGTAGCACTTCGGGCACGCCCACTGGCACGGTGAACTCGCCCACATTGTCCGGTAAACGCTCTTTCAGGCGATAGCCATTGAGCACTTCCACCACTACGGCCGGCTCGTCCGCCGCCAGCAGCGTGTTGTAGAAGCCCACCGCCTGGGTCATGTTGCGCGGTACCAACACCAGCATGCCGCGCAGCAAGTGCAGCGCGCCCGCCATCAGCGACCCGGAGTGCCAGATGCCCTCCAGGCGGTGGCCGCGGGTGCGCACGATAAGCGGCGCCTTCTGGCCGCCCTTGGTGCGCCAGTGCAACGTAGCCACATCGTCCGAAAGGATCTGCAGCGCGTATAGCAAGTAGTCCAAATATTGGATCTCTGCAATTGGGCGCAGGCCGCGCAGCGCCAGGCCGATGGCCTGACCCATGATGGTCGCCTCGCGGATGCCGGTATCGGCTACACGCAAGGGGCCGTAGATCTCCTGCAGACCGGCGAAGCCCTGATTGACGTCACCCAACAAGCCGAGATCCTCGCCAAAAGCCACCACCCGCGGGTCACGCGCCAGCATGGCGTTAAAGCCCTTGTTGACGATCTCGAAGCCATTCAGCATCGGCGAGCTCTCGCTGTAGACCGGCTTGACCTCGGGTACGCGTTCGGCCGCGTGGGTATAAAGCTCCGAGGCATAGCGCTCCTCGGCGATTGTGTCCTGCTCCTGCTTCCAGCGTACCAGAAACGGTTTGCCCGGCAGCGCCTCGTCCTTGAGCAAAGTCATCGCCTTGCGATAGGCCACCAGCATGTCCTGGCGCAGCGGCGTGGCGGCCGCCTGCATGGCCGCGGTCATCTTGTTGATCTCAGCCGCGTGCGGCGATGCGCCGGCCACTTCCACCAGAATATCGGCCAGGGTCTGCATCTCCTGCAGAATCGGCGCGGTATACGCCTCCCAGGCACGCACACGGGTGGCCTCTACATCCTGGCGGTCCTGCTGCTCCCAAGCGTCGAGTTCCATCTCGCTGGCAAAGCCCTGCCCCACGATCCATTGGCGGAAGCGCGGCAAGCAGTCAAAATCCTGCTCCCACTGCAGGCGCTCGGCAGTCTTGTAGCGCTCATGGCTGCCAGAGGTCGAATGGCCTTGGGGCTGGGTCACTTCAGTAATATGCAAAATGGCCGGCGTATGGCTCTCGCGGGCAGTGGCGGCCGCTTTTGCGTAGGCTGCCACCAGCGCCTCGTAATCCCAGCCGGGCACGGTGTAAACATCAAAGCCGTCTGTGCCGCCCGGGCTGCGCTGGAAGCCTGAGAGCAGGCGCGAAAGGTCCGCAGTCAATTGGTGCTGATTGGGCACCGAGATGCCGTAGCCATCATCCCAGATGGAGAGCACAGCCGGCGCCTGCAGCACGCCAATGGCGTTGACCGCCTCCCAGAACATGCCTTCGGCGCTGCTGGCGTTGCCGATCGTGCCGAAAGCGACCTCGTTGCCTTTGCGCGAGAACTGCGTGAAGGCATGCAGCTCCTCTACTTCGCGGTACAACTTGGAGGCGTGCGCCAGCCCCACCAGGCGCGGCATCTGCGAAGCGGTGGGCGAAATATCTGATGAGGAGTTTTTTTGCTCCGCAATGTTCTTCCAGGTGCCGTCCGGGTTGAGGCTGCGCGTGGCGAAGTGGGCATTCATGGCGCGGCCGCCGGTGGCCGGCTCGGCTTTTAGATCCGTATTGGCAAACAGCTGGGCAAAGAATTCATCCAGGGTGTGCTCACCAATGGCAAGCATAAAGGTCTGATCACGATAATAACCCGAGCGAAAGTCACCCGGCTGGAAGGCCCTGGCCATGGCGATCTGGGCCAGCTCTTTGCCGTCCCCAAAGATGCCGAACTTGGCCTTGCCGCTCAGCACCTCACGGCGACCGATCAGGCTGGCCTGACGGCTACGATACGCCAAGCGATAATCGGCAAGCACGTCTTCCCGCACAAAAGATGAATTTGCTTTTTGAGCCATGTGTGAAAATTCCTCAGAACTGAGTGGACAGCGTTAGTTTATCATAGCCCCACTTGGCCTCGATTTGGCCGCACTTGGCCTGCATTTGGTCTATTAAAGCGACAAACGCCTAGGTGAGGGGGGCACCCAGACGTTTATCTATGCACAGTATATCCGGCACTCATTCTGTGTCAAGCTATTTGACTAAGAATATCGTTAGCTGCGGATTAATGGAGTGAAATTATGACCAGTGAATTTAATACATTTGCCAGCGTGGATTACTGCTACCTCACCACCATTGGCCGCATCAGCGGCAAGCCTCACGAGATCGAGATCTGGTTCGGGCTGGATGACAGCACGCTGTACCTGCTCTCCGGGGGCGGGCACTCCAGCGACTGGGTCAAGAACCTGCTGGCCCAGCCCGCTGTGCAAGTGCGCCTCGCCAAGCAAACCTTCCAGGCCAACGGACGCATTGTGGTGGATGCCGAGGAGCAACTGCTGGCCCGCCGCCTGCTAGCCGCCAAGTACTATCACTGGGAGACGGGCGCGCCATTGAATGACTGGGCCGCCACCGCCCTGCCCGTGGCGCTGGATGTAAAACTAGCTTAGCCCCGCCTTATCCTGCATGCGGATGCTGAGCCCTGTGCCGCCAAAATCCTTGCATACGAACACCGGCGTGTCCGGCGTGCTGCGCTTCTTGTCGTAGCGGTAGCCGATCTCGTCGAAGCCCGGCAGGTCAGCCGCATCCTTGATGCGGTTGACCAGCAGCCAGTGGGCGAACGCACCGCGCGCCACCTTGGCATGCACGGTCACGAACGCCGGCTCGCCGGTTTTGCGATTAATGGTCAGGAACTTGGGGCTGACGAAGCGTTCCGCATCCATGTACGGCGTCACCACATCGTAATATTCCTTGGCCGCCAGGTTAACGACGACACCCTTGGTGGGCAGCGTGTCCGCCACCATGCTGCCCCAGAACGCGTACATGTCTTTGTGCGCGAAGCCGGGCAGCTTGTAGCCCATCTCCAGCCGGTACGGCGCAATGCCATCCAGCGGGCGCAGCACGCCGTATAAGCCTGAGAGGATGCGCAGTGTCTTGTGGGCGTACTCGCGCTCCGCCATGCGGAGGCTGGGCGCCTGCATGCCGCTGTAGATATCGCCAATAAAGCTGTCGAGGGCCGCGGTCTGCTGGCCGGGCGCATCGGTCCAAGCCGCTATCAGCGCATGCGTCTTGGCCGCTAGCGGTGCTGATAGCTTCATCATGCTGGCCAGCTTGGCCGGGCTCAGCGACTTGAGATAGTTGTCAAGCTCACGTGCCTGGGGCAGTAGCTGCGGTGTATCCAGCCTGCCTACCTGCCCCGGCGCCGAGCGCATGGCCTTGGATGAATGCAAAAGGATCAGCATGTGCTGATTCTAGCAAACAAAAAGCCCTGGCAATGCCAGGGCTTTTTGTCTATTGCCATCTTAGTTGGTGTACTCAAAGGTCTGAATGACCTGGTCAAGCAATTGCAGGTCACCCATGCCGCTGATCTCCAGGTATTCATCTCCCAGCACAAAAAAGTAAGTCAGGCTTTCCTCGCCAGAGGAGATCAGGCGCATGCGTACGCCGGCTGGGCCGCCATCCGGCGTCACTTCGGTTTCCTCAGCAATAATGATTCCAGAGTTGTTGAAGGCAGTGCGGCGCATTTCAAGACGGGCGCCCAGGTCACCTTTCGGATCCCACTGGTAGACCGTGATCTGCAGCAGGCTTTCGCCTTCCGGCACCTCCGTTAGCCCAGCCGAGCCGGGATCCCACGAGGCGATTTGCACATAGTCGCCGCGTGACCCGCTCTCGCCGCCCAGGATATTCCAGCTCGCGGGGTACTGCAGGCTAAAGCGTCCTTCTGCGTCTTGGTACGTGGTTGCTTCAAAGCTGGGCGTCTCAGGCTGAGCAGTCTCGGCCTGCGCTGTGGGTTCAGCCACAGTCGGTGCTGGCTCCAGTGAAATACTCGTCGGCTGCGGCGGTGCCGCACAGGCGACCAATAGCAGAGCAAACAAAGTGAGGCAAAGTTTCTTCATAGTGGCGCTACTCCAGGGAGCGCGTACGCAACAAGGCGCATGTCTACTAACGCCGCAAAGGCCCAAATTGTTTCCGATCTGAATAAAGGCCAGATTAAGGCTTGACCTGCGCCAGCCGCTTGCGCAGCATTGGCTCCTTGACTGCCTTGGCATTGAGCTTATCCGCACCCAGAAAGCCAACAAAACTTTCGAAACCGGCGGCCAGGGCTTCGGCAAATGCTTCGTTCTTCGCCAGGCGATTGTCCTCAAGCCAGAAGCCTAGGATGACATACGTGTTGGTGGTGCGATCCAGCTTGCTGTCAAAGCGCGCCACCAACCGCTCACCCCACATCACTGGCAGCGTGTAGTAGCCATACTTGCGTTTGCTCTCAGGCTTGTAGACTTCCCACACGTACTCGAAGTCAAACAGGGTCTTGGCCCGCCCGCGGGCGCTGACCGGCTCCAGCGGTGCGAAAAAGGTGACCTCCTGCTCGGTCGTGGCGCCCAACGGCTTCCATGCCTTCGGCACGCGCCCCGCCGCCAGCTCCTTCAGCAGCTTGGCGTCGCGGGCCAGCGCGCATTGCGGCTGCTTCCAGCCCTCGACCTGCACCTCGATGATCTCCAGCTCCGTCAGCAATTGCTCACGCAAACTACCGATCCTGTTAAACGGCACGCCCCGGTAATACGCTTCTGCTGTGCGCTTGAGCCAGGTCAGCCCGTTATGGCTAATTTCTTTGCGCACCAGAAAGCGGTCGGTCTCCGCTTCACTGGCTTCATAGATCAGTTCTTTTGGCGCAACAGACTCGGTCAGCGCATAAACCCGCTCAAAATTCGAGCGGTGGTGGGTCATCACCTCGCCGATCCGCCAGAGGTAATACAAGGCCACGGCGCTGTCCTTGCGCCCGCGGTAACTATTCGTGCGCGTGCGGGCTGCCATTTCAAAGTCACGGTTGCTCACCGTGCCGCGCTCGCGCAGCACCTGGCGCATCTCCTGGATAGCGGCGGCATGCTCCTTGGCTGTTTTCACATGACCCGTGTCGCGCTCGCGCCGCATCACTACGCGCCAATACGGCAGCTCATCCATGGGGCGCACCGCCAGCCACCCACCCCAGTCAAAGAACTTGCGCTGTTTGTAGGCAACCTGCTCCCACAGGCCGGGCTTGTACCCTTGCACCCGAGCGTGCAGCTTGATGTCGTGGCTGCGGGCAATGATCTGCAGCGGGTCCAGTTGCAGGTACTCCATGGCGCGCATGGCCTTCTCGGTGCCGGCCGCACCTTTCCAGCGGCGGCCGGGCCACAGCCCCTGCTTGCCAAGGATGAAACGCCGGGCGGTCTGTTGATCGATCGTGAGCATGCGCCAATTCTAGAACAAAAAAGCCCCGAACGGCTTCGGGGCTTTTTTCTGTCAAGGGATTGATGTAGCCCTTCCGCACGGCACTGCTATGCAGACAGTCCGCGCAACATCAACCTGCCTAACAGACAAGCAATGGTGATTTAAACACGAAACCCCGAGCATGCTCGGGGTTTCGTGTGGCGAGGGTGAGATTCGAACTCACGACCAAGGGCTTATGAGTCCCCTGCTCTACCACTGAGCTACCTCGCCGAATTAAGAACGCGGGCGAGTTTACTATGTGGGTAATCGTATGTCAACGCTGCAGTCGCTTACGGAATCTGCGGGAACAAGGCCAGCACCGCGCTGATCAGCTCGGGCTCATCCGGCAGCAGCAGCCATACCACTTCGGCGCCGTTGCCAAGCAGGCAGGCGGCCTGGCCGCCGGCCTGCCAGCAGCGCCCGCGGCCCAGCTCGCCCGGCGCGCCGCCAAAGCGCAGCGAGAGATACTGCTGCACGCCGGCATGCAACTCCTGGCCGTTGGCGGCATCATCGGCCAACCAGTGCTGCACCATCGCCACCTGGCCATCGCTGGCGCGCCAGTACACTTGCAGGCTATCTCCGCCCCAGCCGGCCGCGGCGGTGATGGCGCTCTCTTCCGGAATGCGCGCCGCGCTATCCGCGCCGGCGGCCAGCACCAGGCGCGTCAGCCATTCGCCCAGGCTGCCATTCGCCTGCTGCTCCCAGCCCGCGCCCAGTGCAGTCGCCAGGTCCACAGCTTGCACATTCAGCGCAGCTTCATCGGCGGCAAATTTATCCGGATGCAGGATCTGCTCAGTGGTGCTGGGCGGGTTCGTATACGCCGCATTCACCTGCTCCCAGCCGCCTTCTGTGTGCAAGCTGCGCACAAAAGCCAGCCCGGTTTCGGCGGCGAAGCGCACATCCAGCACAGCGAAGTCTGATGGGGTGCCGGATTGCAGGCGCGCATAGTTGGGCGCAGGCAGGCTGGCCGGGTCAAACGCGGCCGAGCCGTGTGCGCTCAACCATTCTTCGCCGGTCAAATTCGCATCGCCCTGCAGCATCGCCTGCGCAGCGCGGCAGGCGTCATCGAACACGGTGCAGCGCTGGGCGTCGGTGAACAGCGCTGCATGCGCATCCGCCGCCAGCGCCAAACCAAAGGTGCGCGCATAGGCATAAGCCAGCCCATCGCTGAGCTGGCTGCCCACAAGATACACGCGGCGTTGGGCGGCGTTGTAGGCCGCGCCATACCCGTCAAGTTGCTTATTGATTGCGTAGTCTTGCAATGAGCCGGCTTGTGACAGCAAGCCCAAAGCGCGCAAGGCGCGCTCGCTGCGCTGGGTCTCGGCCGGGTTGCTGGGAATAAAGGTCGAGAGTTGTTCGCGGGCGGAGCTGTCCTGCACCAATACCGCCTGTACCGGCCGCGTGGTCGCCAGGCCGCGCAGTTGGCTGGCCTGCTCGCCGATCGTGTCCAGCAAGGCTTGCGCCTCCGGCTGCAAAGTTGCCACGGGGCCAGGCTCCGGCGTGTCGGTGGCCTCCGTCGGCAGCACGCCGCCGGTGGGCGTCCACACGGCTGGCAGGGTGCGGAAGGGCTGATTGGTGGCGGTGGGCAACGCGCCCTGGCCACCGCCCAGCAGATCGCCGCCAAAGAACCAGGCCAGCGCCAAGAGCGCCAGCAGCAGCAACCCGATCAGGATGCCGCGCAGAGGTGATTTTCCCTTTGGGTGTGGCTCAGGCTCCTGAGGGCGCAGCTCCTGTTCCAGGTCACTGGTCGGCGCAAACGCCGGCGTGATGGGCGGCGCAGGGGCCTCGAAGGCGGGCTTGGGTTTCGGCGGCGGGGGCGCCTCGCCGCGCAAGGTGCGCAAGCGGTCTCGGGCGCGCACGAAGTCAGGCTGGGCTTTGAGGGCCTGCATCAGCGCATACTGCTTGCGCTGCGGGTCATCCACCACAAAACTGAGCAGGTACCATGCCTGGGCATTATCGGGCTGGGTGCGCAGCAGTTCCACCAGCTGGGCACGCGCAGTCTCGCCCTTGCCGGCGCGGATCAAGTCTGCGATTTTCTTGAGGTTAGGCAGCGCGTTGGCGCTCATGCGGGCATTATATACGCGCTAGCGCCCACGGCGAATAGGCGGGTCTATTCGTCGTCGAGGTCTTCTTCGTCTTCCTCTTCTTCTTCGGAGTCGTCGTCTTCGTCCTCGTCATCTTCGTCGGGGGCGAAGCCGGCCTCTTCCCACTCCTCTTCGAGGGCCTCGTTATCCTCCCAGGCATCCTCCGCCGAGACTTCGCCGGCGGCGGCGTAGGTAAGACAACCCTCCTCCGCATCCAGCTCTACAGCCGCGGCGGCACAGTAGCCTTCGTCGAGAAAAACGCAATCAGCATAATGACAGCGAATTCGTGGCATGGCGACCTTCTAGGCAGTTTGCATGTCGTTGCGCAGGCGCATGATCGAGATGATGAGCATGGCAACCAGGATGACGGCCGAGATCACGCAGAACGGGCAAATGGCGTGAATGACGTAGAGCTCAAGATAGGTGAGATAAGCGGAGTACAGCACGCCAATCAGCGAGAGGCCGAACACGATCAGGCTGCCATTGATGGCGAAGAAATCGCTGCGCTCTTCCAGCAGCAGGATGATGAGCATCACCAGGTAGGCGCCGCCGCCGATGGCGGCGATGGGAATGCCCCACAAGGAGGCGTACGGACTGGTGTTGACGATGGCGCAACCGCCGCCCACGGCGCACACTCCATCTTCCACCAGCTTGACGTATGTGAGGTAGATCGAATCCAACAAGCCCAGGATACTGAGGGCGATCAAGATCTTTCTAAGCAAGCGGCGCCTCCACTATAGCGGCCAAACTTCTACAAGAGACTTTGCACGAATTTTCTTTACGCCCGCCGGCACATGCAACAATGCGTGGGCCTGAACGAGCGAATAAAGATTACCTGAACCCTGATGGCCTGTCAAATAAACCTGCCACTCGCGCGGGTGAGAGTGAATTAAGACGCGCAAGTAGCTTTCGCGGCCGTCTGACTCCACTGTTTCCATTAACCGAGCCCGCACGGCCTGGCGCTGCCAGCCCCGTACCCCGCCCAGCTTGTGCAGCGCGGCGCGCAGGAACACCTCGAAGCCGACGAAGGCCGAGGCGGGGTTGCCGGGCAACCCGACGAACGGAACGTTCTTGTATTGGCCAAAGGTGAACGGCTTACCCGGGCGCATGTTGACCTTCCAGGCATCGATGCTGCCGTCACTCTCCACCGCGGCGCGCACAAAATCAAATGAGCCCACGCTCACGCCGGCCGAAGAGACGATGAGGTCCGCCCCGGCCTCAACGGCGCGCTCCAGATGGGCTTTGACATCCGCCAGCGTGTCCTTGGCGGTTCCCAGCAGCAGCGGCTCGGCGCCGGCGCCCTGCACCAAACCCTGCAGCGTGAACGAGTTGGTTTCATAAATCTTGCCGGCTTGCAATTTCTCGCCCGGCGCCAGCAGCTCATCGCCTGAGGAGAAGATGGCCACGCGCGGCCTGCGGTGGACTTGTAGCTCGCCCTGCCCCAGCATGGCGCACAGCGCCAGTTCCTGCGGGCGCAGGCGCGTGCCAGCGGCCAGCAACTGCTGGCCGTTGGCAAAGTCCTGCCCGGCCGGGCGCACATATGCGCCGGTGTCCACCGGCGCATACACCTGCACCACGGCCGGCAGCGCATTGTCTGCCTGATTGTGCGCATCGGTGTCTTCCACCGGCACCACGGCATCGGCGCCGGCGGGCATCGCCGCGCCGGTCATGATGCGCATGCTGTGCCCGGGCTGCAGCGTGGTGCTGGCCGATTTGCCAGCCGGGATGTCGCCCGCCACCAATAGACCCTTGGGTTTCTGGCGGCTGGCGCCCTGCACATCATCCGAGCGGACGGCAAAGCCATCCATGCTGGAGTTATCAAAGCGCGGCGAAGCGAAGGGCGCGGCTATGTCCTCGGCCAGCACGCGGCCGTTGGCCTCAGCCAACGGCACGCTTTGCGTGCCGGTCACCGGCAGGCCGTCGAGCAATTTTTGCAGAGCTTCGTCCACGGAGAGCATGATCACCCGGGGCGCACGCGGCGCGCCTCCAGCACATTCGGTAACGTTTCCACCCTGGTTAACACACGGCTCAGCTGGGCAATGTTGTCGACGTTCAAGACCAGATCGAACGTGGCCTGGTTACGGTCCACATCCACTTTGACCTGGCTCATGCTCACGCCTTCGTCGGCGATCAGGGTTGAGACATCCCGCATCAGGCCGTCACGGTCGTACGCCAGAATGCGCACCGCGACCGGGTAGGTGCTCTTGGGCGCGCCCCACGAGACTTGCACCAGGCGCTCACGGTCACGCACGCGCAAAATGTTGGGGCAATCCCTACGATGGATGGTGGCGCCGCGGCCACGGGTGATGTAGCCCACAATGGGGTCACCCGGCACCGGCTTGCAGCATTTGGCCATCGCAGTCAGCAGACCCTGCAGGCCCAGCACGGTGACGGTGTCGCCGCTGGTGAAAGGCGTCTGCCGCCCAGGCGGCAGCGGCTCTACTTTCTGCTCGCGCTCGCCCAGATTCAGCTTGGCGATCAGCCGCCCGACGGAAAGGTCGCCCGTGCCCAGCGCCTCGTACAGGTCATCGGCTTCTTTATAACCAGCCTCTTTTACCAGGCGGTCGATGTCCAGCTCTGCCAGGCTCAGGCGGCGCAGCTCGCGCTCCAGTTGGCCGCGCCCCACGCTGATGTTGAGCTCGCGGTCCTGACGCTTGAACCAGTGGCGCACCTTGGAACGCGCCCGCTCGGTGTTGAGCAGGCGCAAATTGGGGTTCAGCCAGTCACGGCTGGGGCCGCCGCGCTTGGTGGTGAGGATCTCGACCTGGTCGCCCGTACGCAGGGTGCTGTCCAGCGCCACCAGCTTGCCGTTCACCTTGGCCCCGCGGCAGCGGTGGCCCACGTCTGTGTGCACATGGTAGGCAAAGTCCAGCGGCGTGGCGCCGCTGGGCATATCAATGATGTCGCCGCGCGGCGTGAAGGCGTACACACGATCGCTGAAGACATCCGTCTTCATGGTGTCGACGAACTGGCCGGCGTCGTCCACCTCGTGCATCCAGTCCATCAACGAGCGCAGCCAGACCACACGGCGCTCGTAGTCCTTATCCTGGGGCGTGCCCTCTTTGTAACGCCAGTGGGCGGCAATGCCCAGTTCGGCGTTCTCATGCATCTGAATGGTGCGGATCTGGATCTCGAGGGGGCGGCCGTCTTCATAAATGACCGCAGTATGCAGGGATTGGTAGAAGTTGTCCTTGGGAGCGGCGATGTAGTCGTCAAATTCGCCCGGGACTGGGCGAAACTTGGAATGAATGATGCCCAATGCCTGATAACAGGTGGCCACATCATTGACAATGATGCGGGCGGCGCGCACATCGGTCAGCGCCTCAAAGGGCACGCCTTTGCGGCGCATCTTGTTGTATATGGAGTAAATATGCTTGGGGCGGCCGGAAACCTCAGCCTGGATACCCTCTTGCAGCAACATGCTCTTGAGCCGCTTCTCGATGTCATGCAGGGTCTTCTCGCGCTCCGAGCGGCGTTCAGCAATATTGGCGGCGATCTGTTTGTAGGTGCTGGGCTCAGAATGGCGGAACGCCAGGTCTTCCAGCTCCCACTTGAGCTGCCAAATACCGAGGCGGTTGGCCAGCGGGGCAAAGATGTCCAAAGTCTGCCTGGCGATGCGCTGGCGTTTTTCCTCGGGCAGGTAGCCGAGGGTGCGCATGTTGTGCAGGCGGTCGGCTAGCTTGATCAGCACCACGCGCACATCCTCGCCCATGGCCAGGAAGGTCTTGCGCAGCGTTTCCGAGGCCATGTCGGCACCGCGGCTGCGGTCCTCCTCCGGCGCTTCTTCGCTCTCTGCGGCGCGTCCGTTGCGCTTGCCCTTATTCGGGCCGCCGGTGATGCGCGAGACCCGCGGCAGCTGGCTTAGCTTGGTGACCCCCGCCACCAGCTTGGCCACTTCTTCGCCAAATTCTTTTTCGAGGTCTTTGAGGGTTACGTCAGTATCTTCTACGGTGTCGTGCAGCAGGCCGGCGGCCACCAGCACAGCCGGCACTTCCAGCTCGGCCAGGATCGTGGCGACGGCGATGCAATGATTGATGTAGGGCTCGCCGGAGGCGCGCTTTTGGCCCTCGTGGGCGCGCGCCGCAAAGCGATACGCCCGCTGGATGAGTTCATGCTCAACGGGAGTGTAGCGGCTGGGCAATTGTTCGACTAACGAGTTGATCTCCATACCGTGTCACTCAGTATAACCACCCGACTGCCGAAAGCAATATGCTGGCGCTGCTGCGCAAAGTCCACCTGCAGACAGTTTGGCAGAGATGTTGTTCGTTTTAGTGTGGGGGTACCCCGTGCAACTGAAAAGATATCTGGCCTCCCTACGTCATTGCGAGCTACAGAGCGCAAGCGCTCTGTGAGCGTGGCAAACTGGGGTTAAGAATAGGCGCAAAAAACCAGATTGCTTCAGTCGGCCGCATTGGCATGCGGCCTCTTTCGCAATGACGAGTCGGAATATGCCATGCTTTAGTCGAAGCGAGCGCCAGACGAGTATCTTGTCAAGCAAGTGAGCCCAAACGGCTTGTGTATAATCCTGTTTCTAGAGGAGCCGCATCCCCATGCCAGTCAACCCCACCCCCCTCAAAGATAAGGTCGCCGTTGTCACCGGCGGCTCACGCGGCATTGGCCGCGCCATCGCCATTGAGCTGGCCGCCCGCGGCGCCTCGGTGGTGGTCAACTACAACAGCAACGGCAAAGCGGCCCAGGATGTAGTGATGGAAGTCGTCAAGGCCGGCGGCAGCGCGGCAGCCTTCCCCGGCGACGTAGCCAAAGTAGAAGATGCCAACAACCTCATCAAAGCCGCCGTCGAGAAGTATGGCAAGATCGACATTCTGGTCAATAACGCCGGCATCACCCGTGACATGCTGATCATGATGATGAGCGAAGAATCGTGGGACGCGGTGATGGACACCAACCTCAAGGGCACTTTCAACTGCTCCAAGGCCGCGGTGCGCTACATGATGAAGGCCCGCACTGGGCGCATCATCAACATCTCCTCTATTTCCGGCCAGATCGGCAATGCCGGCCAGACCAACTATTCGGCCTCGAAAGCCGGCCAGATCGGCTTCACCAAAGCCCTGGCCCGCGAAGTCGCCTCCCGTAACATCACGGTAAACGCGGTAGCCGCCGGCTACGTGGAAACCGAGATCTGGGCCGGCGTGCCAGAAGAGGCTCGCACTGCCCTGCTGAACATGATCCCCCTCGGCCGCAAGGGCGATACCCAAGACATCGCCACCGCGGTCGCCTTCCTCGCCTCCGATGAAGCCAGCTACATCACCGGCCAGACCCTGGCCGTGGATGGCGGCATGGCGATGGCCTAAGCATGAGCGAACTGCGCCCGCCCGGCCTCACCACCGTTGCCCCTGAAGTGCTGCTCTCCATCGCACGCCTGACCGCCCTGCAGGTGCCGGGCGTGTACGCCATGGCCAAGACGCCGCGCCGCGGCAAAGATGAGCACGGGACTGAGGGCGTGCTGGCCACCATCACCGGCAACGAGGTGGACCTGGAGCTGCACCTGGTGCTGGAAAAGGACACCAACCTGCGCCAGGTGGCCCGCGATGTGCAGGACCAGGTGCACCGCGCCATTGCTGAGATGGTTGGCATGCAGCCTGGCAGCATCAACGTCCACATCGAAGACATTTACTTCCCCGAAGCCTAGCGATGAAACCGCGCACTCGGGCACGCAGCCTGGCCCTACAAGCGCTGTACGAACTGGACCTCACCGCCCACCCCCAGGGCACTGTATTCGAAGCACGCGCCGCCGACTATGGGCTGGACGAAGAGCTGGAGAGCTTTGCCCGCCGCCTGGTGCTGGGCGTGCTGCCCATCCGCAAAGAGCTTGACGTCTACATTGCCGAACATGCCCCCGAATGGCCGATCGACCAGATCTCGGTCATTGACCGCAACCTGATCCGCATGGCCACCTGGGAGTTCGCCGTCAGCGGCGAAACTCCGGTCAAGGTGGCCATCAACGAAGCCGTCGAGCTGGCCAAGCGTTACGGCTCCGACAGCTCGCCGCGCTTCGTCAACGGCGTGCTGGGCAGCCTGGCCGAGCGCAGCGATGAGATCAAGCAGGCGCTGGGGCAAGTCAATCAGAATTAAGGCATTATTGTCTGTATGCAATTCCTTGGCATCAGTCCCACTGAACTGATCTTCATCATCATCATTCTGTTCGTCGTGCTTGGCCCGCAAGATCTTGTAAAGGTGGGCAGCACGCTGGGCCGCTCGATGCGCAAGCTGCGCGAATCGGGCGCGTGGAAGACGATGACCGACGCCACCCGCCAGCTGCGCGAGCTGCCGCAGACCCTGGCGCGCCAGGCCGGCGTGGACGAGCTGGAGCTGCTGAGCCGCGAGATCGGCGCCGAGCTCAAAGAGCAGCGCGAGAAGATCCAAGAGCTGGACCGCCAGTTCGTGGCCTGGACCCGTACGCCTGATAAGCCCGCTGCGGATGCGCCCAAAGCGCCCCCGCCGCTCGAATCCGAAACCAAACCACGCGAGGACGCGTGATACGCCGCTTCTTTGGGCGCGTGTGGCGCATCCTCACCGCCCCGCTGCGCTGGCTGTTCCGCCCGCTGCAGCCCTTCTTTGCGCCTGATCCGCAGGACACCCCGCTGGGCGAGACGGTGCAAAAGGCCATCGCCAACCCCGGCGATGTGCTGGCCCACCTGGCCGCGCTGCGCGGCCACCTGATGCGCTCGGTGCTGGTGCTTGTCCTCGCATCCTTCGTCACCTTCCAGTTTGCGCCGGTCATCCTGGATTGGCTGGCTGCGCCGATCGGGGGCATCGCCGCTCTCGAAGCCGTGGATGTCACCGAGCCGGTAGGCGTAGTGATGCGGGTGACCTTCTTCACCGCCTTCGCGATCAGTCTTCCCTATATCGCCTTCGAGCTGTTGCAGTTCATTGCGCCCGGGCTTACCCGCCGTTCGCGCCTGATTGGCCTGTTTGCCATCCCGCTGGTGTTGGTGCTCTTCGCCGCCGGCCTGATATTCACCTATTACGTTTTGCTGCCGCCCGCCGTTACCTTTCTTGTGAATTTCATGGATATTCCCACCCAGGTGCGCCCGGCCTCTTATGTGGCCTTTGCCACCGGGCTCATGTTCTGGATCGGGATCGCCTTCGAGTTCCCGCTGTTGTCGTTCGTGCTGGCCGCGATGGGCCTGCTGCCCGCCCGCTGGCTGAGCGCCAACTGGCGCATCGCCGTGGTGGTACTGGCCGTGCTGGCGGCGGCCATTACCCCCACGGTAGACCCGATCAATATGCTGCTGGTGTGGGCACCCCTTGTTGCTCTATACTTTATAAGCGTCGGCACGGCCTCGCTGGCCCAACGCCAGCGGGCGCGCCGCCTGGCCAAATAATGAAACGAACCCTGCTACTCGCTTTGTGCTTCCTGCTGCTGGTCGGCTGCGCCGGCCAGCCTCAGACCGCGCCCGCCACCGAGTTCAAGCTGCCCGCCTCGGTGCAAGTGGTGCTCAACGTGCTCACGCCGCAAGGCTCGCCCACCGGCGAGCCAGTACAGCTGAACATTGTGGATACGGTGACCGGCATCAGTTTCAACAGCGAGACCATCAATATGCAGCCCAGCGGCACGGGCAGTTTCGCCGCCACGCTCTCGGTGCCCCCCGGCACCTTGTTGACCTATCGCTTTACCCGCCTCAGCGTAAGCGGCAGCGTTGACGAAGTGAGCGCCAGTGGCCAGCCGCTGCTGTATCGCACCTTCCTGGTGACCGGCGCCGGGCATGTGGTGCATGACCTCATCGCCGCCTGGGCCGACCAGCCCAGCCAGCTAACCACCGGCCAGGTGGCGGGCCAGGTGACTGCCACCAGCGGCGAGCCGCTGGCGGGCATCCTCCTGCGCGCGTCTGGCCTGCAAGCCGTCACGGATGCGGAGGGTAACTTTTTCTTCGACGGGCTGACCCAGGGCCTGCACAACATCGTGGTGACCGACCCGACTGGGCGGCACCAAAGCTTCCAGCAAGGCGCCCTGGTGGCAGCCAACTCGCAAACGCCGGCCAGCATCCAGCTGCAGGCAGCCGAGATGGCCCAAGTGACCTTTATCGTGCTCCCGCATGCCAGCAACCCCAGCGGCGTGCCGGTGTACCTGCTGGGCAACCTGGGCGCCATGGCCGGCCAGCCAGTGTTGAGCGCCCATGATGGCGGCTATTCCCTGACGCTGGAGCTGCCCACCGGCACCGACCTGCGCTACAAGTACACCCTGGGCGATGGCTTGTGGAATGCTGAGCATTACACCGACGGTAATTTTGTGCTGCGCCAGCTCATCATTCCCGCCGGCACTACCCAGCTAACCGTACGTGACAATTTGCAAGAATGGAGCGCCGGCGGCGGCAGCGGCCCGATCTGGTTCGACCTGACCGCGCCGGATGATGGCAGCCCGGTCTATCTGCAGTTCAAGCTGCTGGACTGGGCCACGGCGCTGCCGATGTGGAACCTGGGCGGCGGCCGCCATGCCTACGTGCTGTACAGCCCCACCAACTTTGCCGAGCCGCTCGAATATCGTTACTGCCGAGACGCGGCCTGCACCCAGCCTGAGGTGCAGACCGGCACGCGCAGCGTGGTTGGCAATCAGCCAAACACGCAGCAAGTGCAAGACAGCGTCACTGAGTGGCAAAGCCAACCCTAACACCCCACACAACACTCACGCAGCGTTAAACAAATCAAATAAAACGCTAACGCCTGGGCGGTATAATCGCCTTTGGGTAGGACAAATGACAGACGAATTCTCGACTGAAAGCTACACTGGGGAGGCTGCCGGCCCGTCCAAGGGATTGCTTATTGGCTTAGGGGTGCTGGCAGTGTTATTTATCGGTGCCCTGGCTGCGGCGGTCTACTTCCTGCTGCAACCTGGCGCCCCCACCGAGACCATTCGAGACATCGTCATCATTCTTGTGGCATTTGAGTTCATGATCATTGGCCTGGCGCTGGTGATCCTGCTGTTCCAGCTGGCGCAGCTGCTCAACCTGCTGCAAAACGAGGTCCGTCCCATCATTGACTCCGCCAGCGAGGCAGCCAACACGCTGCGCGGAACCGCTCGTTTCCTGAGCGACAATTTGGTGGAGCCTGTCGTTAAGGTTAATGCGGGTTTGGCGGCAGCCCGCCGGGCATTGGATATGTTGAACTTTGGCCGCCGCAAGTGATATCTAAAGGAGATTAATTATGTCTGATCGAAGTGGTAGTGAATTTAGCAGCTTCTTGTCCGGCCTGCTGGTAGGCGGCCTGGTGGGTGCGGCTGTGGCCCTGCTCACCGCCCCCCACTCCGGCGAGGAGACCCGTCGCATCATCCGCGACCGCAGCATTGAGCTGCGCGACCAGGCCAGCGAAAGCCTGGAGCAGGCCGCGGCTGACGCCCGTGCCCGCGCCGATGAGCTGACCAAGATGGCCAAAGAGCGCGCTGACGAGGTGACCAAGTACGCCAAGGAGCGCACGGCTGGCCTGCGCAACCAGGCAGAGGACTTGAAGGCACGTGGCGAAGCCGCCATCGAGGCCGCCAAGAAGTCTCCCAAGAGCGCAGCCAACTAAGCACAACGCAGCAAATAAAAAGACCCGGCAAGGCCGGGTCTTTTTTGTTCTCGTTTTCGTCATTGTGAGGAGTGCGGCGGCGTAGCCGCCAAGCAACGAAGCAATCCCCAATTTGGATTTGCTAACTAGCCTGGCGATTGCTTCGTCGGCGCTACTTCGTAGCGCACTCCCCGCAATGACGGAAGATGTAGGGGCGCAGCATGCTGCGCCCGCCTAGGCCAAATTGGTACAGCAAGCTCTAGATCCCTGAGGTGCAATCCACTTCCTTGACAGCCATCCCCAAACCATAGCTCCGCGCCCAAACTCTGCTACATTCGCGCGCCGAAGCATGGGATGCAAAAAAGTTTTAACCAATTCGTCGGGAAGTTAAAAGTGCAAACTTTACGGGGAAAAGTTTTAACCTTACGGGTAAAAGTTTTAACCCAGCCCGTCCATCACTGGCAGGTGCTCAAGCAGGTCGCTGGCCAGCACAGCCGCCGTGCCCCGCTGGGCGGCGGCACGCAGGCCGGCCTGGCCGTGCAGCCACACCCCCGCGCAGGCCGCCTCGAACGCGCGGCCCGCATGGACAGCGCTCTGGGCGCGCAGGCCGGCGATCAGGCCCGCAAGTACATCGCCAGTGCCAGCCCGCGCCAAGGCGGGCGTAGCCAGCGGCAGCGTGGCGCTGCGCCCATCCGGCGCGGCCACCACGGTGAATGCGCCCTTGAGCACCACCACCTGGTGCCAGGCCTTGGCATATTGCTCGGCGATCTCAATGCGATTGCGCTGGATCTCGGCCACCGTCAGCCCAGTGAGGATGGCCATCTCGCCGGGGTGCGGGGTCAGTACCGCATCCAGCGAAAAGCGGCGGTGCCAATCTTTGTAGGCCGCCAGCAGCTTCAAACCGTCAGCATCTACAACCAGCGGCGGCAGTGTCTCTTTGAGCAGCTTGCCTACGAATTCGCCCGTGCCTTCGGTGAGACCCAGACCGGGGCCGAGCAGCAGCGCGCTCATGTTCTCCAACGCGGCGGAGATGGGCTTAGTGGCCGTGGGGCCAAAGCTGCCATCTTGCGAGGGCAGCGGCAGCCAGGTGGCTTCCGGCAGGTGCCCGGCCAGCAAAGGCTGCACCTGCTTCGACACCGCCATCTGCACCAGCCCGACCCCGCTTCGGTACGCTGCCCGCCCAGCCAGCAAGGCCGCACCGGGGTATTGCAGCGAGCCGGCCACAACCAGCAGGCTGCCGAAGGTGCCCTTATGGGCGCCCAGCGGCCGCGCCGGCAGGAAGCCGCGCACGGCCGCTTCATCAATGATCTGGCGTTTGATATCCGCCCATTGGCGAATGCGGTTGGTGATGCCAATATCGGCCAGTTCAAGTTCGCCCAGGTAGCCAAAAGCGGGCAGCGTCAGCATGCCGGCCTTGATGGCGCCCATGCAGACGGTCAGGTCGGCTTGCAAGGTCTGCAGCGCCACCTCGCCGGTGTCGCAATCCATGCCAGACGGGCAATCCACCGCCACGATGTACGGCGCGGGCTGCATGATCTCAAAGTTGGCTTTGATGGCGGCCATCAGGCGCGCAAGCCCCTCGCGCACGGGGGCGCGCACACCGGTGCCCAGAATGCCGTCCAGCACGACCGCATAGCTGCGCAGCCACTCGGCATGCTCATCAAGCTTTTCGTGATTGTCGTGGTCCAGGGTGCGGATGACCGCGCCGGCCTTGCGGGCGCGCTTGACGTACTCGTCATGGCTGAAACGTTTGCCGATCAGCAGCGCGCCCGTTTTCCAACCCGCGGCGCCCAAAGCAGCCAGCGCAACCAAAGCGTCGCTACCGTTGTTGCCGGTGCCCACCAGGGCAACTGCCGTATGTTCACGGTTGTGGCTATGCGCAAGGACCGCGTTGGCCAGCTCGCGGCCTGCATTTTCAAGCATTTGCGCATAGCTCAAGCCCAGCTCATCGGCGGCCTGCTCGATGGCGCGCATTTCTGCAACACTAACTAACTTGGACATGTCGAAGGACTTTTCCCCTAGCAGCAGGTTAGGCACAGCTGAACAATGCCTGTGCCCCAATGGATGGCTGCATGATGGTCATGTGCGTATCTTATCAAGGCTTTGGCTGCCCGGCGGCCGGGAATGATGGATGGGTGAACAGCGTGACGGCAAAGCCGATCGCCATGGCGGTATACAACGCGCCCAGCACCCACAAAAAGGGAAGCTCGGCATCACCACCCAGCAGCTTGAGCATCGCCAGGCCAGCGATCGTGAAGTGGGTCAGGTTAGCGACTACCACCGGGCGGTTGTAGATGCCTCCGGTTGGGTTGTCTCTGGTCATCCAATTCAGCATGGCGAAGGCGAAATACAGCGCGCCCACCACCTGGGCCAGCAGCAAAGTGGCCGGGCTTGGGCTGATGCCCAGTGCGGCCAGGCCAAGCTCCGGGGCAAACGAAAGCAGCACGCCGGCCGCCCCCAGCAGCCCGGCGCTGAAGAACATCAATATGCGCGCCATGCTATTTCTTCTTGGCCTTCAGGGTGGCCACGATCTTGTCAATGCGGCGCTGGCGGGTGTCGGCGGCTTTGGCGCTCTCCACCTGGCGCACGAACTCCTTCTTGGCCGAAGGCGCGCTGGCGTCATAGGCGGCTTGCAGGCCAGCCTTCTTGAGCGCGGCGGCCAGATCCTTGGGCACTTCTACGGTGCGCGGCGCGGTGTCGAGCACCAGAGCGACCTCGACCTTGTCGCCGCCTTTGAGACCGCTGGCCTCGCGGTGAGCGGCGCTGAACGGGATCAGGCTCTGCCCGTCCATGGCGCCGACGGTGCTCTGGTATTTATAGCCATTGATGGTGATCTTGACCGCCGGGCGTTTGCCGCCGCCCAGCGCCTCAAGCACCTCGGGCGGCACGGGGATGCCGGTGTTGTTGCCGGTCTGCCAAATGGTGGTCTTGTACTTCATGATCCCGCCAATCCGTAGCGCTTGGCGGCTCGCTCACGGGCGCGCTGGGCGATCACATCGCGGTCACGTGGCGGTGCGCTGGTCTCCAGCCCCTCGAGCAGCTTGTGGGTAGCCTTGGCCACCTCACGCACGGCGCGCTCGAACGCAGCCTCGTTGACCTTGGAAGGCTTTGTGTAGCCAGACACCTTGCGCACAAACTGCAAGGCGGCGGCATGCACTTCATCTTCAGTAGTGGGAGGTTCAAAATTGTAGAGGACACGAATGTTTCGGCACATGGGGAACTCCGATCAGGTGTATATGACAATTCTATCCATAATCCACTCGATCGCGACGAAGACCCGCTATCCGGCCTTGGTAAAAAGCAAAAAGGAGTTTCGTTGCTCGGCGAAGCCAGGCAGAAAATCCTAAAAAGCAAACGGCGTAAGCAGCCGAGCATGGAAACAAAAAGGAGTTTCATTGCTCGGCGGAGCCGAGTAGAAACTCCTAAAGTTCTCGCCGCTAGGCGAGACGTAGTGCGCTGGGTGGGAATCGAACCCACACGCCTTGCGGCACATGGCCCTCAACCATGCCTGTCTACCAGTTCCAGCACCAGCGCGGGACGCAGTATTATAATGCGCCGAACCTGCGCGTCAAGCAGGGCAAAAATTCCGGGCATTCGCCCTTCCCCATTCTCAGAGGAGATGCATGCGTATTGTTTTAGACGCCATGGGCAGCGATACCAACCCTGCCCCCGAAGTTGAGGCTGCGGTTGAATACGCCCGCCAATACGGCGATGGTCTCTACCTGGTAGGCGACGAGCCGCGCCTTCGCGAACTCCTGGCTGGCCGCACAGCCGGCATTGAGATCGTGCATGCCCCGGATGTCTTTGAAATGACCGACCACATCTCGCCTGGCTCGCTGCGCAAGATGCAGAACAGCATGGGCGTGGGCATGGACCTGGTGAAAGAGGGCAAGGCGCACGCCTTTGTGTCCGCCGGCAACACTGGCGGCCAGATGGCGATCGCTCTGGCGCGCCTGGGCCGCCTGCGCGGCGTCAAACGCCCGGCGCTGACGGCGCTGTTCCCGGTCAGCGGTGGCCGCTGTGCCGTGCTGGACGTAGGCGCCAATGCCGAATGCAAGCCAGAATACTTGGTGCAATTTGCGCTGCTCGGTTCGGTCTATGTTGAAAAGATGCTTGGCGTCAAGAACCCGCGTATCGGCCTGCTATCCAACGGTGAAGAGGCTGGCAAAGGCAACGAGCTGGTCAAAGCCACCTACCCCCTGCTGGAGAAAGCTGGCCTGAACTTTCGCGGCAACATGGAAGGCAAGGAGCTCTTCGGCGGCGAGGCGGACGTGATGGTCACCGACGGATTCACCGGCAACGTGCTGATGAAATCGGCCGAAGCGGTGGCCAAGCTGATCACCGAACGCCTGCGCGAAGAGATCATGTCTTCGTTCATCACTAAAATTGGCGGCCTGCTGGCACGGCCAGCGTTCCGCGGCCTGCGCAAAGACCTGGACCCGGCCGAAGTGGGTGCGGTGCCGCTGCTGGGCCTGAACGGTCTGGTGTTCGTGGCGCATGGCCGCTCTGATTCGCGCGCCCTGCTGAGCGCGCTGCGCCTGGCGCGGCAGTCTGTTGAAGTCAACCTATTGAGCTCGCTGGGCCAGGCCATCGAAAGCGGCCTGGCTGCCCTGCCTGCGGAGAGTGCCTGATGCGTTTGATCACTAATGAAAGCCTATATAAGCGCAATGCCCGTGTGGCGTTGGTGGCAAATTTGCTGGGTATGTTCCTGCTGGTGATCTCGGTTTATATGCTGTTCAACAGTTCGATGGATTTTGGGCTGTACCTGCTGTTCCTCACGGGCGGCATGATCTTCACCCAGGTCGGCACGTATTTCAACCGCTGGAACCGCCGCCCTGACCGCCAGCTGGCCCAGGCGCTCAAGTCGCTGGATAACAACTACACGCTCTACAACTACACCAGCCCGGCCTCGCATTTGCTTGTGGGGCCAAGCGGCCTGTGGATCCTGCTGCCGCGCCAAACCACCGGCACCATCACCTATGAGCCGCAACGCAAACGCTGGAAGGTGAGCAACGTGCCCTTCCTCAAGCGCCTGACGCAGGAAGGCGTGGGCAAACCTGTGAGCGAAGCCACGATCGAGGCCGAGATCCTGGACCGCTGGCTTTCGAAGCATCTGAAGGATGAGACCGTGATGGTATCCGCCGCGCTGGTGTTTCTCGACCCGGCCGCGGACGTGCAAGTGGGCACGGCCGCGCTGCCGACGGTGACGGCCAAGAAGCTCAAGCAGCTTGTGATCAAGCCAGCCCAGGGGCCGGGCATTGGCGTGCAGCGGGCCAAGCAGCTGAGCTTTTTGTTCGAGAATGCCAAACAAAAAGCCCGCTAACCGCGGTTTTCCGCAAAGATTTTCTCTGGCAACAAAGATGGCTAACTGTTACAGTTAGCCATCTTTTGCAATCCTGAGGAGGATTCATGGCTACAACCAAAAAGAGCCGCAAGACGGCTAAGAAGGCTGGCAGCAGCGTAGATCTCGCTACTGTGGGCCGCTACGTGTTCCTGGGCGGCATCGTGCTCTCCCTACTAGCAGGCCTGTTCTTTGCCTTCCCCAGCTTCACCGTGCAGCGCTTCCAGATGCCGATCGTGTATCTGCTGATCGTGCTGGCCCTGGTGGGCGGTTACCTGCACATCAGCAAAGAGGGCGAGAAGAACTTCCTGCTGACCGCTTTTGCAGTGTACTTCTTCTCTGACCGCCTGAGCTACGTGCCGAGCATTGGCAATTACCTCACTTCCATCCTTGGCGTGCTAGGCGTGTTCCTCTCCCTGGCTGCGCTGGCCGTGGCGGCCCGCAGCATTGTGAGCTGGTTCCGCGCCTAATTTGCATTCGTGCACTAATTGCAAACGCCCAGCCGGATCGGCTGGGCGTTTTGCTATTAATCTTTGTCTGGATAACACAAAGCGGTTCATTGGCGTTCTATTTGTAACGCCCACGCCAGGGCTGGCAGAAACCGATGGAAACCCTTCTAATCATCATCCTCATATTGATCGTGCTGGGAGTCATTCCCATTGGCCGCAGGCGACGCAGCTTCACCGTCGTTCAAGTGGTGCTGCTGCTTTTGCTGGTGTGGCTCATCTTGCGCTTGTTCTAGTGAAAGGAAATCTCGATGGATCGTTCTGAAATGGCACGTTGGGCGTTCATTGCCGGCCTGGTGTTGGCGGTGATTATTGCCCTGGTGACCCCTCTGCATTCTGCATTCTTGTGGATCATGATCCTGCTTGGCCTGTTTGCTGGCTACGTCTTCATCACCGAGGATATGGAGCATCATTTCTTCCTGGTGGCGATCGGTCTGGTGTTCTTCAGCCAGACCCTATCTGAGCTGCCCAGTGTTGGTGAGCCGCTAACCGCCCTACTGGTGAGCTTGTCCACCTTCTTTGGCGTGATGATCGTGGCCCTGGTGGTTCGCAATATTGTGGGCTGGATCACCGCCACCCCGCGCGGCAGCAAGCGCGTATAGTTTCGTGGTTTCCTGGCGCTCCGGCGAGCACCAGCAACAAAAAAACGCCCAGCCAATGGCTGGGCGTTTTTTATTTTTGGCATGTACGCAGGCTACAACAGGCCGAACAGCTCCCAGCGACCCCAGGCCACAAACGCGGCCAGCAACAACAGCGGTGTATTGACCGCCAGGTTCGCAAACTCCTTGCGCGCCAGGTGGAAGATGATCGCTAGTGCCATGACCACTGCCAATAGCGCGGCCGCCAGCGGTGTGAGCCAGGGCAGGATGCCGGTGAGCATCGGCAAGATCACGCCCAGTCCTCCCGCCATCTCCGCCAGGCCAATGAACCTGCGCAGGCCCGGGGAGATGGCCTGCATCCAGGCCATCTCTGGCCGGCCCTTGGCCTCCTCCGCCTTGAAGGCATGGAAGAAGCCTGCGGCGATAAAGGCAACCGCCAGCAGCGCTTGTGCGATCCAGAGTACAGTTTGCATAGATTACCAGCCGAGGCCGGCGTCCATCGAGAGGGCGCCGGCGCCAGTGAACACCAGCGCCAGGGCTGCTACGCCGAGAATGAATTCAAGTTCCCAGCCGCCCTGCGCGGCGAAGCCGACCTTGGCCATGCGAATCTTGACCACCACAGTGGCGACGAGCATGCTGATGGCCCAGCCCAACGCGACAAAGCGGGTCCCCAGGCCGATGACTGCCAGTACGGGGCCAACTGTTTCCAGCAGGGTCACGATCCAGGCCGAAAGACCAGCCAGCGGAATCCCCGCCTGCTTGAAGAAGCCGGCGACCTGGCCTACGCTCTTGATCTTGGGCAGGCCGTGAGCAAAGAAAACGATCGCCAGCCCGATGCGCAGTAGTAGCGAACCCCAATCGGGGGACAGCAATGAAACAAAAGCTTGCATCCTAAAATTTCTCCTTGTCTAAACTACAAATGTAAGGTATCCTACAGATGATAATAAGATGTTCAGTTACGTCAACCAACAATCAGCACGGACTGTTACCTAAACAACAAAAGAAGGAAAATGTTAATTACACAAGAAAAACCCAAGAATCCAGATGACCCGCGCGTCATCCGCACCCGCCGCCTTCTGGTGGACGCCCTGAACGAGCTGATGGGCGAAAAAAGCTTTGACGCCATCACCGTCAGCGAGATCGCCACGCGGGCCACGCTGAACCGCGTCACCTTCTACGCCCACTTTCAGGACAAGTATGCTCTGCTGGAATACGACATGAGCAGCCGCATCCAAGCCGAAATGCAGGCCAAGCTGGGCGCCAACCCGCGCCTCAACGAAGACATGCTGATGAACTTGCTCAGCTTCGTTTGCAATTTTCTCGAGGGAACGCAGCGCCACTGCCCGCCCCCGCGCGGCCAGATGCAAAGCCTGGTGGAGAAGCAGCTGAAGGCCCACATCTATGACGCCTTGTTGCTGGGTCTTGAAAAGCAGGCCAAGTTCAGAGCACAGGGACCCAGCGCCGAGCAAACCGCCATGGTGGCCGCCTGGGCCGTATACGGGGCGGCCTTCCAGTGGAGCCAGCAGGACGAGCGCCAGGCGGTGGCACAGTTCGTGCGCCAGGTGCTGCCGCTCATCACTACCAATTTGAGCCCTTACCTTGAAAGCGCGGCGATCAAGCCCAGCGTACAACGCGTATCTGCAGGCCGCGGCCCGGCTGCTCTGCTTGGCCCGCTGCGCCTGGGGATGCACTTTGCTTCATAATTCATCGAGGAGATACACATGGAGAACAAGCTTAAGGAACTAAAGACGCGTCTTGCCGAAGTTGCTGACCTGGGCGCCGCCGGCGCGGTGCTGGGTTGGGACCAGGCCACCTACATGCCCGCCGGCGGTGCATCGGCCCGCGGCCGCCAGATGGCCACCCTGGGCAGCATTGCCCAAGCCAAGTTCACAGACCCGGCCATTGGCCACTTGCTGGACGAGCTGGAGCCATGGGCGGCGCAGCAGGGGCCGGATTCGGACGATGCCGCGCTAATCCGCAAGACGCGCAAGGACTACAACAAGCAGGTCAAAGTATCGGCTGACTGGGTCTCACGCGCCAACCTGCACATCGCCGAGACCTACCAGGCCTGGACAGAAGCCCGCCCGGCCAATGACTTCAAATCGGTACAGGATGCGCTCAAGGTGACGCTGGACCTCAGCCGCGAGTATGCTGACTTCTTTCCCGGTTATGAGCACATCGCCGACCCGTTGATCGACGGGCCGGACCCGGGCATGAAGGCATCCAGCATTCGCAGCGTATTCAGCGAGCTGCGCAATGAGCTGGTGCCGCTGGTTCAAGCCATCACCTCGCAAAAAGAGGCCGACGACAGCCCACTGCGCAAGAGCTATCCCGAAAAGAAACAGCTGGACTTTGGCATTGAAGTGGCCAAGGATTTTGGTTATGACTTCAACCGCGGCCGCCAGGACATGACCCACCACCCCTTTTGCACCAGCTTCTCGATCACTGACGTGCGCATCACCACGCGCGTGCAGAAGAAGTATCTGGCCGACGCGCTATTCAGCACCCTGCACGAAGCCGGCCATGCCATGTATGAGCAGGGCGTCAACATGGCCTACGAGGCCACCCCGCTGGCGAGCGGCACGTCCTCCGGAGTGCATGAGAGCCAATCGCGCACGTGGGAGAATATCGTAGGCCGCAGCCGAGGCTTCTGGGAGCATTACTACCCCAAGCTCAAGGCGGCCTTCCCCACCCAGCTCAAAGGCGTGGGACTGGACAAGTTCTACCGCGCCATCAATAAGGTGGAGCGCTCGCTGATCCGCACCGATGCGGACGAGGTGACGTACAACCTGCACGTCATGCTGCGCTTCGACCTGGAGCTGCAGCTGCTGGAAGGCACGCTGGAGATCAAGGACCTGCCGGAAGCCTGGCATGCTCGCTACAAGAACGACCTGGGCATCCAAGCCCCCAGCGATGTGGACGGCGTGCTGCAGGATGTGCACTGGTACGGCGGCCTGATCGGCGGCGCGTTCCAGGGCTATACCCTGGGCAACATCATGAGTGCGCTGTTCTACGACGCGGCACTCAAAGCGCACCCCGGCATCCCGGGCGAGGTCAGCAAAGGCGAGTTCGCCACGCTGCACACCTGGCTGCGCGAGAACATCTACCAGTTTGGCTCCAAGTATGAGCCGGATGAGCTGATCCAGCGCGTCACTGGTAGGCCACTACGCATTGCTCCTTACATAAAGTACCTGCGCACCAAATACGGCGAGCTGTACAAGCTCTAAGTCTTTTGCGCTCTCTCCTCCGCAAAGGGCGGCCAGCAGAAACTGCTGGCCGCCCTTTCATGTGTGTAGCCTCCTTCGCGATGGGCTACACTTGCCTGAACAACGTAACCCCTTCGGCCTGTGCAAATGCACAGGCCGCCTTTTGTCTGTGAAAGTGACCTATGACCGATCAGAAAGTGCAAGCACAGGGCCTGGGCGCAAAGTTCATGCGCCTGTGGCAAGCCTCCTTCGCCTCAAATTTGGCGGATGGTGTGTGGCTGGCGGCCGGCCCGCTGCTGGCCGCCTCGATCACGCGTGACCCGCTGTTGATCGCTGGCCTGGCAACGGCGCAACGCCTGCCCTGGCTGCTGTTCTCGCTACCCAGTGGCGCGCTTGTTGACCGCCTGGACCGCAAGCGCATCATCTCGATCGGCAATGCCATCCGCGGCGCGCTGATCCTGGCGCTGGGCTTGTGCGCCTATTACGGCTTGCTAAATATCTATGGCATGTATGTGTTCTTCTTCCTGCTGGGGACGGTGGAGCCGTTCGTGGACAATGCATCGTTCGCCATCCTACCGCGCGTGGTGAGCCAGCCACAGCTGGAGAAGGCCAATGGCCGCCTGTTCGCCACCACAACCGTTGCCAATGATCTGGTTGGCCCGCCGGCGGGCAGCTTTATCTTCACGTTGTTTCCGCCGCTGGCTTTTTTGATCAGCGGCGTGGCGTACATGGGCTCGGCGACGTTGATGGGCGGATTGCCCGGTGAATATCATGCCCGCCGCCAGCCGGGTGCGGCAAGCCGCTTGCTGGCTGAGATCTGGGAAGGCTTTCGCTGGTTCTTGAACAACCGCGTCTTGCGCGCCCTGGCTTTCCTGGTCACACTGCAGAATTTAGTCTTCACTGCGGGTTATTCGTTGTTGGTGCTCTATGCGCAAGACCGCCTGGGGCTGAGCGCCACTGGTTATGGCTTGCTGCTCTCCGTTGGCGCCATCGGCGGGCTGGTAGGCGCCATCACAGCAGACCGGATAGGCGTGCGGCTGGGCACCGGCCGCGTCATCATCCTTGGCATTACCCTCACAGGCATTGCCTTCCTGGTGCTCGGGTTCACCTTCAGCACACCAGTCGCAGCCGCCATGCTGGCGATCAACTCCTTCTCAGTGACAATGAGCGTGACGCTGATCCTGGCGCTGCGCCAAACACTGATCCCCGATGATCTGCTGGGTCGTGTTACCAGCGTATATCGCTTCCTTGTCATTGGTGCAGCCCCCTTGGGCAGCCTGGCGGGCGGCGTGCTGGCGCGCCGCTATGAGCTTGGCACACCCTATTGGGTGGGCGGCGTGCTTATTCTGGTGGCAACTTTGTTGATGTATCGCCTAGTCAATAACAAAGCTGTGGAGCGCGCAAGAGCCGATCTAACCGCTTCGCAAGCTTCCTAAGGGCAAGATGAGTAGCGGTTTTGCCGGCAGCAGGCTGGATAAAATTTAACAATGATGAAACGACACATACTTCTCCCCCTGCTTGTGCTATCGCTGGCGCTGGCAGCCTGCGGCATCTCAGAAGCTGACATCCAGCTAACGGTAGTAGCAGCCGAGACCAATGCCGTTTCAACCGCCTACATACAACTGACTGAATATGCTCTGGCCAACCCCTCGGCCACTCCCACGCTGATGGCCACGGCTACATTGATGCCCACCGCAACCCTGCAGCTTACCCCCACAGTGGGCACTGGCACGGGTGGCACAGGAACTGGCGGCGGAGTCCCTTCAGGCTGTGAGGCGATGACCTTTGTCTCTGATGTGACGATCCCTGACGGCGAAGAAGTTGCCGCCGGCACGTCCTTCACCAAGACCTGGTCAGTGCGCAACTCCGGCACGTGTGAGTGGACAACCGGTTTCCAGCTTATCTTTAGCAGCGGCGAACAGATGGGCGGCCCCAGCAGCAATGCGCTGCTCGCTGCCGTGCCGGTGGGTGGCACCGCCAACATCTCGGTTGAGTTGGTAGCCCCGGCCACTGCCGGAGAGCATGTTGGCTACTGGGCTATCGCCAATGCGGCAGGTACGGCCTTTGGATATTTGTACGTTGAGATCAACGTCCCCTAAACTTTTGCGACTCTATACACCAGGAACAGGCACGAAATCCGTGCCTGTTCCTGGTGTTCTTGTTCCAGCCATGAATAGAATAAACTCATGAAGCGAACTTTGTTACTGACTCTCCTACCAATGCTGCTGGTGGCGTGCGGCCCCAGCCAGGCTGAGCTCGATGCCACGCTGGCAGCAGCTCAAGTGCACGCCGTCTCCACCTTCGCGGCCCAACTGACCGTGGCGGCGGAGCAGAACCCAAGCCCCACGCCAACCGAGACGCCTGAGCCAACCGCCACCACTGAGCCTACGGCTGAAGTACAGGTGACCATGACCCTGTCTGCAACCGGGGCGGCCACCATGGATCCTTGCAACATCATGGTCTTCAGAGAAGATGTGACTGTGCCTGACGGCGAGATCATTGCTGGCGGCGCAACTTTTACCAAGACCTGGAACGTGGAGAATGCCGGCACCTGCAACTGGAGCCCGGCATACCAACTGCTGTTCAGCCATGGCGACCGCATGGATGGCGCCCGCACATCCCAAATTCAAAGGACGATCCTGGCAGGCGACAGCGGGAACATCTCCATCCTCCTGCGTGCACCAACGGCGTCAGGCGAATACACCGGCTGGTGGACGCTGGCCACGCCGCTGGGCGAAGGATTTGGCCACCTCTCGGTGGTCATCATCGTGCCCTGAAACCAAAAAGGCTGCGCAGTGCGCAGCCTTTTTTACTCTTCGCTGTCTGGCCGGGGCGTGATCTCGATCGCCTCGCGCAACAAGGAGAGCACGCCAGGCAGGGTTACGTCTTCAACACTGTAGATCTTCACATGGCGGGCACGCTTGCCGGTGCCCTCCAGCAGGGCTTCCGGGTCTTCCAGATCCACGCCGCGCGGGAAACCGAAGTTGATGTAGTCTTTTTGCAAAATGATCACGCATACCAGGTGGGTGTAGGTCTCGGCGTAGCCGTAACCCAGCAAATGAGCCGATTCGTCGATCTGTTCGATCACATCCGGCGCCAGGTCCAGCACCTGGGCGCGCAGCTCCAAAGCAATTGTCTGCAAGGGCTCTGGAAATTTGGCGAGGAACTTCTCCAGGTTGGGAGGCAGCGCCTGGCCGTTCACAGCACCTCCACTTCGGGCTGGCCGAGCAAACGGCGCACATCGTTGACGTGGTGCAGATTGTGATAGAGGGTGAAGAACAGCAATTCACGCAGCGTGAGCTTGCCGAGGACGGGGTGCGGCACCTTGGCCTTATCCAGGTCTTCATCGTGCCAGTTGGCCAGGGCAGCTTCCAGCTTGCCGGCTGCCTGCTGCCAGCGCTGCAGCAGATCCTGCTTGGCCGCGGCCTCATCCTGCAGCACGCCGTCCAACTCCGCCACATAGGCAGCCGGCGACACGACGCCGCCATCCAGCACGGCCTTATAGCTTGTCACAAGTTCGGCGTAACTGCGGCTGCTCTCCGCCGAGCCCCAGATGAGCCCGGAGAGCCGAGCGGGCACACGGAAGGCCAGCGTGGCTGCCCGCACCGTCTTGCACAAGTGTGCCAGATTCTCGGCAGGCGACCACACCTGTGGCGGATGCGCGTAGAACTGCGCGCCGGCAATGGCGGCAAAATCCTCCGCCACAAAGCGGTGATTGTGCGCGAGAGCTTCCTGGATCTCAGCCAGTGAGTATGCTTGCATGCCCAGAATCATAACCGCACTTTTTACGCGGTTGGCCTATACATCAAAGCGGAGACGCAAGGTATATAATCATTTAACCGTTGCAAAGGAGAAACATGGCAAAAAATTCTTCGAAAGTACGCGTAGCGATCATTGGCGTTGGCAATTGTGCCAACTCCCTTGTGCAAGGCGTGCAGTACTACCAAAATGCGGCCGACACGGATGAAGTGCCCGGCTTGATGCACGTAAACCTCGGCGGCTATCACATTCGAGACATTGAGTTCTCGGCCGCCTTTGACGTAGTGGCCACCAAAGTTGGCAAAGACCTGAGCGAGGCCATCTGGGCTTACCCCAACAACACCATCAAGTTTGCCGATGTGCCCCACCTGGGTGTGGAAGTGCAGCGCGGCATGACCCATGATGGCCTGGGCAAATACCTGCGCGAGGTTGTGGAGAAGGCCCCCGGCGCCACCGCTGACATTGTGAAGGTGCTCAAGGATACAGGCACGGATGTGGTGGTGAGTTACCTGCCGGTGGGCTCTGAAATGGCCACCAAGTGGTACGTGGAACAGATCCTGGAAGCCGGGGTTGGCTTCGTGAACTGCATCCCCGTGTTCATCGCCAGCCAGGACTATTGGGGCCAGCGCTTTGCCGAGCGCAACATCCCCATCATTGGCGATGACATCAAGAGCCAGGTCGGCGCCACCATCACTCACCGTGCCCTGGCGCGCCTGTTCGTGGAACGCGGCGTACACCTGGACCGCACCTACCAGCTGAACTTTGGCGGCAATATGGACTTTTACAACATGCTGGAGCGCGAGCGCCTCGAGTCCAAGAAGATCTCAAAGACCGGCGCGGTCACCAGCATGCTGCCGTATGAACTGGACAGCGGTGACGTGCACGTTGGCCCCAGCGACTATGTGCCCTGGCTGACCGACCGCAAGTGGTGCCACATCCGCATGGAAGGCCGCGCCTTTGGCGATGTGCCGCTGCAAATGGAAGTCAAGCTGGAAGTGTGGGATTCGCCCAACTCGGCTGGCGTGGTCATCGACGCAGTGCGTTGCATTAAACTGGCGCAGGACCGCGGCATCGGCGGCCCGCTGATCGCACCCTCTTCCTATTTTATGAAGACCCCGCCGCAGCAGTTCACCGACGACTTGGCCCGTACCAACACCGAGACCTTCATTGCCGGTGAAGCCGTCAAGGCCTAGCCCTAAATCTCACAACCTTAAAAAAAGCGCAGCCCATAGGCTGCGCTTTTTTTAGTTAATCCGGCCGGCCACCAGGTGGCCGGCCCATACCGCCAGCAGGCCGGCCGCGTTGGTAAGCAGGAAGTAGATGGCCGCAAAAGTGAGCTGGCCATTGCCCAGCAGGCGGAACAGCTCCAGCCCGAAGCTGGACATCGTGGTGTAGCCGCCCAGCACGCCCGTAATGAGCAGCAGACTGTGCGCACCCGTCAGGCCGCGCTCGGTGAGCCACACATATGTCAAGCCGATCAGGAAACAGCCGCTTAGATTTATCAGTAACGTGCCCAGCGGGAAGTCGCCGGGCTTGAACCACTCGTGGACTTGCGTACCAATGATGTAGCGCAGGATTGCGCCAACCGCTCCGCCAAGCCCTACCAGCAAAAGATTGCTCATGACTAACACTCCTTTTGTAAAGATAGGAGTCATCAGCCTAACAGGCGGTTTATGCGCAGCAAACACTGCGCGGGCGAACTCCATCGCCCAGTACATAAGGCCGTACATCTTACTCCATGACTGAATGCGCCCTTATAATCCAGCCCATGAAGGTTCTGGTCACCGGCGCAACGGGCTTCATTGGCGGGCACATTGCCAAGGCAGCCTTGGCGCAAGGCTGGCAGGTGCGCGGCCTGCGGCGCAGGCCGCAGTCCAGCGGGCATCTGGAAGATGGCGAAGCCATCGAGTGGATGCAGGGTGACCTGAACGACGCGGCAAGCCTGCAGCAGGCCATGGCCGGCGTGGATGTACTCTTCCACGCTGCGGCCTACTACCCGCGCCGTGAGCGCCAACGCACCCGCCAGCAGCATCTGGATGCAGCCCAGGCAGAAATGGAAACGGTGTTGGCGACGGCCAAAGCGGCCGGCGTGCGGCGTATGGTCTATACCTCGGCACTATTTTGTATTGCCAATGTGCCCGCGGATGGCGGCCGCCTGGCCGACGAGCGGGATGTCTATCAGCTGGGCGACTTTCCTGAGAGCGCCTATTTTGAAACCAAGATATTGATGGAGCAGATAGCCCTGGCCGCCAACGGGCCTCAACTCGAAGTGGTGGTCACTAATCCCACAGCGGTCTTCGGCCCCGGTGACCTGAACAAGACCCTGGGCAGCCTGCTGATCCTGGCCGCCAAAGGCTACTTCGTAGCCTGGTTGCCCGCCGAGGCCAACGTGGTGGACGTGCGCGATGTGGCGGATGCGCACATCCAGGCAGCGCTCAAGGGCCGCCTGGGCGAGCGCTACATCCTCGGCGGGCATAACCTTTCGGTCAAGGATGCTTTTACCATCGTGGCCCAGGTGGCCGGGCGGCGGCCGCCGCGCTTCTCCATCCCGTTGTGGCTGGTGGACCCAGTGGTCTGGCTGGGCGACCGCATCCCCACCATCCCCCTGCCCGCCAACCACCTGCGCAGCATCCGCCGCTGGCAGCCTTATAATACGGCCAAGGCCGAGCAGGAGTTAGGCATGCAAGCCCGCCCCTTCGCTGACACGGTGAGAGACTCACTGGCCTGGTTCGTATCCCACGGCGAGCTATAACCCAATGCCCCAACTCCTTCTCGCATTATTGATCGGCTATTTGCTAGGCTCTATTCCCTTTGCGCATATCATTGCCCGCTCCGTTGGCGGTGTAAACCTTGCCCAGGTTGGCAGCCGCAACATCGGCACGCGCAACCTGACCCGCAACCTGGGCCTGGGTTGGGGCCTGCTAGGCGGCGCGCTGGATTTCGCCAAGGGGCTGGCTGCCATGGCCATCGGCCAGACGCTGGCGGGCGACGGCAGTTGGGCATGGATGCTGGCGGGCACGGCCGCCGTGGCCGGGCACAACTGGCCGGCCTGGCTGCGCTTCCGCGGCGGCAAAGGGCTGGCGACTGCCATGGGCGCAGCGGCCTGGGTGGCCGCTTGGCCCGAGCTGGCGATAATGTTCGCGCTGGGCTGGGTGGTGCAACGGCTCACCGGCAACATCACGGTGACCGCCGCGATCGGCTTCGTGGGCATGCTGGTGAGCCTGCAGATGTTCGGCCAGCCAATTGAGGTCACCTACTTTGTCATCACATTGGCGCTAGCCGTGTTCTTGGCTACCTGGCCAGATATTGCCGCCAAACTCAATAAACCCGGCGCGGTCAAGCAATACTTCCAAGAGCCGAACGCCGCCTACAAGCAAAAAGCCAAAAAGAGAAAGAACGCTAGCTAAGCTCGCCTTGAAAGGAATCTATGCTTACTACTATTCGTACTGACTTGAAATCTTATTGGGTGCGCTGGCTATTCGCCGCCATCACCGTCACCTTCGGCCTGCAAGAGCTGCGCGTGCTCTTCGTGGGCTTCGTGGGTTACCTGCGCGACTCAACCGGCATGAGCTCGCTCAGCCTGGCGCCGATCGCGGTGGGCGTGTTCGCCCTGGCCTTTCTGGCCGGCCCGCTCAACCGCCTGCTGGGCACGCGCCGCACGCTGTGGCTGACCGCCGGCGGCCTGGCCGCCCTGCGGGTGGCCGAGCAGCTTTCGCAAACCGCGCTGATGGACCTGTACCTTTCTGCGGCGGCCACGGCGCTGTTCCTGATGTGGATCCCGCTGGCGGTGGGCATTTCGCGGGCGCGCGGCGGCCATATCCCACAGCACCTCGGCTTCGGCTGGCTGTTTGGCCTGGTGCTGGATAGCAGCCTGCAGATCGCCTTCCGCACGCTGGACCTCTCCTGGCAGCCTGGCATCTTCGCGTTGGTGCTGGTGGCGGCGCTGGCCGCCCTGCAGCTGTGGACCCTGAGCAAGCTGGTGGAGGACGCCCCGCCCGCCACCGATGGCAGTTGGGGCAGCTCGGCTGCGCTGCTGGCTGTTGGGCCGTGGCTGTTCCTGCAGCTAATGGTGTTCCAGAACACAGCCATGTTCTCCTCGATGAGCGCATGGAGCACGCCCGCCGCCGGAGCGGCGTTGCTGCTGGGCAATGCCATCGGCTTCTGGCACATTGCCAAAGTTGCACCGAGGCGCACTTTGCTCAACGCACTGCTGTATGGCATCTTGGTTCTGGCGCAGCTGCTGCTGGCCTTCAACCAGCCGCTGGTTCCGCTGCTGTTCATTGTTCTGGGCCAGATCTTCAGCCTGGCGCTGGGCTTCTTCATTTTCACGGGTGCTGGCGCCGTAGCTGGCAAGCCTGGCTTGCTGCGCAGCACCTTGTTCAACGGGCTCGGGCACATTCTCTTCGTGCTGCTGACCTTTATCTATTACGCCTCGTACGATATTGACTTCGGCATCCGCTCCGGCACGTTGCTGCCTGTGGCCGCGGTGCTCATCACCCTGTTCCTTATGATTTCGCTGCGCTCCAAGGCCGCCGACAAAGCCAAGGAGTTCAAGCCGCTGTACTCCACCGCTGCGTTAGCGGCAGTGGCGCTGGTGGTGCCCCTGGCGCTGAGCCTGGCCTGGAAGAGCCCCAGCGCCCAACCGGCGGAGAGCAACACCATCCGCGTGATCAACTACAACCTTCACGATGCGGTGAACACCGACGGCGTCGTGGACCCTGAAGCGCTGGCCCGCGTGATCGAGGAAAGCGGCGCCGACCTTGTCGGCTTGCAGGAGATCTCGCGCGGTTGGCTGATCTGGGGCGGCATGGACATGCTGGAATGGCTGGCGCAGCGCCTGGATATGCAATACATCTGGGGGCCAACCGCCGACCACCAATGGGGCAATGCCATCCTGACGCGCCTGCCGATCACCAGCTACACCAACAACCCGTTGCCACCTGAGGATGTGCTGCTGCTGCGCGGCTATCTGTACGCCGAAGTTGAGGTGAACGGGCAAACCCTGACCGTAATTGACACGCACTTCAGCGAGAAAGCCGGCCAGGATGACATCCGTGCCCAGCAGGCTTCGGTGCTGGTGGACGTGGCCGCCGGCCGCCCGGCCACCATGGTGATGGGCGACCTCAACTCATTGCCTGATTCGCTGGCGCTGGACGTGATGCTGGGTGGCGGCTTCATCGACATCTCACGCGAGAGTGGGCTGACCAACACCTTCACCTATCCCTCGTTCGCCGCTGATCATCAGATCGACTACATTTTCATCTCGCCAGATCTGAGCTTCAGCAACTTTGCCATCCCGTTGACGACAGCGTCAGACCATCTGCCGCTATCGGTGACGATCACCCTGCCCTAACAAGAGTGAAAAGAGCCCCGCAATAAAGCGGGGCTCTTTTCTTCTGGCAGTGCGTGTACACTAAGCCACGAAGGGATACGTAGAATGCAGCTGATCCAGATCGGGCAGGACGGACCCAAAGTTGCGCCCATTGGCATGGGTACCTGGGCCTGGGGCGACACGCTGTTTTGGTCATACGGCAGGGATTATGGAGAAGAAGAGTTGCGCGCCGCATACGACGCCAGCCTGGAAGCCGGCGTCACCTTCTTCGACACGGCCGAGATCTACGGCACGGGCCGCTCTGAGGAGTTGCTGGGCAGCTTTGCGGCTGCCAACGCCGAAGAGCACTTCATCGCCTCCAAGTTCTTCCCGTACCCCTGGCGCGTGCTGCGCAACAGCTTGCCGCGCGCCTTGGCGGGCAGCTTGCGCCGCCTCGGCGTAAGCAAGCTGCCGCTGTATCAGATCCACTGGCCGTTCCCGCCGCGCCACTTTGCCACCTGGCTGCACGGCATGGCCGATGCGGTGGAGGCCGGCCTGATCGGGCAGATCGGCGTCTCCAACTTTGGGCCACGCCAGATGGAGAAGGCCATCAAGGTATTAGAGAGCCGCGGCCTGCGCCTGGCCAGCAACCAGATCTCCTACAGTCTGTTGGCCCGCAACGCTGAGCGCAATAGCCTGCTGCAACTGTGCAAGGACCACAAAGTCACCGTGATCGCCTACAGCCCGCTGGCGCAGGGGCTGCTGACCGGCAAGTACAGCCGTCAGCACCCGTTGCCCGATCTGGCGCGGCGCATCACCAGCCGCAGCAAGCTGGGCCGCCTGGTGCCGCTGCTGGCTGAGATGCAGCGCATAGCGACCCTGCATGGCGATAAGGCCATCTCGCAAGTGGCGCTCAATTGGTGCGTCGCCAAGGGCACGCTGGCGATCCCGGGCGCCAAGAACGCCAAACAGGCCGAGATGAACGCCGGCGCGCTGAGCTGGAGCCTGAGCGAAGAAGAAGTGGAGCGTCTGGATGCGCTGTCAGCGGAGGCCATATGGAGCTGACGCGTTGGGCTGACTTTGCCGCCAGCGCGCCTGACCTGGCTGCGTTTGGCGCCAGCCGCTTGAACGGCGTGGTGGCGTATATTGCCACAGTGTCAGCGGCAGGTGCGCCGCGCGTGCATCCCGTTACGCCGATATTGGCTGACGAACTGTATCTGTTCATGGAGCCAACCTCCCCCAAGGGCAAAGATCTGCAACGCGGCAGCGCATATAGCCTTCATTGCAGCGTGGAAAACTCCAACGGCGGCGAAGGCGAATTCTACGTTCGTGGGCATGGCCGTCTGGTGACCGACCCCGCCGAGCGCGCCCGTGCGGTGGCAGCGGCCAGTTATATGCCTGCGGAGCGCTACGTTCTGTTCGCGCTCTCGGTGGAGTTTGCCTTCATGAACGTCTACACGGAGGACGAGCCGATCCGCCAGCGTTGGCAGGCCTAATTGCACACCCAGATGGCGCCGCGGTATTCGCGCAGCACAACATCCAGGTTGCTGCCGCGCATCACTTCCATGAATTCGCTCTGGGCATAGCCCCCCATTAGCACTAAATCGCAGCCGCGCTCGGCGGCCACGTCCAGGATCGCCTGCGCGGCGCGGCCGCGGCGCTGCACATATTCGGCGATGACGCCGCGTGCCAGCAGGTAGTTCTTGGCGCCGGTCTGGGCCAGCGTGGGCCGCAGGCTGTTCTCCAGCGAAGTGAGCACGGTGAGCTGGATGCCCCAGCGACGCACCAGGTAGGCGGCCAGATAGAGCGCCTGGCGGGCCTTGCGGCTGCCGTCGTAGGCCAGCAGGGCGTGCTGCATGGCAGTCTTATCCGGCACAACCAGCACCGGGCGCGGGCTGCGTTGCAGGAAAGCGCGCAGGCCGGATACAAGACGCTCCAGCGGGCGCGTGCCGGGTGGATGCTTGAGATGCAGCACCACCAGATCGCTCCAGTGGCTGCGGGCTTCCACACGTCGATGGATATTGCCCTCCTCCACCACCAGGCTGCCGCGCAGCCCGGCGGCAGCCACGCGGCGCTCAAATTCGCCGCGCAGGCGCTGCAATTGGGCGTCATCTCCGCCGGTTTCGGGCTGCACATGCACACCGCGCAGTTCGCTGCGCTCATGCTTGGCGACTTGCAGGGCCACATCCAGCGCGGTCCAGCTGGCATCTTCGCCGCTGAGCGGCACCAACAGGCGCGGGAAGAGCGTCTCGCTCTCATCCAAGTCGTCGCGCTGCAATCGCCACTGGGTGGGCAGCGGCGGGGCTGGCGTGCGCATCCAGCTGCCCAGCCAACGGCGCACGCGCGAGCTAAAGCGGCGCGGGCTGCCCTCGAGGCGGTTCCAGGCGTGGGCGGCTGCCTCGCTGATGCCGAGGTTCCAGCCCAACTCTTTCTCCAATGTGGAGCGGTGCTTCATGAGCCACAAGTACATATCCGCTTCGGTACGCTGTGGGAAGTCTCGCAGCAGGCCGAGCTGGCGGATGGCGTGCACGGCCGGCACATAGACTTCATCGGCCCAATGGGCGGCCGCTTCGGCCGCACTAATCTCGCGGCCGAGTTCCTCACCCATGTAGTAGCGGTGCACAGCGATGTGCTCGCGCAGTTCGTTGATGCGGCCGGGCAGCGTGACGCGGAAATCGACATCCGGCCGCGTGTCACCCAGCCCTGTATCCTGCAGAAAATTGTGCAGCTCGGTCTTGATGATGAGGTCTTCAATATCATCATCCGGCGATATGCTGACGCGGGTGGGAATTTCGGTGACGAAGGCTTCAATGGTCCTGGCGCCCACCTCACGTGCCACCGAAACGCGATGGTGGCCATCCATCACGAAGTAGATCTCGCCGATCTTGTAGACTTCGATGGGCGGCAGGCCCTGCCCTTCCACCGCCATGCGCACCCGCGCCCAGCGGCTGCCCTGGCTGGCCTGGCGCGGTAAGAACTGGCGGTTGAAGTCCTCGTAGCGGCCCACGCTGCCCACAATGGCATCCAGCGGAATCTCATGCAGGCCGCGTGGCAGCTGGCTGGTCCCGCCCAGCATTCTGCGCACATCATCGAAGCGCAGCAGGTCATCGGCGCGGCTGCCACCCAGGCGCGCCAGCGCCTGACGCAGCGCGGCACGGCCGCGGGCGCGTTTGAAATCGCTCATGGCTGAGGAGTAGTTGTTCATGGGGCTAACTCCAGCTCCTGGTAGCCGTAGGCGTTGATGACGCGGGTTTCCTCGAACTCCACGATGGCCGGCTCGTTACGGTCATACAGGTGGATGTGCCCATGCAGATGGTATTTCGGCTTGAAGGTGCGCAGCAGCCAGCGGAAGGCCTTGAAGCCACGGTGGGCCGTATCCTGGCGGTCGCTGACATCCCAGGCGGGCGCATGGGTGACGAGCACGTCCAAGGCGCGGCCATAGCGCAAGCGGTTGTAGAGGAAGCGCGGCAGCATGCCCAAAACCATCATCCACATCTCTCCCTGCGTATACATGAAAGGGCCACGGCGGTAGCGCAGGCTGCCTTCAAAGCCGACGAGGATGAGCCCCTTGTGATGCTCCACCTTGCGGTGCAGGTCTATGGCGCCCCAGGGCGCCTCGCGCTCCTCGGTTTGGGAGTATTCGACATTGGGCGCATGGTTGCCGCGCACGAAGAAAACCGGCTTGTGCAGGGTATCCACCAGGAATTCAAGGTAGTAGTACGGCAGGTCGCCGCAGCCAATGACCATGTCGACGGCACTGAAGCGTTGGGCGGCGCTGGGAGTGTAGACGAAGTCGAGGACCTGGTCACTGAGGGCAAGGACACGCATAGGGCACATGTTAACAGCTTAGCTGCACTTAGCGCAAAGCTCCAAAGATGTTGTTGTTTTTGGTGTAGGGGTATGGGGTGCAACCAAAAAGATATCTGGAATCTATGAGGCCGAGCTTAGGAACACTTGACAGGTAGGTCAATTGATTGGCTGGCATCCGAGTGTGGTTGTACACGGATTTGGTGGTGGATGGTGGATTGGGGATATTGGAGTGTTTGTCAAGGAATGTGCATGAGGGTACTGAAGGCGCGAGTTTGGATAACTGGCGTTGCGAGGAAGATATGGTGAGAAGGATTCCTCCCTGATGCGGGTCCGGCGGTCTGGTGCAAGTATACAAACCCGGTCGGAATGACACGGTTATGTAGGGCGCAGCATGCTTGCTAAAGCCCATCATTGCGAGCCACAGGACGCAACAGTGACAATAGCTACGAATTGACATTCACCCTTAAGGCAAGTAGACTGCATAGAGAGCAGTCAATATGAAGACCAAGAGCATGGACCCCGTGGCGTTCGCCAAAGTGCTGGCCGACCCCACTCGCCAGCAGATCATGCAGACCTGTTGCTGCGAGTGGAAGAATGTGAACGAGATCGTGAGGACGGTGAAGGTGAGCCAGCCTACGGTGTCTCACCATCTGGCCTTACTGCGTGAGGCAGAGCTGGTGCAGGTGCGCGAGGAGGGTAAGAACACCTACTACACGCTGAACCAAGAGCGGGTGGCGATGTGCTGCGGCCAGCTGATCAGCACCTTTGCGCCTGAAAGCAAAGCAGCCGAACAGCTTAAATAAACAACGTGACCAGCTGCAATGCAACTGGCCACGCTGTTTCTTAAAAGCGATCCTACCAGTTAGCAGCAGCCAGTGCCGCCGCAGCAACAACCGCTTTCCACGACGTTCAACTGCTCATCAGGTGTAAACATAACCAGCTCCTTTCATACAAGGTATAAATAGACGGCCATCTATGTAATAAAGCATAATTGGCCGCCGTCTATATGTCAAGCCTATGAACGACTTCAAAATTCACCCGGATACCCAGATCGCCCATGTAGAGCTGCAGGTGGCCGACCTGGCGCGCATGAGCGCCTTCTACGGCGGCTTGATGGGCTTCCAGATCATTGACTCAGCCGATGGGCGCACGCGCCTGAGCGCCAACGGGCAGCTGCCCGCCCTGCTGACCCTGACCGAGCGCCAGGGCGCCCGGCTTGTACCGCAAGCGCGTACGGGTCTGTACCACACGGCCTTTCGCTTCACCGGCCGCACCCCGCTGGCCACTACCCTGCTGCGGATCGTCTCAGCGGGCTGGCCGCTGCAAGGCGCCTCTGACCACCTGGTCAGCGAGGCGATTTACCTGGCTGATCCAGAAAACAACGGGATCGAGATCTACCGAGACCGCCCGCGCGACCAGTGGCCGCGCCTGGGCGACGGTTCACTGGAAATGGCCAACGCCCCGCTGGACCTGCACAAGCTGATCGAAGAAGCCGACCAGGCGGCCGCCCAAGCGGGTGCAATCGACCCCAGCACCGACATTGGCCATATGCACCTGCAAGTGTCCGACACGGCCACCACGGCGGCGTTCTACAACAACCTGCTGGGCATGGACATCATTGTCAACTGGCCCAGCGCCATCTTCCTGAGCGCGGGCGGCTACCACCACCACCTGGGCGCGAACACCTGGCACAGCCAGAACGCCTCGCGCCGCGAAGAGGACATGACCGGCCTGCGCTCATACGCCTATCGCATCTCTGATGAGGCCGGCTGGCAGGCGGTGCTGCAGCGCGTGCAGGCCGCTCAGTACGCCTACGAGGACATGGAACGCGACGGGCAGCCGGGCATTGCGCTGGCTGACCAGGACGGCAACCGGGTGGAACTGCTAGGGCCGGCGGGCTAGTTCTAAGAAAGCTCAAACACTGCCCTGCTATAATCTGGGCCTGCATGGGGATGACTGGCTTCGACGATTGAGGCTGGGTCTGAACTGCGAGCCGAGAGGCGCCGACCTCGTTAACTCAGCGCAAACCTTAAGTGCCAACCGCACTGAATACGCAGCTCTCCCGCTCGCCGCGTAATACCGGCTAGCAAAGAACTGTCCAACTCCTCGTGAGTTGCGTCTGCCCCGCCCTCTCCTCGGCTGGGTGGGAACAGGCGAGACAATGCCGGGGTGCTGTGCACGCTTCCGTATCGTGCGCTTAAGACAAAGCGGATGGCTGCGTGGACCCCCTTGTCTGTTGTGGGCCATGCAGCGACAATACAACCGACTACGCTCGTAGACGTTCAGAACTCTAATCATTCGGACGCGGGTTCGATTCCCGCCATCTCCACTCTTAAGCGAGCGCACTGGCACAATTCCAGTGTGCTCGCTCATATATAATGCCCATAGTGCCTTTTTACCCATATCTGAGGAGCAAGAGCTATGAGCACCCGAATTGTTTCAGTTGTATTCATCCTTGCGCTGCTGTTGGCGGGTTGTGCGCCCAGCGGCGATGCAGATGACGCTGCCGTGGCCACCCTGGTGGCCGCTGCTCTGCAAACCAGCCAGGCGGCAAACCCGCCCGCACTAGAGACTGCCGGGCCACAGCTGGGTACTGTAGAAGGCTCAGTGTGCTACCCCTCGTCTTTCATCCCCGAGATGACGGTGTACTTGCAGCGCGACGGAGCGGCAGAGCCGGTAGAGGTACCGATCTCCCTGAACCAGATGGCATTCTCGGCCGAGCTCGAGGCGGGCAGCTACACAGCCTATGCCTGGCTGCCTGACTTCAGCTATGGCGGCAGCTATTCACAGGCTGTCGCCTGTGGACTGAGCGTGGATTGCACTGACCATTCACTGGTGAGCTTTGACGTGGTGGCCGGCGAGCAGACCGGTGGGATTGCCGTGTGTGACTGGTACGGCCAGCCGGGCGATATACCTTACCCGCCGGGCGTGCAACCGCCCGCGCAGGAATCGAACGACCCGGGCAGCATCTCAGGCAATCTGAGCTACCCCAGCAGCTTCATCCCCGCCCAAACCATCGTGGCGTGGAGCATGGCTCAGCCGGGCAACTACTATTATGTGACCACCAGCGAAGGCACCAGCTTTTATACGATCGCTAACTTGCCGCCGGGTGATTACGAAGTGGTGGCTTACACGCAAGGCCTGGCGGCAGGGTACAGCCAGGCAGTGCCTTGCGGGTTGAGCGTAAGCTGCACTGACCACAGCCTGATCGTGGTGACGGTGACCAGCGGGCAGGAGACCGGCGGCGTGAACCCGCAGGACTGGTACGCACCCGAAGGCTCTTTTCCGGCAAACCCGGTGCCGTAAGCACCGCCTTGCACTCAAGCATAAACAGCCTGCGCAAAATGCGCAGGCTGTTTTTTGCTGACTGTGCTCTTGCAGATTAGTACGAGCCTCTTGCCCGCATGGCGAGTTTCATACTGGCTGCGCCGACATCTGACGCAGACAAAACATTGACAAGTAATTCAGATGGGCTTATGCTTAGCCAATCTTAGTGAAAGGAGGTAGCGGCAAAATGATGTTGAGCAATGCAGGTTCGTTTGATTGTCTACCTCCTGAGGCTGGGCTTTAGGCCCTCACGCGCCCTTTTGCCGTCGCACGCAGCCGCAGGAGCACGACTCTTGCGGTTTTTTGTTGTCTCGGCTTAATCGAGCTTGCGTTTTTAGGAAAATTGATATAAGATTTGATAATCTGAAAGATAACATGCGTTATTATAATAGAACAGCACTAGAACATTTTGCCTTTTCTGCAGTAAATATTGCTTTTTCGGGCTTGGAGGCTTAGGTGAGTACAAATAGTATCACGGTCAAAGATCTACGCAAAACATACAAGGTGCCCGAGCGCGAGGCTGGCCTGAAGGCAGCCGTCAAGAGCCTGGTGGCGCGCAAAACCAAAGACGTGCACGCGGTGGATGGCATCAGCTTCCAAATCGAGCCGGGCGAGATCGTGGGCTTTCTTGGCCCCAACGGCGCCGGCAAGACCACAACGCTGAAGATGCTCTCCGGCCTGCTCTACCCCACCAGCGGTGAGCTGAGCGTGGCGGGGCATGTGCCGCAGAAACGCCAGCGCGAATTTCTGGAGCAGATCACTCTGGTGATGGGCCAACGCAGTCAGCTGAACTGGGACATCCCCGCAATCGACTCGTATGACCTGTACCGCGCCATCTACGGCATTCCCATGGAGCAGTTCAAGCAGGCGCGTGACGAGATGATCGAGGTCATGCAGCTTAAGGACCTGGTCAAGAAGCCGGTGCGCAACCTCTCGCTCGGCGAGCGCATGAAGGCCGAGATGGTCGGCGCTCTGCTGCACCGGCCCGGCGTGCTATTCCTGGACGAGCCGACCATCGGCCTGGACGTGACTATGCAGCGCCGCATCCGCGCCTTCATCCAGGAGTACAACCAGCGCTACAAGGCCACGGTGCTGCTGACCAGCCACTACATGGCGGATGTGCAGGCATTGTGCAAGCGCGTCATCGTCATCCATCACGGCAAGCTGCTCTTCGACGGCGATCTGACCCAGCTGGTGGAGCGTTTCTCAGCAATGAAGACGCTGGTGCTGACGATGAGCGACATGAACGGCAAGACGCCCGACATGGCGAAGTACGGCACTGTGGTGACGCAGGAGCCGAACCGCGTGGTGTTGCGCGTGGCCAAGACGGATGCACCCCAGGTGACGGCTCGCCTGCTGGCCGACCTGCCGGTGACGGATCTGACCGTGGATGACCCGCCGATCGAAGAAGTGATCGAGAGCGTGTTTGACGCTCCCGAGACCAGCGAGTAAAAAAAACAAGATGCACCGCGTGCAAGGATTTGCACAACGCGTGAAAGCGACCCTGCAGGTGTATGCTGTTGGGGCGCGCATTGCCATGCTGGAACGGCTGCAGTACCCGCTCGCCAGCCTGATGTTCATGGTGAATGTGCTCATCGAGCCGATCATCTATCTGGTGGTGTGGAGTTCTGCCACGGCGGCGCAAGGCGGCGCCGTGGGCGGCTATACCGCCGGGCAGTTCGCCGGCTACTACATCATCTGGACCTTTGTGCGCCAGTTCAACCTGGCCGTGGGGCCAGACAGCTTCAACTGGCGCATCAAGAACGGAAGCCTGGCCGGCGAGCTGCTGCGCCCGATCCACCCGATCGACATTGACCTGGGATGGAACCTGGGCTTCAAGGTCATGCAGGTGGTGTACTGGATCCCGATCGGGGTGATCCTGTGGCTGATGTTCAAGCCCGAGGTCAACCCGCAGGGCTGGCAGCTGCTAAGCTTCCCCATCGTGCTGATACTGGCGGCGTATGTGCGCTTCTTTGTGATGTGGCTGGTGGGCCTGATCTGCTTTTGGACCGAGCGCATCGACTCGCTGATCGAGCTGTACTTCGCCGCCGAGCTGCTTTTCTCCGGCCGGCTGGTGCCGCTGGAGATCATGCCGGTGTGGGCGCAAAAGGTGGCAGGCTACCTACCCTTTCAGTGGACTTTTTACTTCCCGATCGAGCTGCTGCTGGGCCGGGTGACGATGAGTGAATTTTGGATGGGCGTCCTGGCTCAAGTGGCCTGGATCCTGGCGGCCTATGTTGGGATCCGCCTGGTCTGGGTCAGAGCCGTAAGACGCTTTACTGCAGTAGGAGCATAAGGAATGAGTGAAATAGCAACTCCGATACAACCGCAGCGGGCGCAACGCTACGGCCTGCGCAACTATCTACAGATGTACGCGGTAGCAGCGCGGCAAGCCGTAATCGAGCAACTGCAATACCCCGCCGCCAACATGATGTTCATGGTGCACATCCTCATCGAGCCGGTGATCTACCTGGTGGTGTGGAGCTCGGTAGCCAATTCGCAGGGCGGCGCCATCGGCGGCTACACCGCGGCCCAGTTTGCCGGGTACTACATCATCTGGACCCTGGTGCGCCAGTTCAACCTGGCCATCGGCCCGCAGGGGTTCCACTGGCGCATCAAGGAAGGCCGCCTGGCGGCCGAGCTACTGCGCCCGGTGCACCCGCTGCTGCCCGACCTGGGCTATTACCTGGGATACAAGATCCCGCAGACCATCTACTGGCTGCCGATGGGCATCTTGCTGTGGCTGTTGTTCAAGCCCGAGATAAACCCGGAACTGTGGCAGATCGCCGCCTTCCCCGCGGTGCTGATGCTGGCGTTCTTTGTGCGCTTCTTTTTCATGTGGCTGCTTGGCCTGGTGTGTTTCTGGACCGAGCGCGTGGATGCGTTGTTCGAGCTGTACTTTGCGGCTGAGTTGCTGTTCTCGGGCCGCCTGGTGCCGCTGGAAGTAATGCCAGCCTGGGCGCAGAATGTGGCCAACTTTCTGCCCTTCCAGTGGACCTTTTACTTTCCCATTGAGGTGTTGCTGGGGCGGGTTGACCTGCCCGAATTCTGGCCGGGCGTGCTTGCCCAGCTGGCCTGGATCGCAGGCGGCTATACACTGGTGCGCCTGATATGGAAACTGGCCGTGAAGCGCTTCACGGCGGTTGGGAGCTAAAAATGCTTAGACCTCTAAAACTCTTCGGGTTGTTTGCCCGCATCAGCATACTGAATGAGGTGCAATACCGCGCCAACTTCTTTATGCAGGTGCTGCAGTCCAGCCTGTCTTTGGGTACAGGCCTGATCGTGCTCAATGTAGTCTACAGCTACACAGATAACCTGGGCGGCTGGTCGCAACCCGAGCTGCTGGCGGTGTATGGCGTGTTCGTGCTGATGAGCGGGTTGATCGGCAGCCTGGTGCTGCCCAACATGTGGGCCTTCATGGAAGATGTGCGCGAAGGCCGCCTTGACTTCACGCTCACCAAGCCCGAGGACTCGCAGGTGCTGATCAGCGTACGCGTCGTCGCCATCTGGCGGCTGGTGGATGTGCTGCTGGGCATCATTGTGTTGGGCGTGGCCATCGGACGCATGGGCCTGGAAGCCAGCTGGTGGCTGGCGTTCGCCTTCGCCGCCACCTTGCTGATGGGCATGATCCTGCTCTACTGCGTACTGCTGTTGGCTTCGATCCTCTCGTTCTGGTTCGTGCGCGTATGGGAGCTGATGGAGATGATGCAAAGCATCTTCCAGGCCGGGCGCTGGCCGGTGGGGATCTATCCGGACTGGCTGCGCCTGGGGTTGACCTACCTCATCCCGGTGGCGTTCGCCGTCACGGTGCCAGCCGAAGCATTGACCGGTCGCCTGACGCCTGAACTGCTGGCCGGAACATTCGTATTCACGCTGGTGGCGCTGTTCATCACCCGCCGCCTATGGCTGTGGGGTTTGAAGAACTACAGCGGCGCATCAGCCTAAATTTGAAAAGACGTACAAAAAAAAAGCGCTGGGATCACCCAGCGCTTTTTTCTATTACAAGACCCTTGAGATACTCACCCTCGGGGAAGTTGAGCGCCACCGGATGATCCGCGCCTTGGCTCAGGCGGCCAATGATGCGCGCCTCAATGCCGGCATCCAGCGCCGCGCCCGCAACGATCTTCTGGAACAGGGCTGCATCCACCCCACCCGAGCACGAGAAAGTGAGCAAATGGCCGCCGGGCCGCAGCAGCTTGAGCGCCAGCAGGTTGATGTCTTTGTAGCCGCGCGCCGCCCGTTCGGCGGTGGCCCGCGTGGGGGCGAACTTGGGCGGGTCGAGCACCACCAGGTCGAACTGGCGGGCCGAATCGCGGAAGCGGCGTAGCACCTGGAAAGCATCCCCATCAATGAACTCCGCCCGGTCAGCGGGCAGCTGGTTGCGTTCCAGGTTGCGGGCCGCCAACTCGAGGGCAGCGGCGGAGTCGTCTACCAGCGTGACGTGGGCGGCCCCGCCGTGCAGCATGTGGGTGGCGAAGCCGCCAGTGTAGGAAAAACAATCCAGCACCTGGCGGCCGGCTGCCAGGCTACCGGCCAGGATACGGTTGCTGCGCTGGTCAAGATAAAAGCCGGTCTTGTGCCCGCCGCCCAGATCGACTTCAAAATCGAGATTGGCTTCGCGCACCAGCAGCGGCGCGGCGGGCAGCGTGCCGCGCAGAACGCCCACGCGGGGCGGCAGACCTTCCAGCTCGCGGACATCCGCGTCCGAGCGCTCGAAGATGACGACGGGCTGGCACAGCTCCATCAGTGCGTCAGCGATCTGCTCGCGCCAGCGCTCGGCGCCCCAGTTGAGGCACTGCAGCACGAGAGCGCCGCCATATTGGTCAACCACGATGCCGGGCAGGCCGTCCGACTCAGCGTGGACTAAACGCATGCCGTTGCTGGGCAGGTTCAGGGCACGCCGCGAACCAATGGCGGCTGCCAGCCGGCGGCGCAGGAAGGCGGCGTCAATCTCTTCATCCTGGCTCCAGGACCAAACCCGGGCGCGAATTTGCGAGAGGTGGCTATACGCAGCACGGGCCAGAAACTGGCCGTGCGCGGATACAACGTCAACTGTATCGCCAGGTTGGGGCGCGCCATCAACGCGAATGATGGCGCTGGCAAAGACCCAGGGGTGCCTGCGCTCCAGCGAGCGCTCGCGGCCAAGAGCAAGGATGAGTTTAGGGATCGGCATCAGAGCAAGTTAACCATAAGGCATAAGGAAAGCAAACTGCAAGGGATGCTCGAAGTTTCCTATAGACAACTTCGAGCATCCCTCGCAATGACGGGCGGGATCTAGGCGGCTTGTGCCTTCTCGCCTTTGGTGTAACGCTTGGCCAGCTGCTGGTAGGGCCTGGTGCGCATGGCAATCAAAGTGACAAAGAAGCCAATGATGCCGGTGATCGTGAATACCAGGGCCATACCGCGGGCCGGGCCGGTGCCGAACCAGCTGCCGATCAGCTCCACCCCCGCTCCATCGGTCATGAACGGGATGAAGTAGAACTGGGCGATGGGGCCGATGAGGAAGGAGGTCAGCGGCGCGGCGGCCAGCTCCACACTTTGGGCGAAGCCGAACACGCGGCCCTGGCGGGTTGGCGGCACGACGCGCTGGATAATGGTGTGCTCAGCCGCCTCAATAAAGGGCACCACCGTCAGGTAGATGAGCAAGCCCACCGTCATCAGCACGATGGAAGGCTGGATGGTGAAGATAGAGGAGATGAACCATATCACCAGGTTAGCGCCGAACAAGGCACGCAGCGGCTTGCCGCCCAGGCCAAAGCGGGCGATGAGTAAACCGCCGATGATGAAACCAGTGCTGACGATGCCCCACAGGAAGCCCCAGGCCTCGACCGACATCATCGAGAGGCCGTAAGCATCCATCAGTGACATGAACACGCCGCCCAGCAGGTTGTTGAAGGTGGTGAAAAGAATGAGCGCAGTCAGGCCCGGGATGGCGGCGACGAGTTTGTAGGTGCCGCGCAGGTCAACCGACTTGGGCGCGCCGCCCTCCACATGGGCGATCTTGGTCTCGGGCACCGGAATGGTCCACAGGTGCGCAATGGCCAGCAGGGTCATCACCATGGCCAGGCCAAACACCCAGGCCATGCCGGCCTGCCCCACCAGCAAGCCACTAATGACCGAGGTGGTGAGGAACGACACGCCGAACACCGTACCCACCAGCCCGTTGGCGCGCTCGCGCTCTTTGGCGGCGAACAGCAGCGTCACCAGGGTAGGCATGGCGATGGAGCGCAGGTTGCCGGCGATCATGCCGAACAGCACCAGGACAGCCAGCGTCCACAGGCGCACGCTGTCCGGCTGGGTAAATTCGCCCGGCGCGGCAGTCTGGTAGACCACAAAGCAGATGAGGAACATGACGAACGAAACGGCGCTGGAAACCTGCATCATGGTCTTCTTTTTGTTGTGATCGACCAGCGAACCAAGCCAGAAGCCAGACACAGCCACCAGCACCAGGTACAAGCCGCCCATGATGGATGTGACCAACACGGATTGCGTTTCCAGGTAGGCGTAGAAAATTATGGCGAACCATACGGTGCTGTTGGTGATCGAGGCGATCAGGTTATTGCCCAACAGTGAATAAAAGGTTTTCTGTTTTTGTGCTTTCTTCATTCTCGTTTCCCACGAATAAAAAAGCCGTTGCTTCGCAACGGCTTATGGATTAGGCGAACACTTATTCTACTTCAAAATGCCGAGCTTTTTGCCTTCTTCGGCAATGATGTCCATAGCGCGCTCGATATCCTCAGTCTTGTGGGCAGTGGTGACGGTGGCGCGCAGGCGGGCCTTGCCCTGCTCCACCGCCGGGGAAACCACCGGCAGCACGAAGATATCGCGCTCCTGTACATCGCGTGTCAGCGCATAGGCCAGGTCATCGTCCTTGCACAGCACCGGCACGATGGCGGTTTCGGTGTCCATCGTGTCAAATCCGCGGCTCTGCAAGCCTTTGATGAACTGGGTACCGTTGGCGGTCAGCTTCTCAATACGCCAGGGCTCATCCAGGATCACCTTGAAAGCCTCGTTGGCGGCGGCCGCCTGGGCCGGCGGCAAGGCCGCCGAGAAGATGTAGGCGCGGCTGGTGTGGCGCAGGAAGTTGATCATATCGGCGCGGCCGGCCACATACCCGCCCACCGAGGGGATGGTCTTGCTGAGGGTGCCCATCTTGATGTCGATGACGTCTTCCATGCCAAAGTGCTCTTCAATGCCGCGGCCGGTCTTGCCCAGCACACCGATGGAGTGGGCCTCGTCGATCATCAGCCAGGCATGGTGCTTGCGAGCCGCCTCAACCAAGCGCGGCAGGTCAATGATGTCACCATCCATGCTGAAGACGGAGTCGGCAATGATCAGCTTGGCGGCAGAGGCCGGCGCCTCTTCCAGCGCTTTCTCAAGGTCATTGATATCACGATGCTTGAAGCGAACGAACTTGGCGCCGGACATCATGCAGCCGTCTACGATGCTGGCATGGTTCAGGCGGTCGGAGAACACATAGTCGTGGCGGCCCAGCAGCGTGGACACCACGGTTAGGTTGGTGGCATAGCCGGAGGTGTAGGTGATGGCGGCTTCGGCGTTCTTGAAGCTGGAGATCGTCTCTTCGAGCTCGTTGTGGATATCCAGCGTGCCGGCCAGGGTGCGCACACCGTGCGTGCCGGTGCCGTAGCGGTCAATGGCGGCCTTGGCGGCCTCGTTGATGCGCGGGTGGCCGATGAGGCCCAGGTAACTGTACGAGGCGAACATTTGCATGACGCGGCCGCGCACCAGCACCTTGGATTCATCCATCATTTCAGTGATAGGCTGGTTGTAGTAATACAGACCCGCCTCCTGGAGGAGACGGATGCGCTCCGACATGGCGTCAATGCGCTTGCTTATTGCGTCTTCGATGCGTGGAGATGTCATTCGTGTTCCTTTGCGAAGGGTCAGTGTAGCTCACCCCTTGGGTGCTGTCAACGCAGGCAAAAACGCCCGCTCGCGGCAGGTTTTTAGCCGCGTGAGCGCTCCAACAGCGTCATGGTGAGGAGGCTCAGCAGCACCAGAGTCTCATCCTGAGGACGCAGCGCATCGCGCGGAGTGAGCTCAAACTTGCCTTCAAAGAAGGCCGGCTGCTTCACCAGGCGGGCCACCTGCTGGCCCTGGGCATTGGTCACCAGATACGCCGGATGAAAGATATAGCCGCTCAGCATGCCGATCACAGGGATCTCACCAAAGAGCGAATCCCAGATCTTGACCCAGCCGTTCTCCTCGTTAATGGTCATGACCTGGCTACCGGAGGCATCCGCCACCTCGTAATTGGCCTTCCACAGTGAGCGCATCCCCTTGCGCTTGATCGAGCCGATGGTCTTGCCGCTGGCATCGGTGAAGTTATAGCGGGCGGAGAAGTCAATTACGCGGTCAGCCTTGATATTGTAGAGCAGCTGCGACTGGCTTTGGTCGGCAAATACGTCAATATCCTCGCGCAGTTTCAGAAGTTTCTGCTTCATGTAGGCCAGCGTACTGCCGCCGGCGTCCTGCACATGGATCTGGGTAGCAATTGCCAAAATCTTGAATGACAGGGTCAATGGAAAGTTCATAGTTCTCCTATTTCTCGGCCAACTGCTTGAGTGCATCTTCATCCAGGGTGGGCACGCCTAGCTCGCGCGCTTTATCCAGCTTAGAGCCGGCATCTTCACCCACGACCAGGTAACTGGTCTTCTTGCTAACGGAGCCGGCCACCTTACCGCCACGCTCTTCAATAAAATTCTGGGCGTCCTTGCGACTGAAGGTGGGCAGCGTGCCGGTGACCACGAAAGTGAGCCCGGCAAAGGGTTGCGGCCCACTGGGCGCCTTGCGCGGCTCGCTGCGCGGCCACACGCCGGCCTTCTTGAGCTTCTTGAGCACAGCCTGATTGCTGGACTGGGCAAACCAGTCCGTAATGGCTTCGGCAATGCTGGGGCCGATGCCCTCGATATCGTCAATGTCCTGCGTGCTGGCTTTTGCCAGCTCGTCCAGGTCGCGGTACTTGGCGGCCAGCGCGCCGGCCATCACCCAGCCCACCCCGCGGATGCCAAGGGCGAGGATGAGCAAATGCAGCGAGCGGGTACGGGCGGCCTCGATGGAGGCGATGAGATTATCGGCCTTCTTGTCGGCAAAGCCTTCCAGGCTGAGCAGGTCTTCACGGCTCAGCGAGAACAGGTCGGCCACGTCTTTGACCAGGCCGGCTGCGTTGAGCTGGGCGACGATCTTCTCACCCATACCCACCACATCCAGCACCGCTACAAAGTGCTCCACATTGCGTATGATCTGCTCCGGGCAGGCCGCATTGACGCAATACCAGGCCACTTCGTCTTCAACCGTTTCGACCGGCTCACCGCACACAGGGCAGACCTTGGGTGGTTTATATTTCCTGGCGCTTTTCTTGCGCTCGGAGAGCACCGGGCCGATGACATAAGGAATCACATCGCCGGCGCGCTTGACCAGCACGCGGTCGCCGACGCGAATGTCCTTCTCAGCAATGAAGTCAAAGTTGTGCAAGGTTGCCTGTTTGACGATGACGCCGCCGATCTCGACCGGCTCCAGCATGGCGTACGGGGTGAGGACACCGGTACGTCCCACATTGACGCCGATATCGAGCAGCTGGGTGGTGACTTCGAGCGCGGGAAACTTATAAGCGATCGAGCCGCGCGGGTCTTTGCCCACCACGCCGAGGTCGTTGTATAGGGCGAGGTCATTGAGCTTGACCACCATGCCGTCGACTTCATAGGGCAGCGCATCGCGGCCGGCTTCCCACTGCTTGTAGGCGGCCACCACGTCTTCGAGGTCTTTGCACAGCACCGATTCGGGCGCAGTGGGGAAGCCGAGGTCCTGCAGATATTGCAAAGTTTCCCACTGGGTCGTAGGCAGCTTGCCTTCGGCGGCGATGATGTTGTAGACGTAGAACGTAAGGGCGCGCGAGGCGGTGATGCTCGGGTCGAGCTGGCGCAGGGTGCCGGCGGCCGTGTTGCGGGCGGTCTGGTAGATGCGCTCGCCGCTCTCGGATTGGCGCTTGTTGAGTGCCTCAAAGTCTTTTTTGAAGAAAAAGACTTCGCCGCGCACGAACAGGTCAGCGGGCGGCTTGGGGCCGCCGGCCGCAGCCGGGATGCGCAGCGGCAGCTTGCGCAGGGTGCGCAAGTTGGCGGTCACATCCTCGCCTACATCGCCATTGCCACGCGTGGCGCCTTGGACGAAGAGGCCATCTTTATAGTGCAGGACCACGCTGAGGCCATCAAGCTTGGGTTCGGCCACAAAGCTGGCTTTGCGCACGCGCTCATCCAGGCGGCTGATGCGCTCGACCCAGGCGCGCAGGTCGGCCTCGTCAAAGGCGTTACCGAGGCTGAGGATGGGCGCCGGGTGGGCTACTTTGGCAAATTTGGGGGACGGCTCCGCGCCGGCGCGCTGGGTGGGCGAATCAGGCGTGATCCACTCGGGATGCTCGGTCTCGATGGTGCGCAGCTGATTGAGCAGCTTATCGTATTCAGCGTCTGAGATGGAGGGCTGGTCGAGCACGTGATAGCGATAGTTGTGCTCGTTGAGGCTTGTGCGCAGCTCTTCAAGTTGGGCTTTGAGCGCGGCGTCTGTCATGGGGATGATTATACAGCCGCGTTAATTGTCCACGGGTAAACACATACTGTTAGCCATAGTACTCATCGTTTTGCCACTTTACCGGATTCTCTTGAATATAGAGGCGGTGATCATAGAGGTCTTTTTCGTCGCGGATCACATGTTCATAGAAACCGCGCTGCCAGGCAAATTTTGAATCCTGGGTGGGAAGCTCATTAATCTTTCGGGAAGAGAAGGTTTTGAACCCTCGAGCAATTTCGCTTAAGCCGTGGCGCGTAGGGGCGGGTTTGAAACCCGCCCCTACATCAACACGGTTAACTTGCATGTCTCGAATCCACACTAACCCATGAATATGATTTGGCATAACTACAAATTCATCAACTTCTACATATGGATAATGCACAGGTAGCGACATCCAAGTTTGTAAAACAACATTCCCAGGTGGCTTGAGACTAATTTCAGCATCAAGTATCTGACTTAGTAAGTTGCGCCGATCCTGTACACAAACGGTGATGAAATATGCACCTGGAGAGCTGTAATCAAAATCTGGAATTCGTATTTGCTTTCGTCTCATCCCCTACCCCAGCCAACTTTCTGGCTATGTAAAGAAATCAGCCAGTTCCGCCACACAATTCGCCCCCAGTTTGTGCCCCACCTCAGACTCGCAGTAGCGCACCTGCGCCCCGGCGGCCGCCAACTGCTGGCGGGCGGCGTGGGCGCGTTCTACCGGCACAGTCTGATCTTGCGTGCCGTGGGCGATGAAGACCGGCAGGCCGCTGAACGCGGGCAGGGTTGCCTCGCTGGCTTCCGGCAGGAAGCCGGCTAACATGGCCAGCCGCTCTACGCGTGCAGCATTCTGTGTGGCGTACGCCACGCTGAATGCAGAGCCTTGGCTGAAGCCAGCCATACCAAAGCGGGCAAAGTCACCCTGGGGAAAGTGGGCTGGCAGCGCCGCAAGCAGGCCTTCGAAGGCAGTCACGGCCGGAGCAAATAACTCCAGCGAGCTGAAGCCATCGGCGCGTTCCTGCACCCAGCTGTAGCCGGCGATCTCAGGATGGTTTGAAGGATACGGCGCGCGTGGCGCGATGAGCAGGGCGTTCTTGGGCAGGCGCGGGGCGAACACCCACATGGAGTGCTCGTCACCGGTCCAGCCGTGGATGAGCAGGATGACGGGGTGCGGCCCCTCTCCTGTGGGCTGGCGCACCTTGAGAGTCCAGCCGTCAATGTTCACGTCTTGCAAGTCTGCGAGCATTTAGTCCTCGAACAAAGCGTGGAGTTGGGTCAGCGCTTCGGCCACGGCGGCTTCGCCGCGGCGCGCCAGTTCGTGCACATCGGCGCGGTCGAGTAGCGAGATGCCGCGCACGGCCGGGTACAGCACCAGATCAGGCTGCTCTAATTGGATGCGGGCGTCTTCCAGGTTCTTACGCGTAATGCCAAAGGCGCGGCTGAAGTTTGCCAGAGCACGCACCCAGCGCAAGCGGCGCAGGGTGCGCAGGCCACCGAGACCGGTCAGGTCGCTGTTGCCGGAGATGGGCTGGCCGGCGTTCAGCGGCCGGCCGGACAGCGAGACGGCCACCACTGGCAGGCTACCCGCAGGGGTGGCCAAGCTGCGCGCCAGCGCGATCGGAAGCGGCGTGCTGATGGCGCCATCTATCAGCGCCCATTCGCCCAACTTGCGGGAAGGGAACACGCCTGGGAAGGCAATGGCGGCCAGCACGGCATCCACCACGCGGCCAGTGCGCAGCACCACTGCCGCGCCGGTATTGAGGTCAACCGCGGTGGCAGCATACGGGGCGCGCAACTCTTCAATGGTGCGCTCACCCAGCATGCCCTCGAGGAAGGTTTGCATGCCCGCCAGGCCACGGAAGCCATCCGCCTGCTCGCCGCGGCCGCGGCGGAACAGGCGCCCGTGCTCCATGGCGGCTGAGGCTACGGCGATCTCATCCGGGCTTTGGCCGGCCAGGTACAGTGCGCCCACCAGGGCGCCTATACTGGTGCCGGCCAGCGCGGCAACGTGTACGCCCTCGCGCTCCAGGGCGCGTAGCACGCCAATGTGCGCACCGCCGCGCGCCCCACCCCCACCCAATGCCAAGGCGATCTGCTTCATGCGCGGTCTCCAGCCAGCCAGGCGCGCACCCGTGAACGGGCGCGCAGACCCCAGCCTAGCTTCAGATCAGCGGCAGCCTGCTCGCCGCGGGCAAGGAAGTCTTCTAGGTCGATCGGGTCCAGCAGGCCAATATGGTCAACATCCGGGCGCAGCACAACATCCGGCTTCTCGATATCCAAGCGCATCTCGGTCAGCACACGTCCATTGATGCTCATGGCCTGGGTGAACACGGTCAGCGCCCGCGCCAGGCGGAACTGCGAGAGGCGTTCGAGCACCGGCATGGGCGGCAGCAGGTTGGTGACCGGCAGCGGCTTCTCCGCCATAGGCGGAGCGGACAGCACCGAAGCGACCACAGGCAAGCCGGGGCGCAGGCGGCGGGCCACGCTGACCGGCACGGGGTTGCTGACACCGCCATCGATGAGCGTGTGCTCGCCGATGACGCGCGGCGGGAAGATGCCGGGCAGCGCGATCGTGGCCAGCACTGCATCCAGTACGCGGCCGCTGTTCAGCACGATCTCCTGCCCAGTATTGAGGTCTACGGCCGTGACTGCCAGCGGGATGGGCAGCTCTTCAAAGTATTTCTCGCCAACCAAGTCCAGCAGGACTTCGGCCACGCCCTCCAGGCCGAGCAAGGCATTGTCGATCTCCTTACCGCGGCGAAACAGGCCACTCTGCGTCATGCTGGCCACGCGGGCGATCACTTGCTCCAGTGGGCGGCCGGTGGCGTACACTGCGCCGACCAGGCCGCCAATGCTGGTGCCGGCAATGGCCTCCACGCGCAGGCCCAGCCGCTCCATGGCGCGCAAGACGCCCAGGTGGGCAATGCCCTTGGTGCCTCCACCCCCAAGCGCCAGGGCTACTGGCGCAGTATGCCTGGCCACTTAGTCCTCGAAGGGCACGTCGGTGATGCTCGCGTCAATCTCGGCGAGCAGTGTGCCGACTGCATCCACCGTGGCGCGCACGGCCTCGGCCTGCGGCACGATGCTGCGGTCAGCCTCACGGCGCAGCTTGAACTCCACGCCGCCCGCCTGCAGCGAGCGCTCGCTGACAGTGAGGCGAATGGGCAAACCGATGAGGTCGGCATCATTGAACTTAACGCCGGGCGATTCGTCACGATCGTCGAACAGCACATCCAGGCCAGCGGCGCGCAGATCCTCATAGAGCTGGGCAGCAATCGCTTCGCCGCCGCGCAGGCTCACCAAATGCACCTCGTAAGGCGTGGTGGTGATGGGCCAGATCAGACCCTTGTCATCATTGTGCTCCTCGGCGATGCAGGCCAGCATGCGGCCGGAGCCGATGCCATACGAGCCCATCACCACCGGGCGCTCGGCGCCTTCGGCGTCCAGGAAGTTGGCGCCAAGCGAGGCCGAATAGCGCGTGCCGAGCTTGAAGATGTTACCGACCTCTACGCCGCGGGAGGTACGCACGGGCTGTCCGCAGTTGGCGCAAGCAAAGCCCTCTTCCACGGCCACAATGTCGGCCACAGTATCAGCCTTGTAGTCACGGCCGTAATTGGTGTTGAGGTAGTGGAACCCCTCATCGTTGGCGCCTGCCACCAGGTTGGGTGAACTCTCGACCAGGTCATCGACGACGATGAGCGCGCCCTGCAGGCCGATCGGCGAAGCGTAGCCTGGCGCGGCTCCGATGGCGCGGATCTCGTCCTCGTGCGCCGGGCGCAGCTCGGCGGCTTTGATGGCATTGGTCAGCTTGGTCTCATTGACCTCCATGTCACCGCGCACCACGGCGAAGACCAGCTTCTGGCTGTCGCCTTCGTCGCCCTTGAAGGTGGCGGTCATGAAGACCGCTTTGGCGGTCTTGCTCTTGGGCAGGTTGAGGAAATTCGCCAGTGACTCGATGGTGCTAACGCCCGGCGTGGCCACCTTCTCCAGTGCGGCGGCTTCTTCGGCGGCAGGCTGCTCTTTGCGGAAGCGAGCGATCTGGCGGTTGGCGCGGTAGCCGCACGCGTCACACAGCACCAGCGTATCCTCGCCCACCGGGGTCAGGTACATGTATTCGTGCGCCAGGCTGCCCCCCATCATGCCCACATCCGCGCCCACGCTGATGACCGGCAGGCCGGCGCGGCGGAAGATGTTGAAGTAGGCCTGATAGTGAGCACGGTATTGCACATCCAGCCCGGCCTCGTCAGCATCCAGGCTGTAACTGTCCTTCATGGTGAACTCGCGCACACGGATCAAACCGGCGCGCGGGCGGGGATCATCACGCCACTTGGTCTGGATGTGATACACCAGCATGGGCAACTGTTTGTAGGATTGCACCTCGCGGCGCGCCAGGTCAGCCACGACTTCTTCGTGGGTCATGGCCAGCACCATGTCATGATCCTTGCGGTCCTTGAAGCGGCTCATCTCATCGCCGATCTGGTACCAGCGCCCGGTCTCCTGCCACAGGTCGGCCGGATGCACCACAGGCATGAACAGCTCCTGCCCGCCGATGGCGTTCATCTCGGCGCGCATGATGTTCTCGATCTTGTCGATGGAGCGCTTGCCCATCGGCATGAGCGAGTAGATGCCGGCGCCCAACTGGCGGATGAAGCCAGCCCGCACCAGCAGCTGGTGGCTCTTGGTTTCGGCTTCAGCGGGCGCCTGGCGCATGGTGGTGCCGAACATGTGGCTCATTTTCATAACAATCTCTCCTATGCAATAACACAAACGCCCCGAAAAACTCGGGGCGTAGGTTGATCAATTCTTACTTACTTGCGTTGCGCAGCAACGCACGCGCTGCGTAGCAGCGCACGCTGCTTACAGCGTACTATCCCAGAGCAGGGTGAGGAAGGCACAAGGCCGTGCTAGGGACCGGGAAGAAGACCACACAGGCTTCTTGTTTCTGCATGCCTAGAGGATAGTGGCTGCGGGCAGGATTGTCAAGGCGCGCGGCTGTGAGCCTCCGACAAGGCAATACTCCAATTGGGCCATAACGGATCCCTCCTCGGCCTACGGCCTCGTTCGGGATGACAAAAGGCGGGCAGATTGCTTCGAGGCTGAAAGTTGCATATTCATGCAACTTTCAGCACTCCTCAAATGACAAGCTGGCTTTGACATTCGCCCTGCCCCACACTATCATCCTGAAATGACGATACACCCGCAACTGACCGACACCGTGGTCATGGTCAGCCCTGACCAGTTCGGCTACAACCCAGAGACGGCCGAGACCAACGTCTTTCAGAACAAGCCGCAGCAGGCCGCCGAGGCCTTGCGGGATGTGGCCCTGGCCGAATTCAACGGCATGGTGGCCGCCCTGCGCGCCCGCGGCGTGAATGTGCTGGTGCTGCCCTCACCCGCCGATGCTGTCACGCCGGATGCGGTGTTCCCCAACAACTGGTTCTCGCATCACGCCGATGGCACCCTGGCGCTGTATCCGATGCTGACCCCCAACCGCCGCGCCGAGCGCCAGCCGCAGGCGCTGGCCAACCTGCTGGCCGCCGCCCACATCCCTGCCGGCGAAACGCTGGATCTTTCCGCCCAGGAGGCCCGCGGGCAGATCCTGGAGGGTACCGGCAGCCTGGTGCTCGACCGGGCGCACAAGGTGGCCTTCGCCATGGCCTCACCGCGCACCACCAAGGAAGCCTTTGACGCCTGGTGTAACCAAATGGGCTACGAAGGCGTGTTCTTCCATGCTTATGACAAGGACAGCCTGCCCATCTATCACACCAATGTCATGCTGAGCATCGGCGAGGGCTTTGCCGTGTGCTGCATGGAAGCTGTGAAAGACGATGCTGAGCGCACTCTGCTGGAAAGCAAGCTGACCTCCTACGGCCGCGAGCTGATCGCCGTTACGCTGCCGCAGGTTTACGCGTTCACCGCCAACATTCTGCACGTCAAGAACACGGCCGGTGAACGGCTGATCGTGATGTCACAGAGCGCCTACGATGCCTTCACGGCCGAGCAAAAACAAGAGCTCGCCAAGTATGGCGAGCTGTTGCCCGTGCAGATCAACGTGATCGAGCAGACCGGCGGCGGCAGCGCCCGCTGCATGCTGGCCGAAGTATTTGCGTCCAGCGCTCAATAAGAAAAAAGCGGAGCAAAGCTCCGCTTTTTTATCAGTCAACTACGTAGGGGACTTCAACCACCACTACGCCGTCGGTGAATAGCAGGCGCATGCGTAGCAGCTGGGCTGCCCGCGTGTGCAGCCAGCTATGCCACCACACGCGCGGCAGAAACTCCGGCACCACCACTGTCACGATCTCATTAGGCTTGCGGTTATCGGCGGCATTCTTGACATAGCGCAGGATAGGCTCCAGCAGCAAACGATACGGCGAACCCAGCACCACCAGATTGTCATCCGGCGCCCATTTTTGCCACTTCAGCAGCACCTTCTCGCCCGCCTCGGCATCCACCGCCACATGCAGCACGGTCACATCCTTGCTGAGCGATTTGGCATAGCGCAACGCATTCAGCGTGCCGCGGTGCACGCCGGAGATGGGCATGATCACCTTCTGGCGCTTGATCGGGCCAGGCACCTTGAAGCCTTCCAGAGTCAGGCGGTTAGCCAGATCTTTGTAGTGGCTGTGCACGGCCATAAAAGCCGCCATAAGAATGGGCAGCAAGACCAGCACAAGCCAGGCGCCATCCTGAAACTTCGTAACCGCAAACACAATCATCACGATGCCGGTGCACAATGCGCCGAAGCCGTTCACGATCATTTTCGGCAACCAGTTGGCATCAAAGGTCAGCGGCTGCGCATGAGCCTGCAACGGCTTCTGCTTGGCACGGCCCGGTTTCTTGCCTTTCATCTTGCTGGCGCGCCACCAGTGCAACGCCATGCCCGACTGCGAAAGAGTGAACGAAAGAAACACGCCGATCGCGTACAGCGGGATCAACAAAGATACACGTGCCTGGAAGACTACGATCAAAGCCGAAGCTACCAGAGCCAGCAGCACAATGCCGCGTGAGTACACCAGGCGGCTGCCACGGAAGCTGAGCTGACGCGGCAGAAAGCCGTCACCGGCAATCAGGGCGCCCAGCCGCGGGAAGTCTGCAAAGGCCGTGTTGGCCGCCATAATCAAGATCGTAGTCGTTGCGCCCAAAACCAGCAGATACGCGGCGTTGCGCCCTTCGAAAACCGTGCGTGCCATCTGTGAGATGACTGTCTCCACTTCAGAAGGTACTGCGCCAATGTTGTGGCTAATGAAAGTGATGCCTAGAAAAAAAGTACTCAGAATACCCGCCATCCACATCAGGGTGATACCCGCATTATGGCTGCGCGGTTCTTTGAAGGCGGTGATGCCGTTGGAAATGGCCTCAATGCCGGTGAGCGCGGCCGTGCCGTTTGCAAAGGCGCGCAGCACCAGGAACACCGTCAGGCCTGAAGCCGGGCCGATCAGTTCCATCTCCGGCGGGTTGGTGACTGTGTGTAAACTACCCGTAAGATACTTGCTGATGCCAAAGCCGAGTGTAATAAAGATCATGCCGACAAAGAAATACGTGGGAATCGAGAAAATGACGCCCGACTCACGCACGCCGCGCAGGTTGATGAGCATGATGAACATCACCATACCGACCGCAATTGGCACCTGATAAGGCAACAAGTCTGGAACCGCAGAAACCAACTGAGCCACTCCAGATGACATACTCACTGCAACCGTGAGGATGTAGTCCATCAGCAACGCGGCACCGGCGGCGAGGGCCGGGTATTCGCCCAGGTTCTCGCGGGCCACGATGTACGCGCCACCGCCATTGGGGTAGGCGTGAATGGTCTGCTCGTACGAGATCGTGACGATGATGAGCAGGATCACGATTGCAATGGAAAGCGGCACAGACAAGCTGAGCGCGCCCATGCCCGCCAGGGCAAGGATTACCAGGATCTCCTGCGTGGCGTACGCAGTGGACGACAGCGCATCAGACGCGAAGACCGCCAGACCCACCGCCTTGCCGATGGTTTGATGTGGCGCATCCGCCGAAGCTAACGGCCGTCCAAAGAACCAATGCCAAATTCCTCGTTTAGGGATATGACCGACTTTCTTGTAGGAGATGCGATCGTCCTGGCGGGCGATCTCGGCCAACTTCTTATCCGTGTTGTCTTTCATACCAATAAACTCCACGCCTGCATCCTGGGAACCACCATGGCCCCGTCTTGGCTACAGGCACGAAGGCCGATTATATTACCAACCCGCCGGGTGGCAAGAGGAATCGCACTCGGTTAGACCAGATTACAGCCTGAAGCCATATTAGAACAGATGTTATACTGCCTAAATGCCTAGCATCGTAGCCTTGGACATTGAGAGCACAGGCATAGACCCGCAAAGCGACGCCATCATCGAGATTGGGGCGGTGCGCTTCGACGGCAGCCGCATCGAGGGTGAATGGCATAGCCTGATCAACCCCGGGCGGCGGATCCCACCCTTTATCACCCAACTGACCGGGATCAACGACAACATGGTGCGCCAGGCGCCCAGCATGCGGGATGTGGCCGGGTCGTTGGCCGGCTTCGTAGGCGAAGCCCCTATTCTGGGGCAACGGATCGCCTTTGACCTTAGCTTTTTGCGCCGCCACAACCTGTTTAGATACAACGACTCCATCGATACCTATGATATTGCCGCGGTCATGATGCCGGGCGCCGGGCGCTATAACCTGGGCGCCCTGGGCCAGCAGCTCAACGTGGCCCACCCGGCCACCCACCGCGCCCTGGATGACGCCAAGGTGACCCAGGCGGTGTATGCACGCTTATACGAGCGCATGCTGGAAATGCCGCTGGAGCTACTGGCCGAGATCGCTCGCCTGGCAGAAAGCCAGGCCTGGGGTGGCGAGCTGGCCTTCCGCTACGCGCTGCGTGAGCGCAGTGATGAAAGCTTGCCGGCAGGCAGCAACTTCGCGGCCCGCGGCCCCATCTTCACCCGGCCGGAGCGTACGCCCGGCGGGCGCGGCGAAGGCGGCCGCGGGCGCAGCGGCGAGCCGGAGGAGCCCAAGCCGCTGGATCTAGAAGAAGCCACCGCCCTACTGCAACCGGGCGGCGCGCTGGCACGCGACTTCGAGAACTTTGAGCATCGCAGCCAGCAAGTCGAGATGCTGCGCGCTGTTGGTGAAGCGCTGGGCGAAGGCCACCACCTGTTGGTGGAAGCTGGCACCGGCACCGGCAAGTCGATGGCTTATCTATTGCCGGCGGCATTGTTTGCCAGACAGAACGATACGCGCGTCGTAATCTCCACCAACACCATCAACCTGCAAGATCAGCTGATCTATAAAGACATCCCTGACCTGCAAAAAGCGCTGGGCGAGCCAGTGCAGGCAGTGGTGCTGAAAGGCCGCAACAATTATTTGTGCCCGCGCCGCTTGATGGCGATGCGACGCCGCGGGCCGGAGACCGCCGAGGAATTGCGCGTGCTGGCCAAGGTGCTGGTGTGGCTGGAGAGTACGCAAAGTGGCGACCGCGGCGAGCTAAATCTGAATGGCGCGGGCGAGCGTTCGGTATGGACGCGCATCTCGGCCGCGGATGAGAATTGCGGCGGCGAGACCTGCGTGGTGCGCATGGGCGGTATCTGTCCGTTCCACCGCGCCTACCAGGCCGCCGAGAACGCCGACCTGGTGGTAGTGAATCACGCCCTGCTACTGGCAGATGTGGCCACTGGCAGCCGCGTGCTGCCGGAGTATCAGTACCTTGTCGTGGATGAGGCGCACCACATTGAAGCGGCCACCACCAGCGCGCTCAGCTTCCGGCTGACCCAGCCGGAAGTGGAGCGCGCCCTAAAGGAGCTGGGTGGCAGCCGCTCAGGCCAGCTGGGGCGCCTGTTGGTGGTCAGCCAGCAGGCGCTGCAGCCCGGCCAGCGCGCCGCGTTGGAGACGCTGGTGGAAGACGCCACTGACCGCGCTTTCCAGTTCCAGAACTTGCTTACGCGCGTCTTCGGCGCCATCCTGCGCTTCGTCATGGAGCAGCGCGAGGGCCTGCCGGAAGGCAGCGACTATGTGCACCAGGAACGCATCGTCGAAGGCACACGCACTTTGCCGGCCTGGCTGCAGGTCGAAACCGCATGGGAGGACGCACAACTGGCGCTGCAACCGTTGCTGGGCACAGTCGAGCAGATCCAGCGCGGCATGAAGGACCTGGGCGCACAAGGTGTGGAGGAATTGGAAGACCTGGCCGGCAACATTGGCAACAGCTACCGCAGCCTGAGCGAGCTCAACAAGCAGTTGCAGGGACTGGTGTTCGAACCCAAGCCCGATATTGTGTACTGGGTGGAGATGAACCCACAGCGCCAGAGCGTGGTGCTCAACGCGGCCCCGCTGCATGTGGGCGAATTGATGGAAGAGCACATCTGGCACAAGAAGACCAGCGTGGTGATGACCTCGGCCACACTGACCGCGGCGGGCGAGTTCGGCTATATCAAGAGCCGCCTGCGTGCCCAGGAAGCCGAAGAGCTGGCGCTAGGTTCGCCTTTCGATTACGAGAGCGCCGCCATGCTGTACCTAGTGGACGATATGCCCGAACCCGCCGAGCGGCATGCCTACCAGGCCCACGTGGAGCGCGGCCTGATCGATCTGGCCAAAGCGGCCAACGGGCGCACCCTGGCGCTATTCACCTCATACGAGCAGTTGCGGCGCACCTCACGCGCCATCAGTGGGCCGCTGCGCCAGGCCGGCATCGAGGTATATGAGCAAGGCGAAGGGGCTTCGCCCCACGCCTTGCTCGAGAACTTCCGCACCAGCAAGGCCGGCGTGCTGCTGGGCACGCGTGCCTTCTGGGAGGGCGTGGACATTGCCGGCGAAGCGCTGAGCGTGCTGGCGATCGTGCGCCTGCCCTTTGATGTGCCCAGCGACCCACTGGTGGCAGCCCGCTCGGAGACCTTTGAAAGTCCCTTTTATGAGTACCAGGTGCCCGAAGCCATTCTACGCTTCCGCCAAGGCTTTGGTCGCCTGATCCGCACCCAGTTCGACCGCGGCGTGGTGGCCATCTTTGACCGTCGCATCCTTACCAAGCAATACGGCACACTTTTTATTGATTCGCTGCCGCAATGCACGTTGCGCAAGGGCAGCCTGGCCGCCCTGCCGCGGGCCGCGGCGCAATGGTTGGGAAACTGACGCCAGCAGAGCTGGCGTAGTTTCCCACTGGAGAAGCTACTCGGCTTTGCCGAGTAACGCTTCTCCGCGCGGCAGCTGTCATTGCTTCAGGACATAAGAAGGTAGATTGCCACGCTCACAGGCCGCTTTGCGGCCTGTGGCTCGCAATGACTGGTAACAAAAAGAGCCTCCGTGCGGAGGCTCTTTTTCGCTATTCGATAGTTTCGAGGAATTTACGCGCCATGGCGCCAATATCCTCGCTGGTGGAGATGCCTTGCCAGGGGTCGCCTGGATTCACCAGGTTGACCACGACAATGTTGGCGCCATTGAAGATGGCGCTGCGTGCCTGGTCCAGATCCACGCCGCCGGCGGCGGCAATACTGACATCGTACTTGCTGCGGATGCGGGTCACGTGGCGATACTCGATCACTTTGCCGCGCGTCTTCTCTTCGTCACGGCCCTTGTGAAGCACCACCACATCCGGCACATGGTGCAGCGGGCGCAGCACTACCAGCGGGTCATCAACGCCCAGCAAGTCCACCATGGAGATCAGGCCGCGCTCGTCACACTGTTTGGCGAACAGGTCCAGCGTCTCAGTGGGCGCGTTGCCCAAGACGGTGATGGCGTCGGCGCCGGCGTCGCGCACCATATCCACCTCGGCGGCGGCGCCGTCGCTGGTCTTGATATCGGCCACCAGGTGGCCCGGCCAGATGGAGCGGATGGAACGCACGCCGCGCATGCCCTCACGCTTGATGAAAGGCGTGCCGGCCTCGATGAGGATGCGCTCGCTGCGGGGCAGGCGCGGTATCACGCTGTAGGCCATCGCCAGATCATAGTTGAAGGCGATCTGCAGATAGCGCTGGCGGTGATCCAGCTTACGCTGAGCCAAGGCTTACTTCTTGCTGGCCAGCTTGCTGGCCACCTCGCCCAGGTCTGAGGGCATGAACAACACGATCTTCTCAGACGGGTCTGAGGCAATATCACGGATGGTCTGCAGCGTGCGCAGATGCAATGCGCCCGGGCTTTGTGCCAGCACTTCGGCGGCCTTGCTCAGGTTCTCAGAGGCGGTCAGCTCACCTTGCGAAGCGATGATCATGGCGCGGCGTTCACGCTCGGCTTCAGCCTGCTTGGCCATGGCGCGTTTCATCTCGGCGGGTAGTTCCACTTCCTGGATCTTGATGGATTCCACATCCACACCCCAACCACTCGTTTCTGTATCCACGATGGTCTTGATGGAGTCTGCGATCTGCTCGCGCTCAGTCAGCACCGCGTCCATTTCACTGTTACCGATGACATCACGCAGGGCGGCCTGAGTGTACTGGCGCACGGCGAAGACGTGATCTTCGATCTTGATGATGACCGCTTCGGGATCCACGACCTTGAAATACACCACCGCATTGACCAGCATGGGAATGTTGTCTTTGGTCATCACTTCCTGGCGGGGGATATCAGCCGTCTTGATGCGCATGTCCACTTTGCGCAGACCCTGGATGATGGGCAGGATCAGGGTGAGACCGGGCTCACGCACACCGCCGTACTTACCGAGGGTGAAAACAACGCCACGCTCATATTGGTAGATGAGGCGGATGCCACGTGTGATGATGTAGAAAGCAAACAGCAGCACGATGCCCAGCACGCAGGCACCCGAGCTAAAAAGGAATTCGAGCATATCCACAGTTCCTCCGGAAAAAGTGCGTTATTGGGGTAATTATAGCTGCGCCACCATTAGACGACGCTAGCCAATTGGTCACTGTGCCTGATTGGCACGGCGCAGCGCGAGCCAATAGGCCGGGGCCACATGCAAGACGTCTGGGGTATAGGGAAGCAGGCGGCGCAGCCCGCCTGCCAACAGATTGAAGACACGCTGGCGGCCGGCGCCCCACCCCAGCCCAAACTCGGCGCGCAACCGCGGCGGCAGCGTGCCGGCGGCGACAAAGGCAGTGAGCGGCTTGAACAGGGCCACCGGCATGCGCAGCAGCGACTGCCCGATCGCATAGCCGTCCAAAGACACCTGAATTTCACCACCATCTTGCAGAGCAGTGGCCATCCAGGCGTCAAAATCAGCTTTGGTGAGCGGCACCTGCTCGCTTGGGATGCCGATCAGACGACCGAAGAGCTTGCCTTCTTCGTAGAAAGCGGCCCATTGGCGCGGCGTGAGATCTGGCAGGAAGGTGCGATAGGCGAAGAACATGGAATCGATCAGGGTGGCGTATACCCAGAACAATAGCGAGGGATCGTTGGCCTCATAGCCTGTGCCGCGCACGGCGGTGTGGCGGGCGTAGATGCGCAGCAGTGCCTCGCTGGCCTGCTCGGCCGTACCAAAGACGATGGTTTGCTGGGCACGCAGGGTGGCAAGAGCGCGGGCAAACGGGCGGCGGCGGAAGTCACTGTGCTCGGCGACACCCTTAGCCACCTTGGGGCGCGCTACCTGCAGGAACAGGGCGCGCAAGACCACCAGGCCCAGTAGCGCCTCGCGGTTGAGCTGCCAGGCCATACTGCCGGGGCCGAAGAAGCCGGCGGCCGGATTGGGCAGCTGGGCGGCCTGTTGGCGCAGATATTCGCGATGCTTTGCTATGGAGCGCATACGCAGATTCTATCCACGATTAACCGATTAATCTGGTATCAAAAAAAATAACGGCTAATCCAAGACCGCTATCGCTTCTATCTCAACGAGAAAGTCGGGGTGCGCCAGACCCGCCACACCGATCCAGGTGCTAGCGGGTGAGTGCTCGCCGGGGAAGTATTTGAGCAGCGCATCACGCACGGCGGCGTTCTGGGTCATATGAGACTGCATGACATAGATCCGCAACGAGACCACATCGGCCAGCGTGCCGCCTGCCGTCTGCATGGCACGTGCCACATTCTTGAAGGCTTCGTCTACCTGGGCGGGGAAATCGCCCACACCGACGATGGTGCGCTCCGGCCCCCAAGCCACCTGGCCGGAGAGATAGACGGTGCGCCTGCCTTCGGCCACCACGACCTGGGCAAAGCCAGAGCGGCGTGCATCGAACAGCTCGGGCGGGTGGATGCTCTCGTGTGGCATGAGCTAGGCAGCTTCGGCAAAAGCCAAGCTGTAGAGGCCCTTGGCGAATGAGTCGAGGTTCTCGCCGGCGGCGGCCATCTCAGGGCTCTTCATGGCGGCCTTGAGCGCATCCACATCGGCAAAGTGCATCTCGACCATCAGGTAGTAGCCGTCACCCACCAACGTGCGCGTGAAGCGTGTGATCTGCTTGCTTTGCAAGCCGGGCACTTTGTCGATCAGCGGCAGGTGAGTTTCAAAATAGGCTTTGTCGAATGCGGCAGGGTCTTCGGGTTGTTTGTAGAGGGCGATGAGTTTGGACATAAGACTCCTAGGATGAAAGAATGGCTTTACAGGGGCTTGAACATCTCAAACGGCTCCTTGCAATCCACGCAGGTGTAGATCATGCGGCAAGGCGTGGTGCCAAAGTTGTTCTGCAAAGTGGTGTTGTGTGAGCCGCAACGCGGGCAGGCCACCGGCTCCATGAGCACTTGGATCAGGTTGCCCTCGTGGCGCGGCGGCGGGGCCAGGCCAGCGGCCTGCAACTTGCTGCGGGCCGCGGCGGTCATCCACTCGGTGGTCCAGGCCGGGCTGTGCTGCACGCGCACTTCGACCTGCGCTACCCCGGCGGCCTGCAACCGCTGGCGGATGCTGCTGCCGATGACCTCGTAGGCTGGGCAGGCGGCGAAGGTGGGCGTGATGGTGACGGCCAGCGTCTCGCCATGCCAGGCGGCGGCGCGCACAATGCCTAGCTCGACCAGATTCACGACCGGCATTTCCGGGTCGGGCAGCTCAGCCAGTGCGGCCCAGATTTCGTCTTCAGAGGTGCGCACGGAAACCTGCATCATCACCACGTCGCCTCAGGGTCGAGGCGAGCAACCGATTGCAGGTCAGCCAATAGCGCGGGCAAGTGCTCAGTATGCTCGCGACGTGACGGAGCCAAAAATTGTTGAAAATTGACCTGCAAACCAGCCTTTGTGAGGAACTCGACAGCGTCAATGTGCCAGCGGTCAAACAAGGCTGCGCTGCTGGGCACAATGCCGGCCGCATGTAGATCGCGTTCGCCAGGCAGTCGCTCGGCGAGCTGCTGCGCATAAGGCCACAGCGCGTCGAGGGCGGCCTGCATACGGCTGTGGCTCTCTTCTGTGCCCAGGCCCAGACGCAGCACCCAGGCCCGCGAATGGCGCAGGTGGTAGAGCTCCTCAGTGCGGATGCGCGCCGCGATCTCTGCCAATGGGGTATAGCGGCTGTGCTTCAACACTTCCAGTCGAAGGGCTTCCAAGCTGTCAAACAAGTATTGGCGCAAGGTGCTAAGTGCCCAATCGCCTTTGGGCAGCTCGACCATCTGCAGATTGCGGAATTGGGTCGCGTCTCGGAAATACACGAGCCGGTCAGGATAAATGGTTTGGTCTTCACCCAGCAGGTCAGCTGCCAACTCATACCAGAGCTTGGCGTGGCCAATCTCATCGAGGGCGAGGTTGGCGAAGGCGATGTCCTCTTCGAGGATGGGCGCGTGCCCCGTCCACTCCGAATCTCGGTGGCCAAGGATGAGCTCATCGTCAGCCATCGCGATAAGGTATCCGCTGAGAGCATACTGGTGAGCTCGTTGCATCAGCCCAGTTTCCCTTTATCACGCAATTGGCGCATCATGGACACTACAGGGTATTCAGCCTGATCTTTAAAAGTCTTGTAGCGAGCAGCCAAAAACATAGACTCAGCCTGAGTGCTCTCGCTCTTGCGCACCGCGCTGATGGGGAGCACCCACCACCACAGGGGCTGCTGATCTGGGAAGGCGGCAATGGCGGCCTGCACGGCGGTCTGCGGAGAGCTGGCTGCCACCTGCCCTATCTGGCGGCACTGGGCTTGTTGAGCAAACTTGCCAAAGACATAATACTCCACCCTGTACCCGCTGGCTTCGCCGGCCAGCTCGTTCTTAGCCAGTTCTTCTTGCGTCTGCGTGAAGATGGCGTCGGCCGGCACGACCCACAGCGCTACCGCTTCAGGCCGGCGCACGAAGACATCACGGGCGTTGAGCATAGCCAGCTCAGCATCCGGCGCGTGCACAGTGCCGTTGTGCACAACCGGCTGGTCAGGGCCTTCCTGCTGGAAGACCATATAGCGGGGCCATTGGGTGTCGGTCATAAGATCAAAGTCAAGTGAGAATGCAAAAGTATGAATTAAAAAGTGAGCAGCATTTCAGTATTCTCACTTCTGCATTCATCATTGAATTTGGCTCTTGGCGGCATAGGCCGCGGCCGCCTCGCGCACCCACTGGCCGTCGGCGTGCGCCTGGCGGCGGGCTGCCATGCGTTCGGCGTTGGCCGGACCGTTGCCCTTGAGCACCGCCCAGAACTCGTCCCAGTCGATCGGTCCGGTGCGCCAATTCTTGCTCGCCTCGTCGTAGTGCAGGTCAGGGTCAGGGAGAACGATGCCACAGGCCTGCAGGTCAGGCACGAGTTGATTGATGAATTCCTGGCGCAGCTCGTCGTTGGTGCGGGTCTTGATGCCCCAGCGAATGAGGACGCCGCTGTTGGGGCTATCGGCATCATGCGGGCCAAACATCATTAGCGTGGGCCACCACCAGCGCGTGATGGCGTCCTGCACCATGGCGCGCTGGGCCGGCGTGCCCTGCGAATACAGGATGATCATTTCCTGGCCCTGCTTGCGATGGAAGTTCTCTTCCATACAAATCCGCACCATGGCGCGCGAGTACGGGCCGTAGGAGCAGCGCGCCAGCATGGTCTGGTTGAGGATGGCGGCGCCATCCACCAGCCATCCGATGGCGCCGTTGTCGGCCCAGGTGGTGGTGTGATAGTTGAAGATGCTGGAATATTTAGCCTTGCCATCCAGCAGCGCGTCGAGCATTTCCTCGCGCGTCGCACCCAGGGTCTCGGCGGCGTGGTACAGGTACTGGCCGTGGCCGGCCTCATCTTGCACCTTGGCCAGCAGGATCAGTTTGCGGCGCAGCGAGGGCGCCTTGGTGATCCACGCGCCTTCGGGCAGCATGCCCACCACTTCGCTGTGGGCATGCTGGCTGATCATGCGGATGAGCTGGCGACGATATTCGGCCGGCATCCAATCGCCCGGTTCGATCTTCTCGCCGCGGGCAATGCGCGCTTCAAAATCCGCCAACTTCTGCGGATCTTCGTTGAGTTGGATGGCAATTTGCTCTACATCTGCACCGTACATCTCACCTCACACAACGATTGTATCTGCTCGCTTACTGGGTATTGACCCACACGGTCTTAACCTGCGTGTACAGGTCAATGGCTTCCTTACCCATCTCGCGGCCGAAGCCAGACATCTTGTAGCCGCCGAAGGGCGCGGCCGGGTCGATCATGCCGTAGCCATTGATCCACACGGTGCCAGCCTGCACGGCGTGCGCATAGCGGTGGGCTTTGCCAATGTCGCGTGTCCACACACCAGCTGCCAGACCGAACTGGGTGGCATTCGAGCGGGCGATCAGTTCATCCTCATCGTCAAATGCAGTCACAGCGGCCACCGGGCCGAAGATCTCTTCTTGCACCAGGCGCAGCGAGTCATCTGAGTAGCTGAACACAGTCGGTTTCAGGAAATAACCATCCTTCAGGCCATCACCCAAGCGTTCGCCACCGGCGAGAATTTCTGCGCCGGCTTGCTTGCCTTCTTCTATGTAGCCAGACACGCGCTCCAGCTGCTCGGCGCTGATGAGTGGGCCGACATGCACTTTCTCGGCGAAGCCGTGATCCACCACCATCTTGCCGACGTTGGCGGTCAGCCCCTCCAGCACCTGTTCATATACCGGGCGCTGGACAAATAGGCGTGTGCCGGCCACACACTCTTGCCCGGCGGTGCTGAACACAGCCCACTGGGCGCCGCGGATGGCAGCGTTCATGTCGGCATCCGCAAAGATCACGTTGGGAGACTTGCCGCCCAGTTCCAGGCTAACGCGCTTGAGGTTGCTCTTGGCAGCGGCTTCCATGATGCGCGCCCCTACCGAAGTGGAGCCAGTGAAGGCCAGCTTGGCGATGTGGGCGTGCTCCGCCATGGCGGCGCCAGTGGGCAGACCCGGGCCGGTGAGCACGTTCACTACGCCCGGCGGGAAGCCCGCTTCGCGCACAAGCTCGGCCAGGTAGAGGGCGGTCAGCGGGGTCTGCTCGGCGGGCTTGAGGATCAGCGTGTTGCCGGCCGCCAGCGCCGGGCCGAGCTTCCAAATGGCCATGAGCAGCGGAAAGTTCCACGGGATGATGGCGCCAACGACGCCCAGCGGCTCGCGGCGGGTATATACGAATTGGTCTGCGAAGGTGACCGGGACGGTGCTGCCTTCGATCTTGTCGGCCCAGCCCGCCTGGTAGCGCAGGTGCTTGGTGACATACGGCAGGTCGCCGCGGCGGGCGACGCGGATGGGTTTGCCATTGTCCAGCGTTTCCAGTTCAGCCAACACATCGGCATGCTGGTCGATCAAATCGGCCAGCTTGAACAGCAGCGCGCCGCGCTCGCCGGCGATCATGCCGGCCCAGGCCGGGAAGGCGGCTTGGGCGGCGGCCACCGCCGCGTCCACATCGGCGGCGTTGGCCAGCGCCACCTCGGCCAGCACGGCGGCATTGGCCGGGTTGCGCGTGGCAAAGGTCTCGCCAGACTGCGGGGCGACCCATTCATTGTTGATGAAGAGCTTCTTGGGCGAATCTTTGAGGAATTTGAGGGTAGCAGGCTGGAAGTTGTAGTCAGGGAGGTTGGTCATAGACAAATTTTAGTGCATTTGAGGGACGATAACAAACAGACCAGCTTCGCTGGTCTGTTGATTTTCTATTCGCTTTTTGGTTTCTCCCCACCCAGCCATTCCGGCGCATCATCCTCCGCCCAACGGCGGCGGATCTCGTCGTAGTCCGGCTTGCGCTTCTGCTCGAAGGCCTGCACACCCTCCCAGGTCTCCGGGCTGGTGTTGTGCACCGCTAGCCAGTCACGCCCGTGACCAATGGTGGTGTGCCAGCTCAGGTCTCGCCAGAAGTTGAGCTGCTGCTTGGTGTAGCGGGTCTTCTCGGGGAACTTGGCCTTGAGCTTGTCCACGATCTCGTCCACCTTGGCGTCCAGCTCGGCGCGCGGCACAGCCCAATTCACCAAGCCCCACTCAGCCGCCTTGGCAGCCGGGATCTCTTCATTCAGGAATAGGATCTCGCGCGCCCTCCGCTCGCCCACGATGATGGGGAGAAACTGCGTGGCACCTGCCAGCGGCACGCTGCCGTGGCTGGTGCCCACATGGCGAATGTATATGTCATCGGCAGCCACGGCCAGGTCGCAGCTCATGTTGAATTCGTTGCCACCGCCCACCACGATGCCGTTCAGGCGCGCCAGGGCCGGTTTGCCCAGGTTGCGCAGCCGCTCATGCACCTCAATAAAATCGCCCATCCATTTCCAATAGTCACGCGGGCGCTCCAGGAACTGCTTCTGCTCGTCCAGGTCGGCGCCGGTGCAAAAGGCACGCTCCCCCGCCCCGGTGAGCACCAGCACCGCCACCGAGTCGTCCCAACTGGCATCCTTGAAGGCCGTATTGAGCTCGGTCAGCACCTGATGATTGACCGCGTTGAGCACCTGCGGGCGGTTGAAGGTGACCGTGGCACGGCCATCTTTCTTTTCGTATTGAATAGCTTTGAAATCAAAGTCTTTTGAGGGGATACCAGTGAATTTCCGGGTCACAGCGGGCTCCAATCAGTAATGATTGTACACGCCAACCCGTTTCACTATACAATCAACGTTTACAAGGAAGGCTTCATGAACACTCTTCGCAATCTTGGGGTCTTGCTGCTGGTCAATGTATTCATTGCCCTCATGGTGGCGCTCACCCTATGGTTTGGCTGGCGCGGCGTGCGGCTTACCACTCAAGGCGAGAGCACCATCGGGCATGTTGTTGAAATGGAGGAGTCAAGCGACGGCGACGGCGGTTGCTGTGTCTATTCGCCCATCGTCGAGTTCAGCGCCAACGGACGCCCCGTACGCTTCGAGAGCGGCAACGCCAGCAGCCCACCAGCTTACCGCATCGGCCAGCAAGTAGAAGTGCTTTACAATCCGCAAGACCCTGACGACGCTTCGATCAATTCGTTCTACGAGTTGTGGCTGGTACCTGCCATCCTGGCTCCGGTGGATGTATTGCTCTTTGTGATCCTGAATTGGGTTGCCATCGCCAAGATGCGTAGCGGCCGGCCGATCTTTGAAGATTCAGACTAACGAGGAGATGTAGTGACCGCAGACGAGACAATGACCAAGCAACAATTGCTGCAAGGAATGCAGGAAGGCTGGGATCGCCTGCAAACATTTATCAGCGAGCACAGCGAGGAACAACTGACCAGCCCCACGGATGCCGCCGGCTGGACCGCTAAGGATCACCTGATGCACCTCTCTGTGTGGGCGGGCAGCATGGTGGCGGTGCTCAACGGCAAACCGCGCCGCGATTACATGGAGATCAGCCGCGAGGACTGGGTGACCCTATCCGAGACCTACGATGTGGTCAACGGTATCCTGCAGCAACGCTACAAGGATCTCCCGCTGGCTGAAGTGCGCAAAGCCGTTGAGGAGAAGCATAACGAGCTTGTGGCCCGCACCGAAGCCATGACCGAGGAAGAGCTGCAGCTACCTTACAGCCACTATCAGCCCACGAGCAAATCCACTACGCCGATCTTTGAATACATTGTGGGCAATACGTTCGAACATTACGACGAGCATATGGGCTGGATGAAAACGCTGATAGGTTAGTACACGATCTATCTGGCTTCCCAACAAAAGCCGCCATTCTGGCGGCTTTTTGCTGCTAACGGATTGCAAGCCTATAATTGGCCTTCCAAGTAAAGGATACCTATGCGTTCAAGAAATGTGTATGTGCTCGCGTTGCTGCAGGCCATTGGCATGTGCGGCGGTTCCATTGTTGTGCTGCTGAGCGGCATCATCGGTGAAGGCATTGCGCCTTCGCCGCAGCTGGCCACGCTGCCCAGCTCGCTGGGAGTGGTCAGCACCGCTCTGTTCAGCATCCCGGCTGCGCTGCTGATGCGCCGCATTGGCCGCAAGGCAGGCTTCCTGCTCTCACTGGTCGTTGCCATGCTGGGCGCCGCCCTGGCCGCGCTGGCGGTGAGCCGGGCAGACTTTGTGCTGCTGTGTGCGGCCACCTTCTTGATGGGCCAGCACAGCGCCTTTGTGCTGCAATACCGCTTCGCTGCCACTGAGAGCGTCCCCGCTGAGCTGTCCGGCCGGGCCGTCTCGCTGGTGCTGCTGGGCGGCATCCTGGCGGGCTTCCTTGGCCCCGAGATCGCCAAGCGTGCGCAGGATGCGCTGCCGGTGCTGTACGCAGGCTCGTTCGCGGCGCTGGCCGCCCTGTATGTGCTCGGCCTGCTGATTGTGCTGCTGTATCGCAACACAATCCCGCAAACCTACGAGGGCACTGCGGCCAAGCAGCCAGAGCGCCCGTTGGGCGAAATTGTGCGCCAGCCAGCCTACCAGGTAGCGGTATTGGCGGGCGTGGCGAGCTATGGGCTGATGGTCTTCATCATGACCGCCACGCCGCTGCACATGCACGGGCACGGCTTCAGCCTGGATGACACAGCCTTCGTGATCCAAAGCCATATCATCGCCATGTACTTGCCTTCGCTTTTCAGTGGTTTTCTTATTGAGAAGTTTGGCACGCTGCGCATCATGCTGGCTGGCGTGCTGCTGATGCTGTTCTGCAATGTGGCCGGCCTGCTCAGCGTGGAACTGCCCGGATACTGGACCGCGCTGGTGCTGCTGGGCCTGGGCTGGAACCTGCTGTTCGTCGGCGGCACGGTGCTGCTCACCTCCACCTACCGCGCCTCGGAGCGTTTCAAGACGCAGGCCAGCAATGACTTCACCATCTTCGCCGTGCAGGCGTTGTCTTCGTTCTCAGCCGGTTCTCTGCTGCACGGCGCGGGCTGGGACCTGATGAACTGGCTGGGGTTGGGGATTATGCTGCTGACCGCGGTGGTGATCCTGGCGCGGCGGAAGGCGTTGGTACCCTCACCCCCTGCCTTTACTTAATAATGGCGTCTTTTGCTATCCAGTAGTGGCAAGTTTTGCGGCCTCAGCAAAAATCTCTCTGACCTTGTTGCGTTTATCTGGCCACACATTAAACACGCGTTGACTTGGGTGCGGACAACTCAAGGTTGGCACACTAAACAGATCGCTGACAACTTGCTTTGCCTTTTGGGCCTTGGCTCCAACGAGAAGAACTACTTTGAGCTCTGGAAGCAACGAAGGCAATCGGCCCAAGGCTTGAATTGCAGAATCTATATCCATTTGATTCACTGGCCTGATACGAGACCCTGAACCTACATACCAAGGGACAATGTTCCATGCAACCGTCTGCATGCGAAGAAGACCTGCCTCGTCTGAAATTAGACTAACATTCCGAGCCGATGGGTCTGGATTATCACGAGAGATAAAGCCTGAGGCGACTGCTTTGCCACCAGGTGCTTCAAGTAGAAAAAGAACCCTTGCATCAACTCCACCATCTCGAGGATCAAAGAAAGGGATCTCGTCCCCCAAGCCATACGTTGACCGAAGGGTCAAGACATAGTCAGTAAGTGGCGCTATATGTGCCTGATCCAGTTCGAGTCGTCTCTTTGATCTTTCCTCCAAGCTGGCGAGTGAGTAAATTGACATACTTGCTACGCCCTCGCCCAGCGCCGCAGCAATACTGAAGCGCGGTAGCGCTCCTCATGGTGCTCGGCATAGAGATGGTCCAGCACGGCCAGCACACGCCCCCAGCCCAACTGCGCGCCCCACTCCACTAACCCGCGCGGATAGTTCACGCCCAGCTTCATCGCCAGATCGATCGTGTCTGCATCGCCCACGCCTTCCAGCACGGCGAAGCTGGCTTCGTTGATCAGCTGGCACACGATGCGCGGCAGCACCAGCGCTGGGCTCTCGCCCACCCAGGCTACCTCGCGGCCCAGGCTGGCGAACAGCGCATCCACCTGCGACCGCAGCGCCTCCGGGCCGCTTACTGTGACCAGCATGCTGTCAGCCAGGAACAAGCCATCGAACACAGCGACTCTTTCAGGATTCTGCACCCAGCTGCGCACTTCGCTCAGCGCGAGGTCGGCACCCTGTACCAACAGCGGCACGCCTGGCTCCAGCGCCACGTCCCAGGCCGCCACGATGGCGGCGGCGTTCTCACTGCGGCCCGCGGCCACAAAAGCGGCGGCGGGCTGGCCGCTTAGCTCGTGACTCATGGTGAAGCCAGCCGTCACGGCTAACTCAGCCAGGCCAGGCGCAAAGCTGCCGGATGAAATCAGCAGGCCGCCCTCGCCAGGCCCAGCCTGCGGTTGGTGCGGCGGGGCGGCAACGTCTTCATTTTTGTACTCGTAAAAGCCTTTGCCGGTCTTGCGGCCCAGCTCACCGGCGGCCAGCTTCTGCATCTGGATCCAGTGCGGGCGGTAGCGCGGCTCACCGTACGTCTGCTCATACATCGAGCGCATGGCCCCGGCGTTGATGTCTATCCCGATCAGGTCCATCAACTTGAATGGCCCCATCTTGAAGCCCCCGCCTGCTTCCACAATATGGTCAATCACCTCGAACGACGTTACGCCCTCGCCCAGCAGGCGCAGCGCTTCTCCGTAAAACGGCCGCGCCACCCGATTGACGATGAAGCCTGGCGTGTCGCCGGTGACCACCGGCGTCTTGCCCAGCGCTTCAGCCAGCGCCACGAGTGCATCCACGGTGGCCGAGCTACTTTGCGCCGCCCGCACCACCTCCACCAGCGGCAACACCGGCGCGGGGTTGAAGAAGTGCATACCCGCCACGCGGGCCGGATTTTGGGTGGTTGCCGCCACGGCGGTCACCGACAGCGTACTGGTGTTGCTCGCCAAGATGGTACTCGGCGAGCACACCTCGTCTAGCTTGGCAAAGATCTGCTGTTTGAGCTCCAGGCGTTCCGGCGCGGCTTCGATCACCACTTCGGCGCGGCGAAACGCGTCAAGGCTTTCGGTCAGGGTGAGGTTGGCGTAGAGCGCGATCTGGTCCTTCTTATCAAGGAACTTCTTGATGTACGCATCCGCCTTATCCAGCATGGGCGCATAGGTATCTTGCAAGATCACCTGTGCGCCAGCCGACAACGCCACCAGGGCGATGCCCGATCCCATGGTGCCGGCGCCAATCACGCCAATGACAGGTAGCTTGGAACTGGAAGTCAAGTCAATCTCCATCTATAAATATTGCTTACTTACCTTTGAACTCCGGCTTGCGTTTCTCTAAAAACGCAGCCATGCCCTCTTTTTGATCCTGCGTGTCGTAGGCCATCAGATAGTTGCGCCGCTCCAGCTCCATGCCCTCCTGCAGCGTACGCTCCAGGCCGTAGCGCAGCGCCTGGCGGGCCAGGCGCACGGCTACCGCCGGGCGCTCGGCTACCACCGCTGCCAGCTCGATTGCCGCATCCAGCACCTGCTCGTCCGGCACCACGCGGTTCACCAGCCCAGCCTGTAAGGCTGCCTCGGCTCCTAGTGGCTCGCCAGTCAGCACCATCTCCATCGCCCGCGCCGGGCCGATGGCGCGCGTCAAACGCTGCGTGCCGCCCGCGCCAGGCATGATGCCCAGCTTGATCTCGGGCTGCGCAAAGCGCGCCGTCTGGCCAGCGACGATGAGGTCACAGCCCAGGGCCAGTTCGCAGCCACCACCAAAGGCGACGCCACTCACGGCGGCCACCACGGGCTTATCAATACCCCAGATGCGCTGCCATAAGGCGCGGGTATTGCGCACAAAAATATCCACCGGGCCGGCTTTGGCCATGGCCTCGATATCTGCGCCGGCGGCAAAAGCGCGTTCACCGCCATACAGCACGATGACGCGCACCTGCTCATCAGCGTTCATGCTTTCCATGGCCTCGGCCAGGGCGCGCAGCATCTCTGGGCTCAACGCATTCAACTTATCTGGCCGGTTCAGGCGCACGATGGCCAGGGGAGCCTTGTGCTCGATCAATACCAGGGGTTCGCTCATGCGCTTAAGTATACGGGCATTATGCTCACCACATTCTTCACCAAATTTGCACAATACCCATTACTATTCACGCATGGCTGAAGAGCGTCTACAAAAGATCCTAGCCCGCGCCGGCTACGGCTCACGCCGCGCCGCCGAGGAGTTAATCGAAACTGGCCGCGTGACCGTGAACGGCAGTGTGGCAGCCATCGGCGCCAAGGCCGATGCCCTCCATGACGCCATCAAGGTAGACGGCCGCCGCATTGCGGCCGCCGCGGCGCCGGTCTACTACGCCGTCTACAAACCGCGCGGCGTGCTTTCCACCACGGGCGGGCCGGAGCCGCGCCAAAAGGTGACCGATCTCATTCCGGGCGGCGGCCAGCTGCACCTGGTGGGCCGGCTCGACAAGGACAGCGAAGGCCTGATGCTGCTGACCAACGATGGTGATCTGACCCAACGCGTCAGTCACCCGCGCTACGAGCAGGAGAAGGAATACCGCGTGCTGGTGGCGCGCAAGCCAGATGAAGAGCAGCTGGCTACCTGGCGGCGCGGCGTAGTGCTGGAGGATGGCACTCGCACCCGCCCGGCCGATGTGCGTATTGAACACATGTATGGCAAAGGCGCCTGGCTACGCGTGATCATGCACGAGGGGCACAAGCGCCAGATCCGGGAGATCGCCAGCCAGCTGGCGCTGCCGGTGGTAAAGCTCATCCGTGTGCGCATTGCTAATTTATACGTTGGCAACCTCAAGCCCGGTGAATGGCGCCTGCTGAACGAGAATGAAGTGCGTGACCTGATGGCCGGCGAGAAGCCAGCGAACCGCAAACCGCGCCCGCAAAAAGCTGCCAGCAGCAAGACCGCCAAGCCGAAAGCCCATCGCAGCGGCAAGCCCGGCAAAGGCCCGGGCAGCCGCAAGCCCGCGACGCGCAAACCTGGAATTGCGCTGGGCCGCCCGCGCCGCGGTGACGCCGAACAAAGCTCGCGGCCGAAATCAGGCGGGCGCTCCGGCTCCAGCCGACCGAGCTCAAGGCCGAGCGCAGGACGCAAACCGAGCGGCCGCCCGAGTACCAGCCGCGGACCCAGCACTGGGCGCCGACCAAATTCTGGAAACCGGTCGAACTCTGGCCGCCGACCGGCTTCTGGTCGCCGACGCTCCACCTAAAAAGAACATTCGTGCTATACTGCGGCCAGCTACGTGAGGCTGCATGTTTTCCAACGCCATTCAACGCATGCGCAATATCTACAACGAGTTTCCGCGCGCCTTCTGGCCCGTGGTGGCCGTTTCCTTTGTGGATGGCATTGGCCGCACGCTGCTCTTCCCCTTCTTCGCGCTCTACGTGACCCAGCGCTTCAACATCGGCGCCACTCAGGCCGGTCTGGTACTGGGCACGTTCTCAGTCTTCTCGCTGCTCGGCTCCATGGTGGGCGGCGCGCTGACCGACCGCATTGGCCGCAAGAAGCTGATCATCGCCGGATTGGTGCTCAGCGCGCTCACGACGATTTCGCTGGGTCTGGTGGCCGAGCTGCGCTGGATGTATGTGCTGGCCGCCATCAGCGGCATCTTTGGCGAGCTGGCCGGCCCGGCCCACCAGGCCATGATCGCCGACATCCTGCCTGAGCGCCAACGCCAGGAAGGGTTTGGCATCCTGCGCGTGGTCGCCAACATGACCTGGATCGTAGGCCCCAGCATCGGTGGCTTGCTGGCCGGCTTCTCCTTCTTCTATCTGTTCGTTGCGGATGCCATCATCAGCTGCATCGTTGCGCTGCTGTTCTTCATTTATATTGCAGAAACCAAGCCCAAGACCAATGAGGCCGAGGCAGGCGAGAAGTTCAGCAAGACTTTTGCCGGCTACTTCACCGTTCTGCGCGACCTACCCTACTTGGCCTTCATCCTGGCTTCCATTCTCATGGGCATGGTCTACATCCAGATGTACGGCACGCTCTCGATCTACCTAAGAGACCACCACAGCATTGACCCGCAAGGTTTCGGCCTGCTGATGACCACCAGCGGCGTCACCGTGATTCTGTTCCAGTTCTGGGTGACGCGCGTCATCAAGCTGCGCCCGCCCTTCCTGATGATGGCATTGGGCACCCTCTTCTACGTCATCGGCTTCAGCCTGTTCGGCATTGTGGCCGCTTACTGGCTGTTCATGGCCGCCATCATCGTCATCACGATCGGCGAAATGCTGGTGGTGCCCACCGCTTCGGCTTTGGCGGCCAACTTCGCCCCCGAAGCCATGCGCGGTCGCTATATGGCCGTGTTTAGCCTGGTGTGGGCGCTGCCCGCCGCCCTCGGCCCGGCCGCGGCGGGCTACATTCTGGATAATTACGATCCGAACCTGCTGTGGTACGGCAGCGGCGCGGTGTGCATGGCTGCGGTGCTGTTCTTCTATTACCTGCATGTGCGCCTGGGCAAGCGAGAACGTTTCGCCCCCGCCCAGCCCTAACACTGCCAGCGACACTTACGCGCGGCTTAGTTGCCGAATGTTGCGCCTGCCCGTACAATTGGGCAACCTTCCTCGATTCCTCAAAAATGAAGAAACCTATGGCCAAAGAACGAAATTCCTCCCAAGAAAGCTGGCTGGACCGACCCCTGTTTGGCAACCGGCGCTTTACCTGGGAATACGCCGTTGTGGCGCTGCTGTTACTCGCAGCGGTCGTCACCCGCTTCCACATGTTGGGCGAGCGCGTGATGAGCCACGACGAGACCACCCATGTGTATTTCTCGTGGCAACTATTCAAGGGCCAGGGCTACCAGCATCACCCCCTCAGCCACGGGCCAATCCAGTTTCACATGCTGGCTCTGAGCTATTTCCTGTTTGGCGATAATGACTTCACCGCCCGCGCTCCGCAAGCCTTGTTCGGCGTGGCCGTGGTTTTCTTTGTATGGTGGGCCTTCCGCCGCTATCTTGGGCGCACCGCTGCGTTATTGGCTTCGTTCTTCTTCCTTATTTCGCCGTATGTGATGTACTACAGCCGCTACGCGCGCAATGAGATCTTTGTGACCCTGTTCGGCCTGGTTATGCTGTGGGCCATCCTGCGCTACTTGGATACTGGCCTGCACAAGTACATCTATATAGCCGTTGCCGCCATATCGCTACACTTCACTTCTAAAGAGACCTCCTTCATATATCTTGCCCAAGCGCTGATCTTCTTAGGGCTGGTCTTCCTGTGGCGAATTGCGCCGCGCCGATGGAACGGCGACAGAACCCGCTTGATATTCTTCGTTACGCTTGTGCTCAGTGTGCTACTCTTCCTGCTCGCCATCGGCGCACAGATCGAGGCCAGCCAAAGCGGCGCAAGCGTCATCAGCGCCACCGAGGTGGAAGCCCCGGTGGTGGCCACCGATACCGCGCCGGTCGAGTTCAACTCGCCGCTTTCGGCTACCACCATCATCCTGGGTGGGGTCGGTGCGCTGTCGCTTGTCACCGCGCTGGTGGCGCTATTCCTCGGCTACGGGCTACCGCGCCTACGCCAGGAGCGTGCCTTCAGCCTGATGGCACTGCTGTTCTCACTGACGTTGCCCCACCTGGCCGCCTTCCCTATCCGCTGGCTGCACCATGACCCCATGGCCTATCAGGATACGAGCAATCTCATTTTCATCACCGGCGTGGTGGTTGTGCTGGTGCTGCTCTCCGCCGGGCTGGGTTTCATCATCAACGGCCGCGTGTGGCTCATCAGCAATGCGGTGTTCTACGCCATCTTTGTGCCCTTCTACACCACCATTTTCAGCAACGGCGTGGGCTTTTTCTCCGGACTAGTAGGATCGTTGGGCTACTGGCTTGAGCAGCAGGCCGTGGAGCGTGGCAATCAGCCAGGCTACTACTACTGGGGCGTGCAGATCCCTGTTTACGAGTTCCTGGCCGCGGCTGGCAGCCTTCTGGCCGCGGTGATGGGCCTGCGCAGCCTGCCGCGCCTGCGCGCCACCGAGCCAGGGCAAGACACGGAGAACCGCGACCTGCTGCCGCACGAGAGCCACCGCATGGCCCTGGTGCTCTTCGCTTTCTGGGCCGTCTCGGCCCTGGCAGCCTACACCATCGCCGGCGAACGCATGCCTTGGCTCACCCTGCACATCGCTATCCCGATGCTGCTGCTGGCCGCCTGGGCGGTGGCTCGTCTGATTGCAGGTGTGCAATGGGCACGCTTTACCGCTCACAACGGCTGGCTGCTGCTCGGCTCACTGGCGCTCACCTTGGTCGCGCTCTTCAATGTGCTGGGGTCTCTGTGGGGCACGCAACCACCCTTCCAAGGCAATGAGCTTGCCCAGCTTCAAGCCACCTATCATTTTCTGTTCTTCTTCATCACGCTGGCGCTGGGCGCCTACGGCATCTTTCACTATGGGCTGATGAACGAATGGAGCGGCAAGCAGATCAGCAAGGTGGCTGCTTTGGTGGTGTTCGCGGCCCTGGCCGCGCTGACCCTGCGCATTTCGCTGCGTGCCAACTTCCGCAATTACGATCTGGCCACCGAGTATCTGGTCTACGCCCACATGGCGCCTGGCCCCAAGGTGGCCATGAACCAGATCGAAGAGATTTCGCGCCGCACCACCGACACGCTGGATATCCAAGTCGCCTACGATAACGAGACCTCATACCCCTTCTGGTGGTACCTGCGCAACTATCCCAACCAGCGCTACTACGCAGACCAGCCCAGCCGTGATCTGCGCCAGTTCCCGGTCATCATCGTGGGCGATACCAATTACGGCAAGATCGAACCCATCGTGGGCCAGAGCTACTACATGTTTGAGTACATGCGTATCTGGTGGCCCAATCAGGACTATTTTGATTTCACGCGCAGCAGCATCGGCTACCGCTTCACTTCGGAAACCGGCCAGCCGGTTACAGATATGAACACCGGCGAATACTTGCGCCGCGTAGCCATCCGCCTGTGGGAATATGTTGGCGACGCGCAAATGCGCCAAAGCCTGTGGAATATCTGGCTCAATAGCGACTTCACCAGTTACCTCGAAGGCAAGGGCCAGAACCCCAGCCTTGAAGCCTGGTCGCCCGGGCGCACCATGCGCGTCTACATCCGCAAGGATGTGGCCGCCCAGATCTGGGACTATGGCGTGCAGGGCGTGACCAGCGAAGATGTGCTGGCCGACCCGTACGAAGGCAAGGGCCGTGCCCTGGCTCCGCAGTTCACCATCGGCGGTTTCGGCAGCGAGCCGGGGCAATTCATTGCCCCGCGCAACGCCGCCGTGGCGCCGGATGGCACGCTGTACGTGGCCGACACCGGCAACCACCGCATCCAGCGCCTGGCGCCGGATGGCAGCGTGCTCAGCGTCTGGGGCAGCTTTGGCGATGTAGCCAGCGGCAACCTGGACGGCGGCGTCTTCAATGAGCCTTGGTCGGTAGCCGTCTCGCCGGACGGACAGTCAGTGTATGTGGCCGACACCTGGAACCATCGCCTCCAGCAGTTCACCGCTGATGGCCAATTTGTGCGCACGTGGGGCTACTTCGGGCAGGATGAGAGCGCTGGCGCCCTGTGGGGCCCGCGGGATGTCATCGTGCTCTCAGACGGCAACGTGGTCGTGACCGACACGGGCAACAAGCGCCTGCGCATGTACGATGCGCAGGGCAACCATGTGGCCGACTATGGCGAGTTCGGTTTTGAGCCCGGCCAGTTTGATGAGCCCGTGGGTCTGGCTTATGATGCCGCTCTGGAGCGCGTATATGTGGCCGACACCTGGAACCAGCGCGTACAAGTGCTGGAGTATCGTGATGGCCGCTTTATCCCGATCACCCAATGGGAAATCGCCGGCTGGTATGGCCAATCCTTGACCAACAAGCCCTACCTCAGCGTGGGCAAGGGCAGCCAGGTCTTCATTGCTGACCCGGAAGCAGGCCGCGTGTTGGTTTACAACTCGGATGGCACGCTGGCTTACTTCTTCGGCGGCTATGACCAGGAGGCCGCCAACATTCTGGTAGCCCAAGGCGCAGCGGCCGACCCCAACGGCGGGGTCTGGGTGGTCGACAGCCAGAACGCCACCATCATGTGGTTTCCTGAACAATAGCTTGAGCTAAACTAAAAAAAAGACGCTGCAGTCGCAGCGTCTTTTTTTATTCCGAGTCTTTGATGTGCAAACTGTGGAAAGCGCGGTGCAGCATGGGCGAAATGATGATGCCAGTGGTGAAGGCAAACACCAGCCCGGAAACCAGCGCATACGCCGTGGCAAACAGCTTCCCCGCGTCCGAGGTAATAGCATCCACTGGCCCCATACCCGACAGGATCATGGACGCATTCAGCAGCGCGTCCAGCATAGGCAGATTCGCCAGCCAGTGATAACCCAGCGTGCCCAGCAGCAGGAATAGGGCCATCACACCCAGCGCCAGCAACACATGCCGCCCCACCCTGATCAAAAACAGCCTATGTGGCAGCAACGGCTGGCTGCGGTGCTCATAGCGAAACATCCAGCCATTATATGCCCGCTCATCAGGCGCCAAAATTGGCGCAGACTGCCCTCTGTTATAATGCCCCCGTTTTGGCGGCTAAGCCGCTGCATCCTTAAATCCGCTCTCTTTCGAAGGAGCATTTCCCTGATATGAAGCTGCACGAGTTCGACTCCAAGAAGATCTTTGCCCAATATCGCGTGCCTGTGCCCAAGGGCAAAATTGCCAAAACACCCAAAGAGGCTGGCGAAATTGCCAAGAAGCTGGGCGGCGCAGTCGTCGTCAAAGCCCAGGTTTTGGTGGGCGGCCGCGGCAAAGCCGGCGGTGTGAAAGTGGTCAAGACCGCCAAGCAGGCCCAGGACGCCGCCAAGCAGATCCTCGGCATGGACATCAAGGGCCTGCCGGTGCGTAAAGTTCTGATCGACCCCGCCATCGGCATCGCCAGCGAGATCTACCTCGGCATCACCAATGACCGCGCTGCCCGCCAGCCGGTGATGATCGCCTCGGCCGCCGGCGGCGTAGACATTGAAGAAGTGGCCGCCACCAACCCTGAAAAGATCATCCGCGTCCACGTTAACCCGCTGCTGGGTCTGCAGGACTACAACATCCGCGACCTGGCCGTAGGCATTGAGCTGGACCGCAACCATTGGGCCGCGTTCCACACCATCTGCAAGGGCTTGTGGGAAGCCTACAAGAATTCTGACGCCACCCTGGCCGAGATCAACCCGCTCGTTATCACCAAGGACAACGAATTACTGGCAATCGACGGCAAGATGCTGATCGACGACAACGCCATATTCCGCCAACCCAAGCTGGCCAAGCTGCGTGACATGGACGAGGAAACCCCCGCCGAAACGCAGGCGCGCAAGAGCGGCCTGACCTACATCCAGCTGGATGGCGAGATCGGCTGCATGGTCAACGGCGCTGGTCTGGCCATGGCGACGATGGACATCATCAAGCTCTTCGGCGGCGAGCCGGCCAACTTCCTGGACATTGGCGGTGGCGCCAATGCTGAGAAAGTGGCGGCCGCCCTGCGCATCATCCTGCAGGACAAGAACGTGAAGGCCGTGCTATTCAATATCTTCGGCGGCATCACCCGCGGCGATGAGGTGGCCAAAGGCATCCTCGCTGCGCTCAAGACGATCAAGACCGACGTGCCGATGGTTGTGCGCCTTGCTGGCACCAACGCCGCCGAAGGCCGCGCCCTGCTGGCCGATGCCAACATGATCACGGCCGAAACCCTGGCCGAAGCCGCCCAAAAAGCTGTTGAGGCGGCCAAGCGCTAAGCGCTGGCAGTCGAAAGGAAATTACGAATGGGAATTCTGGCTGATAAAAATACCCGCGTGGTCGTCCAAGGCATCACGGGCAACGAGGGTCTGTTCCACTCCCAGCGCATGCTGGAATACGGTACCCAGGTCGTGGGCGGTGTGCGCCCCGGCAAAGGTGGCGAATGGGTGCTTGACGGCAAAGTGCCGGTGTTCGACTCGGTCAAGGTCGCCGTTGACGCTACCGGCGCTGATTGCAGCATGATCATCGTCCCGTTGGCTGCCGCCGCAGACGCCATGCTGGAGGCCGCTGACGCTGGCGTACGCCTCATCGTGTGTCTCACCGAGGGCATCCCCCTGCAGGACATGATGCGCGTGCGCGCCTATCTTGACTCCAAGGGCGTGCTGCTCATCGGCCCTAACTGCCCGGGCCTGCTTACCCCCGGCCAGACCAAGATCGGCTTCATCCCCGGCGACAACGCCATCCCCGGCAACATCGGCGTGGTCTCCCGCTCCGGCACGCTGACCTACGAGGTGCTGTACGCCCTCAAGCAGGTTGGCATGGGCTCCAGCACCACGGTGGGCATTGGCGGCGACCCGGTCAAGGGCCTCAACTTTATCGACATCCTGCAGATGTTCGAGGAAGACCCGCTGACCGACAAGGTCGTGATGATCGGCGAGATCGGCGGGAGTGACGAAGAGAAGGCCGCAGAGTACATCAGCAAGCATATGACCAAGCCGGTGGTCGGCTTCATTGCGGGCCGTGCCGCTCCTCCGGGCAAGCGCATGGGTCACGCTGGCGCCATTGTTGAAGGCAGCGCCGGCGGCGCCGAGGAGAAGATCGCCGCGCTCACCAAGGCTGGCGTGCGCGTAGCCGATTACCCTGAGCAGATCCCAGACATGCTCAAATAAGCAAACAAACAAAAAGAGCGGCAAATGCCGCTCTTTTTTGTTTGTGTTTAAAAAACGAGACTACTTCTTACCTTCGATGTAGTCAACCGCGCCACCCACAGTGGTAATGCTCTGCGCGTCTTCATCAGAGATCTCGATGCTCAACTTGTCCTCGAGAGCCATGATGAGCTCCACGATGTCCAGAGAGTCAGCTTCGAGATCCTCACGGAAACGAGCCTCACGGGTGACCTTGGCAGCGTCTACGCCGAGCAGCTCGACGACAGTAGCCTTCACTTGTTCAAATGTATCCGACATGTATGCCTCCAGAAGTTTTGACTGCGTTATTCTACCTTCAGTAGCCGCTAATCAGGCGCTAAATTGACAGCCTAATTTGCGGCTGGTAAACTAGCCATCACTCCACAGGAACACTACTACATGGCGAAAGTTACGGGTACCGGCGCCCGAAAAGCCGACCACATTCGCATCAATCTTGAAGAAGATGTACGCTCTGGCCTCACCACCGGGTTTGAAAAGTATTCCTTCCTTCATAACGCCCTGCCTGAGCTGAATCTGGATGAAGTAGACCTGTCTGTGCAGGTCTTCGGCAAGCAGCTCAAGTCCCCCATCCTCATCTCATCCATGACCGGCGGCACCGACGAGGCTGGCAAGATCAACCAGGCCCTGGCCGAAGCCGCTCAGGAAACGGGCATCGCCCTCGGCTTGGGCAGCCAGCGCGCCGCCATTGAGGACCCCACCCTCGAGACCACCTTCCGCGTGCGCAACGTGGCGCCAGACATTCTGCTCTTCGCCAACGTCGGCGCCGTGCAGCTCAACTATGGCTACGGCCTGAACCACCTACAGCGCGCTGTGGATATGGCCGAGGCCGACGCGCTGATGCTGCACCTTAACGCCGTGCAAGAGGCCGTGCAGCCGGAGGGTGATACCAACTTCGCCGGTCTGCTCAAGAAGATCGAGATCATGTGCAAGCAGCTGCCCGTGCCGGTTGTGGTCAAAGAGGTCGGCTGGGGCATCTCCGGCGAGTTAGCCAAGCAGCTGGCCCGCGCCGGCGTGCAGGCCATTGACGTGGCTGGCGCCGGGGGCACCTCGTGGAGCCAGGTTGAAATGCACCGCGCCAAGAATCCCAGCCAGGCCCGCTTGGCCGCCGCTTTTGTGGATTGGGGTATCCCCACATCCGAAAGCATCATGCAAGTTCGTCAGGCCGTGAAGACCATGCGCATCTTCGCCTCCGGTGGGCTGCGCAGCGGCGTGGACATTGCCAAGGGCATCGCCCTCGGCGCCGAGCTGGGCGGCATGGCCGGCCCCTTCCTCAAAGCGGCGGTCAAGTCCAGCAAAGCGGTAGTCGAGACCATCAACGAAGTCAGCCGTGAGCTGCAGGTGGCCATGTTCGCCGCCGGAGCCGGCAGCATCAGCAGCCTGCAAGCCGTGCCGCTCATCTACCGCGGCGAGTAACTCCCCTCGTTCCATTCAATATGGCGCAACGCGTTCAGCTGGGTCTATAATCCAGCTCTATGTCGCTTGCCTCATACCAAGACGAACTGCTCCCTGCCATCGAAGACGCGCTGCAGACCGCCGTGCAGCCCGCACGCCTCACCAACTCACAATCCCCGCAGGAATTACAGGCCATGCTGCGCTATCACATGGGCTGGGAAGGCGAAGGCGCCGGCCCCAAGGCCAGCGGCAAGCGCGTCCGCCCCACCCTGGTACTGCTCAGCGCCGCCGCCGCCGGCGCTGATTGGCGTGCGGCCCTGCCGGCCGCGGCCGCGGTCGAGATCTTGCATAACTTCTCGCTGATCCATGACGACATTCAGGACAACAGCGAGCAACGCCGCGGTCGCCCCACCGTGTGGGCCAAATGGGGCATGCCCCAGGCTATTAACGCCGGCGATACCCTCTTCGCCCTGGCCCACATGGCCCTCGAAGGGCTGTCGGAAACCACCTCTGACCAGGCCTACATCCAGGCCGCCCGCTTGCTCCCACGCACCAGCCTGCAGCTCACCCAGGGCCAGTATCTCGATCTGGCCTATGAGTCCATGCCCAACATAACCACCGAAGATTATTGGCCCATGATCTGGGGCAAGACCGGCGCATTGATCGCCGCCTGCGTGCGCATGGGCGCCCTGGTGGGCGGCGCCGAGGGCACCGCGCTCAAAGCCTACATGGTCTTTGGCGAGAAGCTGGGCCTGGCCTTCCAAGTGCATGATGATCTGCTCGGCATCTGGGGCAATCCGGATGCGATGGGCAAATCTGCCCATACCGACCTGCTCAGCGGCAAGAAATCGCTGCCGGTGTTATATGCGCTCCAAAAAGACGGCGAGTTTGCCCACGGCTGGCGCGCCGGTGTCACCTCGCAGAATGTTGACGCCCTGGCCGAGCAACTGGAAGCCGAAGGCGCTCGCGAATACACCCAGCAGCAGGCCGAGAAGCTGACGCAGGAAGCCATTGACGCCCTGCACGCCGCCAAGCCACAGGCCGAGCCGGGTGCGGCGCTGGCCGAGCTGGCTGAAGAGCTGGGCCGCCGCGAGATATAGCCAGCCCCTGTTTGATTTTTGCATGAGTTTCATGCGTCCTCATAACGAGCATTTTGCCTCCTCGTTCCCTGCCACAGGAGGCAGCCATGACAATGACCTTGGATTCGCACGAGAAGTTGTTCATTCATGAACTGAAGGATCTCTACAATGCAGAGAACCAGTTGATCGAAGCGCTTCCCAAAGTGATCAACGCCGTCAACAAGCAGGAAGTCAAAGATGCCCTCTCTTCCCACCTTGCAGAAACGAAAGAGCACGCCAAGCGAATTGAAGGCATCTTCAAAACGCTCGACTGGGAAGCCGGCGGCGTGAAGTGTGTGGGCATGGAAGGCCTCGTCAAAGAAGGCGACGAGATCATGAAAGAGAAGGAGTTACCCAAGGATCTCCTTACCGAGGTTTTGGTCACCGGTGGGCAGAAGATCGAGCATTACGAGATCGTTGCCTACAAGTCGGCCATCAAAGCCGCTGAGGAACTGGGGCACACCCAGACCGCTTCGATCCTGGCGCAATCCCTGCGTGAGGAACAAGCTGCTCTTGAAAAGCTCCAGCAGCTCGCCTAGTACTTGCCTGTAAGAAAAAAAGAGCGCCCCGTTCGGGGCGCTCTTTTTTAATGGACGGCAATGTTGTTGTTTACGCCAACATTGGCACGTACGAAACCTCAAACAGCACACGGCCGAACAGCAGCGAGATGATCAGCAACACCACAAAGATGGTGAAGATCAACTGCGCAATGTTGGCCGCCGTCACTTCAACGCCACGGAAGCCCAACAAACCGGCAATGATGGCGATGACAAGAAAAGTGAGTGCCCAAGTTAACATGATTACCTCCGTTGGTAGTGGATTGTTACCACCGACAACGGCTTCCCACGGGATGTATCACTGACATAAACGAAAGGCACTGGCTTTCGCCAGTGCCTTTAACTTTTCTCTAAGAAAATTACTATTCCCTACTCGTAGGCAGGGATCTCGACCTCACGCCCGCCCACGCTGACGCGGTGATACGGCAGCCACACCACGCCAAAGGTGCTGACATAGATATCTTTGCGCGCCGCCGCGATCGGGATCTGGCTGATCTTGTCAGCTACCGCATCCCAACGCGCATCAATTGCTTCCAGCGCCTGCTGCACTTCATCCCCCATCGCTTCCATCTCCTTCTCCAGGCTGGTGATGGTGGCCTTGCTGTCTTCCACGCGGGCCTTCGCCTCGCTGGACATGCGATGCTTGGTCAGCGAGGTGGTCAGGCGCCGGCTTCTGCCGGCAAACAGGCCAATGACATTCTCCAGATGCGTGCCCATCGCCTCTATATTTCGCTGGTTGGCCTTCTGCTCATCCTGGCCCAGGTCGCGGCGCTCTTTTTCCAGCTTCTTCTGCAGGTTCTTGATCTGGGTCTCGAACTTTTGCTTGGCCTTGTCAACTTCCTGGTTGCTCTTGCTCTGCGCTTCCTGCGCGCACAACGCCGCAAATTCCTCGCGGGTCAATTCCGGCCCGGCATATAACTTCAGCTCGTCATTGGCCCACACCTGCACTTCGCTGGCCCGGTACACCCAGTCGGCGAAATCGCGCTCCATGATCTTGAGCTGCGCACCGTCGGCGAGAGTCCCGCTCAGGTCAGCATATACAGCTTCATCGTCCTGCGGGCGGCCCTCTAGGCTGCGCTCCTCCACCGGGTCATGCTCAAAATCTTCCCAGCGCAGGTTGCGCGCCGGCACATCCGTCACCAGGGCGGCTTTGTAGGTTTCCAGGTCGAGGTTGTACTTGCGCTGCAGAATGCGCACTTGCGCCTGCGCCAGAAGGGCTGGGTGGTACGCCAGGCCGATGCGCTTGGCATCCGCCGGCAGGCTGCGGCGGCTGAGCTGCGCCGCCGCCTCCAGGCCCAGCGCGGCGGGCATGAACAGCTCTTGCACACCAGAGGGGACGATAGGCCGGTGGCCCAGGGCGCCAGTTTGTGAATTCATTTGCGGCTCCTCTTTTGAAGATGATGACGGCTTGCCAGCCTTGGCCGCCGGAGCGGCGCCTGAGGCCAGCTTGTTGAGCGCAGGGATCTGGCTGCGCGTCAGCGGGCCAGCCAAATAGTTCATGGCCCATCGAGTATAGAAGATGACGGGCTGCTTCTCATGCACATTGTGGAGCAGGAACACGCGCTTATCCAGCGCGGAGATCTGCTTGTCGTAGTCAGAGCGCTTGAACGCGCCGGGGGCTGCGCCCTCCAACCCATCCAGCAGGCGCTCCTTGTCGCGGTCGGTTTGCAGCTTGCCAATGAACCACGAGCCTGCGTTGGAGAGCGCCTTGTAGTCGACATCCACCGGATTTTGCGTGGCCAGCAACTGCCCCACGCCAAAGGCGCGCGCCTGCTTCAGCATGCGCAGCATCGGCGCCTTGCTGGGCGGCTCTTTCACCGGCGGCAGATAGCCGTGGATCTCGTCGAAGTACACCAGAGCGCGCAGCGAGCCGGTGCCGCGCTGGTTGCGCATCCAGGTTTCCACTGCCGAGTACAGCAGCGTAATGAAGAACATACGCTCCGCATCCGAAAGATGCGAGAGCAGGAAGATGCTGTGGCGCGGCTTGCCGTCCTTGGTGAACAGCAGCTTCTCGATCTCCAGCGGCGTGCCCTCCAGCCAGGTCTGGAAGCTGGGCGCGGCCAGAATATTGTTCAAGCGCAGCGCCAGCGCACCGCGGTCTTTGGCCGGGAAGAACTGGTCCAGATCCAGCACGCCCAGCTTGCTGAGGGGAGGGTTCTGCACCTGGCGGATCAGGTCGCCCAGGCTCAGATCGCGCCCGGCCGCCCAGGCTTGCTCGAACAAATTCGCCAGCAGGATATGCTCGCGGGATTTCACCGGGTCTACATCATCAAAGCCCACCAGGCCCAGGATGGCCGTGGCAGTCGAAGCGATCCGCTCGCGGATGGCTTCGCGGTGCTCGTTCCAGTCCTCTTGCGGTGCCTGCAGCGAAGCCAGGATGCTGACCGGGTAACCAGCATCTGAGCCCGGCGTGTACACCGCAAACTCAGCCGAGTCCGTCAGGGCCTGAATGCGCTCCGGCCCAATGCCCCAGTCAGCCAGGCCTTTGCTCCACAGCTGGGCGGTAGCCGCCGCGGCCGTTTGCACGTCCTGCCCGGCCCGCTTGGCTTCGTCAGGGTTGATCCAGGGCTCAAAATCCGCCGGCTGCAGATTGGGGAAGTGCAGCAGTAGGTTGGTGATGTCACCTTTGGGGTCGATCATCAACGCTGGGATGCCCTGCAGCGCAGCCTCTTCCAGAATACCGATGCACAAGCCGGTCTTGCCAGAGCCGGTCATGCCGAAGACCACACCGTGCGTGGTCAGGTCAGCCGGGTCGTAAAGCACCGCTTCGTCGGTGGTTTGGTTCTTCTTTAGATCGTGGACTTTACCAAGGTAGAACTTGCCCTTGGTATTCAGCACATCTGCAGCCTTGGTCTTGCTGGGCGCAGTCTTTTTGGTTGCCGCTTTTTTAGTAGACGTTTTCTTGGTTGCTTTCTTTGCCATAAGCGAATAATAACATCGGCCTCAGACAAACTCCATAAAAACCTGGTTGCCTAGCAGGCGGCCTTGGTGCGTCAGACGCAGTGCGCCCGACGCGGTTTCCAGCAGACCGCGCCGCTGCAGCACAGAAATGCTGCGCCCATACGTCTGCTCCAGCGTGCTGCCAAAGCGTTCGGCAAAGCCCGCCTGCGATACGCCCTCGCGCACCAGGCGCAGGCCCATCATCATCGTCTCGCCCATCTCTCGCCGGGCGTCCACGCGTTCGGCGCTGGCCGTCACCGGCGTGCGCGGGTACTCCAAGGCCGGCGGCTGCGCCGCGGCTTCGCGCATGCGCTTGATGTAAGCCGCCGGGGCCAGCACATTGGCCGTGCGGTGGCCGGCCAAAAAGCCATGCGCCCCTGCCCCCAACCCTGCGTAAGGCAAATTGCGCCAGTATTGCAAGTTATGGCGGCAAACCCGCGGCTGCCCATCGCCGCCCAATTTTGCCCAGTTGGAGATCTCGTACTGCACGAAACCGGCGTCCGCGAGCATGCGGTCAGCCAGCTCATACATCTCAGCGGCTGCATCCCCATCCGGCAGGGCCAGCAGGCCGCGTGCATCCAGTTCCCTGAACGGCGTGCCGTGCTCAATGCTCAACGCATACAGCGAGAGGTGCTCAGGCGCCAGGCTGGTCGCCAGCTCCAGGTTGCGCTGCCAGCTGGCCAGGCTCTGCCCGGGCAGGCCAAAGATCCAGTCCAGGTTCAGGTTGTCGAAACCGGCTTGCCGCGCCCACTTGACCGAATTGACCACATCCACAAAGTCGTGCTCGCGCTCCAGTACCAACAGCTCGTGCGGGCTGGCCGACTGCACGCCCAGGCTGATGCGGTTGAAGCCCGCTGCCCGCAGGCCAGCCAGGTACTCCGGGCTGAGCGTGCCGGGGTTAGCTTCCAGCGAGATCTCGGCATCCGCGGCGACATCATAGGCGTCTTGCAGCGCCTGTAACAGGCGCTGCATCGCTTCCAGCGGCAGCAGCGAAGGCGTGCCGCCGCCCAGAAAGATCGTGTGCACCGGCAGCCGCTCGCCCGCCTCCCTGGCCAGCCAATACGCCTCAGCGATCAGCGCATCCGTGTACGCCGGGATGAGGTTATCCAGGCCTGCATAGGTATTGAAATCACAATAGCCACACCGGTGGCGGCAAAAGGGAATGTGCAAATACAAGCTGGTGGGCTGCATCACAAACAGTATAACCAGTGCGCATTTTGAAAGCAGCGATTTGTATCCTTATGCGCCTGTTCGCTGCCATCTTCGCTACTCATCCATTATTCATTCGGTCAACCCACCCCTTGATATAATCGCCCGAGTTTATGGCAACCGACAAACCTCGCTCCACCCCCACCAAAATTTGCCCCAGCTGTGGCACCCGCGTCAGTGAGAATGCGCCCCGCTGCCTGGTGTGCGGTCACCAGTTCGTGGCTGGTAGCACGCCTATTACTAAAAAGGCCGCCAAGGCAGACGCACCCATCGGCGGCCGCACCAGCCTGCCTGAGCTGCGCCTCAGCCTGCCGATCGCCATCGGCTTGCTGGTGCTCCTGCTCCTGGTCGGCAGTGGCGTAGCCTACGCCGCCCTCTCACAGACCGGGCGCCTCTTGGCGCCTGAAGTCGAGGGCACCGCCACCGCTACGCCTACCGTCACGGCTACCGAAACGCCGGAGACGCCCACTGCCACCTCCACCCCTGAGCCTACCTACACTCCCCTGGCTTATACAGTGCAGCAGAACGATACTTGCGGTGGCATTGGCTTTGCCTTCAACGTCAGCGCTGCCTCGATCATTTTACAAAACTCGCTGGATGCGAATTGCAGCCTGTTCATCGGCCAGGCGCTGCTCATCCCCCAGCCTACCTTCACCGCCACGCCGCAAGCCACCGCCACCCTGGGCGAGATGGAAGCCACCATTGCCGCCTGCGATGTGCAGAGCTATGTGGTGCAGGCTGGCGAATCGCTCAGCCTGATCGCGGTCACCTACGGCGTGCCGATGGAAGCCATCATGAGCTGGAACAACCTGACCTCAGACGGCACCTTTGAAGGCCAGCGCCTTGCCATCCCGCTGTGCATGCGTACTTTTGTGGGCGTCTCCACGGTGACCCCCACCGTAGCCCCGCCTTATCCGGCCCCTGAGCTGCTGCTCCCGGTGGACGGCGACGCCTTCACCTCCAGCAGCGACACCATTGCGCTGCAGTGGGCTTCCGTGGGCGCGCTGCGCAACAACGAGTACTATCAGGTCACCATTGTGGATGTGACCAGCGGCCGCAACCTGCATATCACTGACGAAGTGAAAGACACCACTTTCTCGGTACCCACCTCCTTCCGCCCCACCGATGGCCGCCCGCATATCTTCCGCTGGTACGTGGTCACCGTGGCGCAGATCGGCGTGGATGCAGACGGCCTGCCCGTCTACATCCAAGGTGGCCCGGCAAGCCTGGTGCGCACCTTCACCTGGAACGGCAGCGGTGCTCCGGCCCAGTCAACGCCTACTCCGTAGTCACATCAAAACAAAAAAGCCCGCTCAATGAGCGGGCTTTTTTTATCTTTGTAGTCTGGGCAGCTTATTTGCGCTTGTTCATCGGCACAAAGTCGCGTTGATCCTCGCCCAGGTAGACCTGGCGCGGGCGGGCAATCTTCTGCTCATCGTCCAACAGCATCTCCTGCCACTGTGCCAGCCATCCCACGGTGCGTGGGATGGCGAACATCACCGGGAAGAACGCCACCGGCAGGCCCATGGCCTGGTAGATGATGCCCGAGTAGAAGTCCACATTGGGATAGAGCTTGCGCGAGATGAAATACTCATCGCTCAGGGCGATCTGCTCCAGCTCGACGGCGATGTCCAGAAGCGCATTGCGGCCGGTCACCTTGAAGACGTCCTCGGCTACCTGTTTGATGATCTTGGCGCGCGGGTCATAGTTCTTGTAGACGCGGTGGCCGAAACCCATCAGGCGGCCTTCGCCCTTCTTCACTTTTTCAACAAAGCTGGGAATGTTCTTGACGTCGCCGATCTGGCTCAGCATGCGCAGCACAGCCTCGTTGGCGCCGCCGTGCAGCGGGCCGTACAGGGCCGCTGCCGCGCCGGCCATGGCGGAGTACGGGTCCACCTTGCTGGAGCCGATGGCGCGCATTGCATTCGTGCTGCAGTTCTGTTCATGGTCTGCGTGCAGAATGAACAGCACGTCCAGCGCGCGCTCCAGGACCGGGTTGGGCTCGTAGTTCTGCTCCATCATCTTGAACATCATGCTCAAGAAGTTGCCCGGGTAGCTCAGGTTGTTGTCAGGGTAAATGAACGGCAACCCGCGGCTGTGGCGGTACGAGAACGCCGCGATGGTGGGCACCTTGGCGATCAACCGCTGGATCTGGATGGTGCGCACGCTGGTGTCGTTGATCTGGTTGGCTTCAGGATAGAAGGTGGAAAGCGCCGCTACGGTGGCGATGAACATGCCCATCGGGTGGGCGTCGTAGCGGAAGTTCTGCATGAAGTGCTTGATGTTCTCGTGGATGATGGTGTGGTGCGTAATATCGTGCACCCACTGGGCCAGCTGGTCCTTGTTGGGCAGTTCGCCGTACAGGATGAGATACGCCACTTCCAAATATGTGCACTTTTCGGCCAGTTGCTCGATCGGGTAGCCGCGATAACGCAGGATACCGTTGTCGCCATCCAGGTAGGTGATCTCGCTCTTGGTGCTGGCTGTGTTCATGAAGGCCGGGTCGTACGTCATCAGACCGAAGTCCTCAGGGCCGGTTTTAATCTGGCGCAGGTCAATGGCTTTGATCGTGCCTTCCCAGATCGGCAGTTCGTACTCCTGCCCGGTGCGGTTATCTTTGATGCTTAGCGTGTCTTTTGCCATGCCTGCTCCGATCCGTGTTTACAGCTTCAGTGCGGCGGTCAGCTCACGCACTTCAGCGGCAGAGTTATCCAGCATTGCTTTCTCTTCGTCGTTCAAGGTGTACTCGATCACCTTCTCCAGGCCCTTGCGGCCAAGCTGGGCCGGTACGCCAAAGAAGATGTCTTTCAGCCCGTACTCGCCGTTCATCCATACTGCGCACGGGGCAATCAGTTGCTTGTCCTTCAAAATGGCCTCGGCCATTTGGGCAACCGCCACCGAGGGTGCGTAGAAGGCGCTGCCCTGCTTCAGCAGGGCCACGATCTCGCCGCCGCCCTTGCGAGTGCGGTCGACGATGGCCGCCAAGCGGTCCGCTGGCATGGTCTCGTTGAGCGGCACACCGGCCACGTTGGAGTGGCGGGTGAGCGGCACCATGCTGTCGCCGTGGCCGCCCAGCACGTAGCAGAAGATGTTCTCCACGCTCACGCCCAGCTCCATGGCTACAAAGGCGCGCATGCGGGCCGAGTCGAGGATGCCGGCCTGGCCGATCACGCGCTCGCGCGGCAGACCGCCGGCCTTCATTGCCACGTAGCACATGGCATCCAGCGGGTTGGTGAGGATGATGTAGATGGCGTTGGGGGAACGCTTGAGGGTCTCTTCAGTGGCTTTCTTGACGATGTCGGCATTGGTGGCCAGCAGGTCGTCGCGGCTCATGCCCGGCTTACGCGGCAGACCAGCAGTGATGACCACAATGTCAGAACCTTCGCTGGCGGCATAGTCGTTGCTGCCTTCGATCTTGACATCCTTGCCGATGACCGGCATGGCCTGGAACAAATCGAGGGCTTTGCCCTGCGGCATGCCCTCGACGACGTCAATTAGTGCAAGCTGGGCCAGCTCACGCTCGGCGAGCCAGTGGGCGGCGGTGGCTCCGGTCATGCCCGCGCCTACGATGGTGATCTTGTGCGACATTCACTTCTCCGCTTAGAGGGAATAATGTTTTTTGATACAACGGGGCGATTATATCACCGCCCCTATCCAGGCTTATCGATACCCAGCAACACAAGCGTCCTCAAAATTTGAGGACGCTTGTACCTTGTGCATCTGTGCAGCGCCAGCCTGCTTATTCGTTGGCCTCCAGGAAGCGGGTGGCCTGGATGCCGGCGGCGGCGCCCATGCCAGCCGAGGTGATCACCTGGCGAAAGTGCGGGTCGGCCACTTCGCCGGCGGCAAAGACGCCGGGCACGCTGGTTTCCATGTAGCGGTTGGCTACCAGGTAGCCGCCCGCGTCCATTTCCAGCTGGCCTTGGAACAACTGCGTGTTCGGCGTATGGCCGATGAAAATGAACACGCCATCGGTGGTGAAGGGCAACTTCTCGCCGGTTTCCACATTCTCCAGCTCGACCGTTTGCACCGTGCCGTTGCCCTCGATCTTGTTCACCACCGTATTGGTGAGGAATTTCATCTTGGGGTTGTCCTTGGCGCGCTGCAGCAGGAGTTCACCGGCGCGGAAATCATCCCGGCGGTGAATGACGGTGACGTTGTTGGCGAAGCGGGTCAGGAAGGCGCCCTCTTCCATGGCGCTGTCACCGCCGCCGACAACCACAATGTCTTTGTCTTTAAAGAAGAAGCCGTCACAAGTGCCGCAATACGAGACGCCGCGACCTGTGAACTCAACCTCACCCGGCACCTGCAAATGGCGCGGGGTAGCCCCGGTGCCGATAATGAGCGTCTCGGCCAGGTATTCGGTGGCGTAGGTAGTGACTTTGAAGGGGCGCTGGCTCAGGTCCACCTTGACGGCGGTATCAAAGACGGTCTTGGCACCAAAATGCTCGGCCTGCTTGCGGAACAGCTCGGTTAGCTCAGGGCCGCCTACTGCATCCGGAAAGCCCGGATAGTTTTCAACCGTGTGGGTGAGGGAGACCTGGCCGCCGTAGTCCTGGCCGGCCAGGACTACCGGCTGCAGCTGGGCGCGGGCGGTGTAAAGGGCCGCGGCCAGCCCGGCTGGGCCGGAACCGAGAATGAGCACTTTGACGTGCTCTTGAGGGAGTTGTTTGTCAGTCTGTGTGGCTTCCATAATGTATAGATGTTGTGAGGTTTGGAAAGATTACATGGATTATACAAGGCTTGTTCATCATCCCTTTCTTTGACCTAAAGGATTCCTCCCTCGCTATCGCTCGGTTCGGAATGACACTGCTCCAGGCAGGTAAAATCACTTGATGAGCACGCCCGCCCCTGCTGCCACCACTACCAGCTACCAGGCCGCCACCCAGACCGCGGCCTGGCACCGCGTGACGCAGCCGGGCGTGCTGCGCCTGAGTGGCGCCACCCGCGTAGACTACTTGCAGCGCCAGACCACCAACGATGTCGGCCTGCTCAGCCCGCAGCGCGCCGTGCCCAGCGTGCTGACCAACCCCAGCGCCCGCATTCTGGAAGTCTTCACCCTCTTGCAGCAGGATGAACATATTCTGCTGCTCACCCAGCCCGGCCATGCGCCGGGGTTGGCCGCCTATTTCAAGCGCCACCTTTTCTTCAACGATCAGGTGACCATCGAAGACGCCAGCGCGGCCTGGACCCAGATCGAGCTTTACGGGCCGCAAGTGAGCGGCGCATTGGCCAGCCTTGGCTTCGCAAGCCAGCCGAGCACACTGGACGAGGTGGTCACCGCCACTTGGCAGGAGCACACCCTCTATGCCATCCAAGACGAAGGCTGCCTGCGCCTGCTGCTGCCGGATGGGCTGTCCCTGCCCACCGAGTGGGCCTCGTTGCCCGAACTGGATCTTGAGACACGTGAGCTGCTGCGCATCGAGGCCGGCCGCCCCGGCGCACCAGAATTCACCGACGCATATACGCCCTTTGAGATCGGGCTGGGCCGCTATGTATCCGATACCAAGGGCTGCTACACCGGGCAGGAAGTGCTGGCCCGCCAGGTGACCTATGACAAGGTCACCCGCGCCCTGGCCCAGCTCAGCAGCCAGCAGCCGCTGACGGCGGGCGAGAGCGTCAGCCTGGATGGCCGTACCATCGGCCAGGTCAGCTCGGCGGCGGTCTCGCCCGCCCACGGGCCGATGGCGTTGGCGGTACTGCGCAAGCCTTTTACCGCCGGCGACCAGGTGACCGCCAACGGCCATCCCGCCACCATCCGCTGATCCGTGCCGGGTTGCGCCCATGGCAGCGATGGGCGGAAAACTTTTAATCATCATCATGTTCATTTGTGTGTGCCCCCAAGTTTGCATCTGAAGTTAAAACATTTGCCTTGATCTGTGGCGGTGAGCTAGCCGACCCTTACGGTAAATGTACTTAATGTATTAATTGTTTTAATTCTTTTAACCTGCACTATCGCTCCGACCTAGATGGCTGGTAAAGGTGGCTAGCTTGCGCGAGTTGGCAGCCCAGCGGGCGGCGAGTATGGGATTCATGGTCTTTTTCATGCGGTGGGTATAGCGCAGTTTTGACGGATGCGAGCAGATTGGGACTTGGCGTCAAGGCAGCCGTGTTTGCTGCGCGAACCTTTTCGCATGGAGGGCGGGTTTGAAACCCGCCCCTACGGCCGCGTTCATCCTGAGCGGGTGGATAAGCCAACACCCGGTCGCAGAGGCCGGGCCAGCGATGGAACTTTGCTGGCATGTCTTCTATGCAGCGCGTGCGATTGATACGCGTAGCAAGGATCCCACGCTGCGCTCTGGATGCACATGGGTATGGATGCGGACGCAGCATGCTACGCTGCATGGGCGCGTACGCCCCTACATGCTCCCTCGAGCACTAGACTTACGCAAAAATACGTTGTTAAAAGGCATTTTTGAAGGATCTTTAGGCCAGTTTAAGTATTTCTAAGCAAAATGCTTGACAAATTCAAATAATTCTGTATACTTCTGCATGATTGAGCAAGCAAAAATAAGGATTTATAAGGTTCGTTTTAGGTTTTAGGAGGCATCATGTATAGCAATTTTCATAGCACCAGTCACACCCCCGCCGGCGAGGCCGCACGTATCGCCGCCCAGCAGGCTCAGGGTCACACCCTGGCCGAGGGCCAGCACTACGTCGTCGCCAGCAGCGTGGTAGACCAGCTGCGCAGCGAGGCTGCCGCCGCCCTGTTCTCGCTGGGTGCGTGGATCAAGCCCCGCAAGCTGGCCCGCCCCACCACCCCGGTGCAGCTGCCGCACGGCAGCGCCATGCAGGCCGCCAACGGCGGCGTGGCCAGCTAAGACGGCCATGCACCACGCACCGAATGCTTGCCCCGTGTGCAGCGGCAAGCTGGTCCTGACCAGCTTGCGCTGCCGCGAGTGCGACACGACCCTGCAGGGGCGCTTCGCCAGCGCTCCCTTCAGCCAGCTCAGCGAAGAGCAACTCGCCTTCGTTGAGCTGTTCGTGCGCAATGAGGGCAAGATCACCCGCATGGAGGCCGATCTCAGTCTCTCCTACCCCACCATCCGCAACCGCCTGATGGAAGTCATCCGCGCCCTCGGCTTTGAGCCGGGTGAAGATGAGTTCGCCGGGCTCAGCGAGGACGAACGCAAACGGATTGTGGATGACCTGGAACGCGGCAAGATCAGCTATGAAGAGGCATTACGCCTAATTCAAGAGGAAGAAGGAAACTAGCTATGGCACGGATGGAACTTGGCAGCAACGACTCCCCGATGATCACCGTCGAAAGCGTGCAGGGCTCCCTGCAGGTGCGCGGCTGGGATGAAGAGCGGGTACGCATTGATGTGCGCAGCGAGCAGGATGTTCAGGTCAACAGCACGCCGGACAGCGTGACCCTAAGCGCCACCAATGACTGTGTGATCCGCGTCCCCAGCGGCAGCACGCTGACGGTGGAGGATGTGACGCGTGACGTTTACATCCAGAACCTGGAGAGCACCGTATACATCAACAACGTCTCCGGCTCGCTGACCCTGCGCAGCACCGGCGACACCAAAGTAGACAATGTCTCCGGCGATCTGACAGCCCGCAACATTGAGGGCAGCCTGAGCGCAGACGAGGTTTCTGGCAATACCACCGTACGGAATGTGGATGGCGACCTGCGGGTTAGCTCGGTGCATGGCAATCTCTCGCTGCGCAACATCGAAGGCGATGTGACCGCCAACGTAGACGGCAACGCCGACCTGCGCCTGGACTCTGACAGCGGCGATGTGCACGTGGAGGCTGGCGGCAACGTATTCTGCAAGCTATCCGACTCGGGTGATGCCGATGTGCAACTGGAAAGCGCCGGCAACAGCATTCATCTGAACACCCCCAGCGGCAAAAACCACATCCAGGCCGAAAGCCATCAATTCACCCTGGGTGATGGCGGCCGTGCAATTCACCTGAAGGCCATCGGCCTTGTGGATTTCCGCAGCCGCGGCGGCGAGGATGGCCTTGAAGACCTGGATATTGATCTTGACCTGGATCTGGACATGATCGAAGTCAACGCCGGCCTGGCTGGCGAGATCACTGACCAGGTCAGCGCCCAGATCGATGCTCAGATGGAGAATGTGAACCAGCAACTGCGCGATCTGCAGAACCGCCTGCGCAACACCACCGACCGGGCTGCACGCCGCGCCCAGCGCCGCATTGATGAAGCGCAGCGCCGCATCAACAGCCGGGTGGTGGTGCGCAATGCCCGCGGCCCAGTGATCGTGCAGCCGAAGAAAGCTGCGCCGATCAGCGAGCAGGAACGCATGATGATCCTGCAAATGGTGCAGGACAACAAGATCAGCGTGGCGCAGGCCGAGATGCTGCTGAACACGATCGAAGGCCGCCAGCCTGCTGCCCCGGTTGCACCGACACCGCCCACGCCGCCAACACCGCCTACGCCGCCAACACCGCCCACCCCGCCGGTAGCCCCGCAGGCCCCTGACCTGCCCGAGGACCGCGATGCCTAATTCACGCGAACGGATGGAAATTCTGCAAAAGCTGGAGCGCGGCGAGATCAGCCCGGCGGATGCCGAGAAAATGCTCTCCGGCCTGATGGATATTCCCCGCCCGGCTCCGCCCACTCGCATGAGCATCCTGGAGCAGGTGGAAGCCGGCACCCTTAGCGCAGACGATGCGGCCGAGGAACTGCTCAAGCAGGCTGGCGGCAAAAACCGCGGCCGCCAACAGAGCCGCGGCGAGAGCCGGCAGCAGGATGCAGAAGCGGACGACTTCGTCAGCTTCACGCCTATCAAGCGCAACAGCGTCATGGGCAGCTTCCTGTTCATCGCCGGCCTATCCGTCACCCTGTTGGCGGCCCTGTGGATGGGCATGATCCTGCAGCGCAGCGGGCTGACCTTCGGGTTCTTTTGTCTATGGTTTCCGTTCGCGGTGGGCCTGGCGGCCCTGGCGCTTGGCTGGGCCGCCCGCAATGGCGATTGGATGCAGCTGAACGTGCGCTCACGCAAAGAGGGCAACCGCAACGTATTCATCAGCCTGCCCCTGCCGCTGAGCATTATTGAGCGCTTCGCCAAACGCGGGGATGCATGGCTGGTGATCAACCGGGATGACAAGAAATCAAACGGAAACGAGGGCTAAACCATGGCTAGCAGCGAAGAACGCATCAAGATCCTGCAAATGATCCGGGATGAGAAGATCAGCCCCGAGGACGGCGCAAAATTACTGGAAGCGCTGAACCGCAGCGCGGGCGGTCGCCCGCCGGCCGCCATGGGCCGCACCCCCGCCCCAGGCGAAGAAGCCCGCAACCTGCGGGTGCGCGTAACCGATATGAACACCGGCAAGGCCAAGGTGAGCGTCAGTTTGCCGCTCTCGCTGGTGGACGCCGGCATCAACATCGCCTCCAACTTTGTGCCCGAGGTGGCCCAGGCCGACATCATGAGCGCCATCCGCAGCGGGGCCATCGGGAAAGTGGTGGACATTGAAGACGAGGAAGACGGCCAACACGTAGAGATCTTCATCGAATAGCCTGAGAGGGCGAACAAAACCAACAAAAAGCAAACCAAACCGCCGTGGACATCCACGGCGGTTTGGTTTGCGGGCTATACTCGCGCCATGGCCGTGCGCAACCCGGATGAAGTCTTCGTCACCCCTGAGCAGCTGCCGGCTGCGTGCAGGGGGCAGCTGCATGCTGAGGCCGTGCGCGGCATTGCGCTGTTCAATGCCGGCGAGTATTGGGAGGCGCACGAGGCGCTGGAAACGGCCTGGAAAGAAGAGCGCGGCCCAGCCCGCCACCTATACAAGGGCATTTTGCAGGCGGGCGTGATGTACTTGCAGATCCAGCGTGGCAACTATCTGGGCATGGCCAAGATGTACGAGCGTTGCAAGAAGTGGCTGCGCCCCTGGCCGCCGGTATGCCGCGGCGTGAACGTAGACCAGCTGCGCGCCGATGTGGAAGCCGCCATCAGTGAAGCACGGCGGCTGGGGCCAGAGCGCCTGGGGGAATTTGATACAGCTCTACTTAAGCCAGTAGAGCTCAGTGACTAGATGCTCACTCGTTGAACCATGCATAGGCTACTTGGGTCGTGGGCTGGCCGGCAAACTCTTCCTGTTTCTCTTCAACCAGCTCGCCGCCCATATGCTCATAGAAGCCGCGGGCTTGCATATTCTCTTTGAGGACCCATAAGAACACGGGGGATTGCTCCCGGCTGCGGAATTCGGCCAGGATGCGCTCCAGCAGCTCACGGCCGGCGCCCAGCCCCTGCGCTTCAGGCAGCAGGTATATGGTATAGATCTTGCCGGCGTAGCCGGATGACGGATTGCCTGGCTGGTCGCCTGTGTGCGGGCCGCCGGCGGCGAAACCGATGATTTGCTCGCCATCCAGAGCTACGAAGAGAAAGTGCGTCTCCGCCCGCTCTGTGAGCATGCGCCGCCACATCTCCTCGCGGCTTTCGACTGAGAGAGCATCCAGGAACTCATCCGGCAGCATGCTGCGATGGGCGCTGCGGAAGCTGGCGACATGCACGCGGGCTATTTCGGCTGCTTCCGCGGGATGAGCCGCGCGCACACTCATGGGGCCTGCCCCTGCAGGATGGCATCAATCTGCGGGCTGCCCACCAAGGCGCTAAGCCACAGCGGCTGCGCAGGCGCGTGCCGCTCTGGGAGCAGCACACGCTCCCACCATCCCACATCCCACCAGGTATTGAGCTTGTAACCCACTGACTGGAAAGTGGCAAAGTGTCGAAAGCCAAAAGATTCGTGCAAGCCCACGCTGCTTGGATTTGGCAAGGTGATGACTGCGTAGGCCTTGAAGAAGCCCTGGACCTTAAGAATTGCAAACAGCGCGGTATACATAAGCGCTGCCAATCCCTGGCGGAGAGCATCTGGATGGACATATACAGACGTTTCCACTGCCCAGTTATAGCCGGCACGCTGACGGTACTGGCTGGCGTAGGCGTAACCCAAGATGCGGCTCTCATGCTCAGCAACAAGCCAGGGATAACTATTCGAAATGCTTTGGATGCGGGTTTGCATCTCGCCAAGTGCGGGCACTTCAATCTCAAAAGAGGAGGCAGTATTATTCACAATTGGCGCGTAAATTTCTAAAATTGCAGCGGCATCTTCTTTGGTGGCGAGACGAAGAGCTATATTCGGCAATGCTTACACGCCTACTAATACCGCCCGCGCCGGGGCACCGTCAGTCTTATCCAGCTTGAGGGGCAAACACCAGAAGTTGTAGCGGCCCTGGGCCACTTGGGAGAGGTTGAGCCCTTCCACGATGACCACCCCCGCCTTGAGCAAGGCGACATGGGTGGGCTGCGGTTCGGGGAACGGGGCCACAGACAAATAGTCCACGCCCACCAGCTTGACGCCGCGCTTGACCAAGTACTGCGCGGCGCTGACATCTACGCCCACATAATCTTCGTCGAAAGGCTTGTAATCGCCCTTGGCCCAGTGTTTGGAGTTGCGGGTGCGGATGAGCACGCGCTGCGTGCGCGGCGGAATGCCGGCCGCCTCCAAATGCTCAGGCATGATGCGGTCAACGCTATCGTCCAGGTGCACCACATAGGCGCGCCCGATCAGCGTCTTGAGCGACAAACGCTCGACGGTGCTGCCGTCTTTGATGAAGTGATAGGGAGCGTCTACATGCGTACCGGTGTGCACGCCCATCTCGATGCGCGAAACATTGGCGACTGAACCATCTTCGATCTTCTGCACGCGTTCCAGCGTGACTCCCGGGTCGCCGGGCCACACGGGCATGGAAGGATCGATGGTGAGGGTTACATCGTAGGTGCGCATCTGCAGGCAGTATATAGAGGGGCGTTGGCACGCGCCAGTGGAATTAGTGAACAGTTGACAGTCAACAGTTCACAAAGACAGTTTGGAAAGAATGGCGATGAGTTGGACATTGATAGCTAGTAGTTAGCCCGCAAGCTAGCCTTCCAATCCACGCCTTGCAGATACTCCAAGCGCTGGGGGAAACGCGCCGGCATCAGGTGAAACACACGCGGCACCACGTCCAGCTCACAAATGCGGTCAGCGGCCAGATAGTCAAGCCAATAGCTGGAGACCGGAAGGCGTGGCGCGAGGGTGTGCAGCAGGACATTGAGCATGCGCAGATACGAGGGGCGCACGGGCAGCAAGCGGCGCGGCTGGCCGCTCCGCTCCATCACCAGTTCGATGATGCGCTTGTAGGACATGTGCTCCGGCCCGCCCACTTGATAGGTCTGGCCAAGGGTCTGGTCATCTTCCAGACACCAGGCCAGGCAGGTCACCAGGTCTTCCACCCAGATGGGCTGCAAGAGCGAGGCGCCATCGCCCGGCAAGGGGAAGACGCGGGGCACGTAGGCCAGCAACTGCGCCAGGCGCGTGGTGAAGTGATCGTTTGGGCCATACACAATGGCAGAGCGCAGGATGGTGTGCGGGATGGGGCTTTGGCGGATGAACTCTTCGGCGATGCCCTTGGTCTTGAGGGCCGGATAGGCCGCGGCGCGGTCGGCATCCAGGTGGCTGAGGTATACCAGGCGCTGCACGCCGGCATCCTGGGCCGCTTGCAGCAGGCTGCGCGTGCCGTCAATATCGGTGGCGCGCAGATCATCGCCGGGGTCGGCCCAGTCAATGCCGGCCAGGTGGTAGACGGTGTCGACGCCGACGAGGGCGGCGCGCAAGCCGCGCGTATCCGCCAGGCTGCTGATGGCAGCCTGCACGGATACGCCGTGCGGGAGCCGCGGCGAAAGGCTGGATGGGCGAATGAGGGCGCGCACCTGGTGGCCCTCCTGCACCAGGCGGTCAATCAAACGCTGACCAATAAAGCCTGGGCCACCGGTGACTAAAATCATGCTGCGTTTTTACCATATGCACGTATCGAAAGGCGGTTAAACTTGTTAACAATACATTCGCCGTTGCTTTATTCCCCTTTAAAGGCTGTGAATTACGATTATGCCGAAGATGCAAACAGCAAGCACCGTACAACGCGACCCCTTGTGGGTATTGGCCAAAGCCATTTCTGTGCTCACCAGCCCGGCCGTGCTGAGCTTCGCCAGCATGTACCTGATGGGCATTCAGATCAACGATGAGCGCTTCTGGCCGTGGGCGGGCGTGTACGCCGGCTTTGGCTTTGTGCTGCCCCTGCTCTACCTGATCTACCTGATGCGCAAGGGTGAGGTGAGCGACTTCCATATGAAGGAGCGCACCGAACGCATCAAGCCCATGGCGTTCATCTTCATCGTCTTCACGGTTGCCAGCGTGGTGATGTACTTCTCGGATGCGCCGTTTGTCATCCAGGCCTTCACTTACGTGGGCGCGCTGCAGGGCCTGCTGATGCTGCTGATCACGCTCAAATGGAAGATCAGCGGGCACGGCGCGGGGATTGCCGCCTTCGTGCTGCTGCTGTGGGCGCTGCTTGGCCCGGCGGCCGCGCCGCTGTTCCTGCTGGTGCCTTTGGTGCTGTGGGCGCGTGTGCACACTGACCGGCATGACCTGCCGCAGACCGTGATCGGCGCGATCGCAGGTTTTGCCTTCATGGCTGCGGCGCTGGCGTTGATCGCCGCCCGCTGCCCGGGAGCAGGCCTGGCCTGTTTCTAGGGCCACCAACTTAGAGGTTTACCCAATCCGGAGCCCACAGGGCAGAAATTGAAGGATTGGCACGTCTCTTGCATCCATGTCCAGCATGATGTTGGACATAACGGTGCAAGAGAACTCATTTAAAGGGCTAGCCAGCCGCGGGCGCCTAGGGGTGCATTACTTCCCGAACACGGCGCACTATCACAGCGCAGACCTGCTCACCTGGCTGCCCAAGATGCAGGCCATGGGCGCCAATTGGGTTGTGCTGCAAGCCACGGCTGAGCGCGCCATCCCCGAAGACTTCATTCGCAGTCTGGCACAGGCTGGGATTGAGCCGGTGCTGCACTTCCAACTGGCGCTGGACGGCGCCGCGGATGCCAGCGCGCTACAGGGCATGTTTGAAGCATATGCCAAGTGGGGCGTACGCTATGCCGTACTGTTCGACAAGCCCAACCTGCGCAGCCAGTGGCCTGCCACTGGCTGGACGCAGCGTGGGCTGGTGCCGCGCTTCCTGGAACTGTTCGTTCCGCTGGCGCAGGCGGCGATCGAAGCCGGCCTGACGCCGGTCTTCCCCCCGCTGGAGCCCGGCGGCGACTATTGGGACACAGCCTTCGTGCGCGGTGCGCTGGAAGAGCTGGACCAGCGCGGTGAGGAAGTACTGCTGGCCAATCTGGCTTTGGGCGCATACGCCTGGGTTGGCGAAAAAGGTTTGAACTGGGGCGAAGGCGGCCCGGAACGTTGGCCCGCCACACTGCCCTACTCCACGCCCGAGAACAGCCAGGACCAGCGCGGCTTCCGCATCTTTGATTGGTACAACGCGGTGACCACGGCGGCGATCGGCCGCAGCCTGCCCATGATTTTAGTGGCCACCGGCATACAGCAACACGGCGAGGCCGACTCCGTAACAACGCAACAATTGATCGAAACCCTGAAGGGTGCCGAGCTGCCCAACAACGTTGTAGCCGCCGGCCTTTGGCTGCTGGCCGCGGATGCGGACAGCCCCGAAGCCGGCCAGGCCTGGTTTGACGCAGAGGGCATGCCCAATGCGATCGCCGACGCGGCCCTGGAGCCGGGCCGCCTGGCCGCACACAGCTTCCCCACTGTCGAGAAGGGAACTGAGTTCGAGTCGCAGATCTCTGCGGTGCAGCACGAGGCTTTAAGCCACAGCCTGCCAGCGGCAGAGCCGCTGGCGGCCAGCGTGCCAGGCACATCGCGCAGCATTCGGCATTACCTGCTGCTGCCGGATGCGTATTGGCCACTGCAGCAGGCGGCTGCCTTCATTGCGCAGTACCAACCAACCATCGGATTTTCATTGGCCGAGGCCATGCTGGCCCAGCGCGTGACGCTGGCTGGCGGGCTGCAAGCTTTCTCTGACAGCACATTGCGTGAACTGATCCAGGCCGGATGCCAGGTAGAGAACCTGCCGGACATGGCCTAGCCACCAAGGGAGCACAAGTATGGAAGACTTCAACCTGGAAACCCAACCCACCAAGACCAAGCTCGGCCCGGTCATCAAGGTCGTAGGCCTGGGCGGCGGCGGCGGCAACGCCGTGGACCGCATGATCGAGCTGGGTCTGGAGAACATTGACTTCATCGCGGCCAACACTGACTATCAGGTGCTGCAGAGGAGCCTGGCGCCCACCAAGGTGCAGCTTGGCCCCCTGCTGACCCGCGGCCTGGGCGCCGGCGGCAATCCTGAGATCGGCCGCCAGGCCGCCATCGAGAGCCGCAAGGAACTTGAAGCCGCGCTGGAAGGCGCCGACATGGTGTTCCTGACGGCGGGCATGGGCGGCGGGACCGGCACCGGCTCCATCGCCATTGCGGGCGAAGTGGCGCGCGAACTGGGCGCGGTGACGATCGCGGTGGTGACGATGCCGTTCAGCTTTGAGATGGGCCGCCGCCTCAAGAACGCGCAGGAAGGCCTGGCCATGCTGCAACCCAACACGGACACGCTGATCGCGATCCCTAATGACCGCCTGCTGTATGTCGCTCCGCAGGACCTTCCGCTGGAAACTGCCTTCCGCATGGCGGATGATGTGCTGCGCCAGTCTGTGCAGGGCATTGCCGAGCTGGTGACCCAGCCCGGATTGATCAACGTGGACTTTGCGCATGTGCGCAACATGATGCTGAAGGGTGGCGGCGCGCTGATGGCGATCGGCCAGGGCACGGGCCAAGGCAAGGCCGTAGCAGCGGTGCAGCAGGCGCTCAATCACCCGCTGTTGGAGAGCGTTTCCCTCAAGGATGCTTCGGGCGTGATCGCCAACTTCAGTGGCGGTGATGACCTGACCCTGTTCGAAGTCGGCGAAGCGCTGGGTTACCTGCGTGAGCTGGTGAACGAGGATGTGGAAGTGGTGATGGGCGTCTCGAGCGATGAGCGCATGACCGAGCGCACTCAGGTGATCCTGGTGGTGACCGGCATCGGGGCCAAGAGCCTGGAAGAAGTGTTGCCCGGCGCCGAGAAGCTGCACCCGGTAGCGGTGACGGCTGCGCCAGCCAAAGTAGTGGCCAAGGCTGCCGTGCCGGCCATGGCCGCGGTAGGCATGCCCGCCGAGATGAATGGGATGGATGTTGTGCCTGACGAGATCGGCGAGGGCGAGACCGAGCCGAGCGAGAGCGCCTTCCAGGCAGGGGTCGAAGCCAAGCCTGTGCGAACCGAAATGATCGCCGAGAGCATGCCGGCCATGCCGGTGGACGTGCTCAACGATCTGGACGTGCCAGCCTTCATGCGCAAGCGCGCCCGCTTCAACTTGCGGGTGGGCGAATAGAGCAAGAGATGGACAACCAGACCATCAAAACGATCACTCAGCAGATCCACCGCCAGTTCCCTGAACTGGCGGGTGAGCAGCCGACTGTGCGCACGCAAGCCAGCGCCAAGAGCGCGGGTGGCGCCACGTATCTGCTGACTTTCAAAGGCCGCGCCGCCGGCGACGGGCCAAACCTGGCGCGCACGGTGCGCGTGGTGGCGGATGGGCGCGGCAAGGTTCTGAAGGTTACTACTTCACGGTGAAATGATGATGACGCAGGTTGGCGAGTGGCTTGAACTCAAAGTATGGCAGCTGGCGGTCAGCGCACTGAGCGCGCTGCGGCCGTTAGGCGCGGCACGCCCGATGGGCAGCCGCGTATTGCGGGCGGCGGCAAACGCGGCCAAGCGGGCCACCGAGCGGGCCATGGATGTGCAAGCCCAGCGTAGCCTACGCGCCGAATACGCCGCGGATGACCTGTATACCGAACCCAGCTGGAACAGCCAGCCCACCCTGCTGGCGCGCCTGACAGAAAGCTGGGTGGTGGTCGCGATGAGTGGTTGGGTGCTGGGTTTATTGATCGGGTTGTGGCTGATGGGAGCGCTGTGATGGGCAAGTTTATGCTCACACGCCGCACACTATTCTTTGCCTTCATAGGCGTTGGCATTCTAAGCGGCCTGCTGGCAGGCAGCCTGGGCAGCGCCCAAGCTGCAGATATTGGCGCGGCCAAGACTCCTATCAAGCAAAACAGGCTGGTTGTGGTTGTGGATGCGATGGACGCCGAGCAGCCTAAGCTGCTGGCGGCCTGGCAAGTGCAGCGCACGCAAAGTGGCACGCTGGAGTGGAGCCCGCTGTACCCTGCCCCACTGCAAAGCGGGTCTGGCTATGCGCAGCCGCATTCGGAGCTGCGATTGGCCAGTACGAGCAGTGAAGCCGTTGCGGCCCTGCCGCCAATTAGTGCGGCTGGTATTGCATTTGACGAGATCTTTGTGCTGGATCAGGCTGCGGTAGAGACGCTGAGCGCTTTGGCTGGCGGCTCGTTCAGCTTGCGCTCGCCAGCAGCGGAGCCACAGGCTGCGCTGCAGGAGCAGGTGCAACTGGTGCAAAGCCTGTGCGCGACGGGGTGGCAAGCAGAGCATCTGGACGCCTGGGTGGCGTTAACGCCAGAACATCTGCAAAGCAGCGTGAGCATCTTTGAATTGATCACCCGCTGGGATGCCTGGGCACAGAATGGGTTCGCCTTGCGCTGCAGCCACCCGTGGGCAACCAACTGAGCTTATGCCTCAAATCTAAAAAGCCTCGAATACTCGAGGCTTTTTTTAGTTCTAGACTGCGCCAGGCTCACCCTGAAGGCGGATATAGGCCCGGTAGGCCTGCAGCGCCTGGTTGACCAGGCTGCTGCGCTCAGCACGCTGGCGGTAATCCCGCAGGTGCTGGCGTTGAGCGCTAAGGCCTACCACGGCGCTGTTGAGCTGCTCAATGGCCGCCTGCTGGCCGGCTTTTTCAGGATTTGAGTTGATAGGAGCCTGCATGGCATACCTCACTATGCCAACAGTATATAGAACACTTGTTCAGTTGTCAAGTGGAGGCAGGGCTAATTTTTGCCATTTACCAACGGGTAACCGGCGTGCTTCCAAGCCTCAATGCCTTCGTCGAGCGCCAGCAGGTTGGTGAAGCCCTTGCGCTCCAGCAGCGAGATTGCAATCGTAGAACGCGTGCCGGCTTTGCAATGCACCAATAGCGGCTCCTGCAGACTGCCCAACTGCTCCGCCGTGGCCGCCGGCAGCAAACCCGCCTCCAGCAGGCGGGCGCCCGGCAGCCGCCCACTATCCCATTCGTGCTGCAGACGCACATCCAGAATGGAGGGTGCGTTCTGCGCATCCACCCAATCCTTAAGTTGTAGAGCAGCAATGTTCTCCACGCGCGCAAGTGGCAGGCCAGCAGCCTGCCAGGCGGCCAGCCCTCCTTCCAAAAACCCGAACACATCGTCATAGCCTACACGGATGAGTTGCAACACTGCCTCATCCAGCTCAGCCGGCGCATCGGCAACGATGATGATGCGCGCCTCGGGCAGCACCCAGCCCGCCCAAGTGCTGAGCGGGGCGAAGACTGGAATGCCAAAGGCTTGCGGAATGTGGCCGGCCAAGAAGAGATCAGCCTCGCGCACATCCAGCACCACCGCACCGGCCTGAACCTCTGACTGCAGCTGGGCCGGAGTGAGCGCCACCGGCTGCGGCACGCCGCCCAACACGCGGGCGCCTGTGCGGTTCACGGCGGGCAGACGCTTGTAGTAGTCGGGAAAGTTACCTAGACCATCGGTGGCGGCACGCACAAACTCTTCCTCATCGTTGATCTGGAAGAAGGGATTGGTCTTGCGTTCGTGACCGATGGTGGACGTGCGCTCGCCGCCGGCGGCCGTGTTGCAGAAGGAGCCTGCGCCATGGGTGGGGTAGACCGGCAGCTCATCGGGCAGCTTGGCAAATTTCTGCATGGTTGCGAACAGGGCGCGTGCGAGCGGGATGGTGTTCTCCTCCCCGTGCAAATCGGTGCGGCCGGTGCCGCCCACGATCAGCGAACCGCCGCTGAACAACGCCAGCGGCTGATCAGTGCCCTTTGCATAGGCTATGAAGCTAATATGCTCGCGACTGTGGCCCGGGCTGCTAACTACGCGCAACTCCAGATCACCCAGCGTGATGACATCCCCTTCGGTCAATGCGCGGTGCGGGAAAATACTCTTGCCTGCAGCACTGGCGGCAATCTCGTATTCGGCAGCCGGGTCTGCGGCGCGCAGGGTGGCTTGCAGCTCATGCACGCCGGAAATGAAATCCGCGTGCAGGTGAGTTTCCAGCCCGTAGCGGATGGCGAAGCCTTGCTCTTGGGCGGCGCGCACGAACTTCTCGACGTCACGCTCAGGGTCGATGACCGCGGCCTGCCTGCTGGCCGGATCGGCGACCAAGTACATGGAATTACCCAGGCTTTGGTTGACGAAGGAAATGATGTGAATACGATCCGGCTGTTTGGTCATAGAACACCTATGTGAAGGATGTCTACCGCGGCAGAAGTGTGCCGATAATACGGGTATCAAAAAGCAACGTCAAGGCGGCAATATCTACAGCAGCTTGACTCCAGTGTTGAATACCGCTATACTTAAATCCTCATAATAATCTGATTAATAAGCATTATCAAATCAGAGTCTTTATGTTGAAAGAAACCACCTCCTTCGACTTTATAAAATACCTTGCCAACGGCAATGGCAGTGACCGCCTGCCCTCGCTCCAGGAACTGAGCGCCGAGCACGGCGTGAGCATTTCGGTTCTGAGAGAGCAACTGCAAGTGGCACGCGCCCTCGGCTTTGTGGAGGTACGGCCGCGCACGGGCATCAAGCGCCTGCCCTACACTTTCGCCCCCGCCGTGCGCGAGAGCCTGTTTTATGCGATGGACCGTGACCGCGCTGCGTTTGACCGCTTCTCAGACGTGCGTCGACATCTGGAGCGCGCCTACTGGTACGAGGCGGTGGAGCGCCTGACACCCGAGGACATTGACCACCTGCGCAAGCTGGTGGACCGTGCCGAAGAGATGCTGCAAGTCGAGCCGATCCGCGTGCCGCATGCGGAACACCGCGAACTGCACCTGGTCATCTACCGCCACCTGGAGAACCCGTTCGTGATCGGCCTACTGGAGGCCTATTGGGAAGCGTACGAGCAAGTGGGCCTGAGCCGTTACACTGGGCTGGCCTACCAGGTGCAGGTTTGGAGTTCGCACCGCCAGATCGTGGAAGCTATTGCCAACCAGGATTTTGAACGTGGCCACCAGCTACTCAATGGCCACTTTGACCTCATCGATAAGCGTGACGAATAACGTCAAACAAGGAGAAGGAATGGCAACACCGCAGGTGCAAGAAACACAACAAACCGGAACAGGCAAAGCTGTGGTCAACGATTTTTCGATGACCGTGGCCACCAAGAACGGCTCGGGCAGCCAGACGTCCAACCTGACGCTGCTGCGCGCCCTGTTCAAGATGGGCATCCCCGTCTCGGGCAAGAACCTGTTCCCGTCCAACATTCAGGGTCTGCCCACTTGGTACACCATCCGCCTGAGCAAGAAGGGTTACCTCGCCCGCCGCGCCGAGCACGAGATCGTGGTGGCGATGAACGAGGACACTTTTGTTGAGGACCTGGCCAGTGTGGCCCCCGGCGGCGCCTTCTATTACGGCGATCACCTGAAATTTGAGGTCAACCGCACGGACATTTCCGTGTACTCCTTCCCCGCCAAGAAATTTGCCAAGGAATCCACCGCCCCGGCCACCCTGCGCGACTATGTTGCCAACATGGCCTATGTGGGCGTGCTGGCGCACATGCTGGACATTGACATGTCCAAGATCCGTGAAGCGCTGGATTACCACTTTGACGGCAAAGAGAAGCCGATTGCCATCAACATGGGCGTGATCGAGGCCGCCTACGAGTGGGCCAAGACCAGCCTCACCAAGACCGACCCCTTCCGTGTAGAGCCGATGGACGAGACCCAGGGCTTCATCATGGCTGACGGCAACACCGCCGGCGCGCTGGGCTCCATCTTCGGCGGCGTGCAGTTCATGGCCTGGTACCCCATCACTCCGGCCTCCAGCCTGGCTGAAGGCGTAAGCCAGAACATCGCCAAGTTCCGCGACAAAGAAGGCCACGACGGCAAGACCTACGGCATCGTGCAGGCTGAGGACGAATTGGCCGCCATCGGTATGGCCGTGGGGGCCGGCTGGTCTGGCCTGCGCTCGCTGACCTCCACCTCCGGCCCCGGCATCAGCTTGATGACCGAGTTCGTGGGCCTGGCTGCCTATGCCGAGATCCCCGTGGTTATTTGGGATATTCAGCGCGTTGGCCCCAGCACTGGTTTGCCCACGCGCACTTCGCAGGGCGACATCATCTCCACCTACTTCCTGGGTCACGGCGACACCAAGCACATCATGCTGCTGCCCGGTTCGGCCAGCGAATGCTTCGAGTTCGGCTGGAAGTCCTTTGACATCGCCGAGCGCATGCAGACACCTGTCTTCGTAATGAGCGACCTGGACCTGGGCATGAACACCTGGATGACCAAGCCGTTCGAATACCCGAACGTCCCGATGGACCGCGGCAAGATTTTGTGGGAAGAAGACCTGGAGAAGCTGAGTGACTGGCAGCGCTACAAGGATGTGGACGGCGACGGGATCCCCTACCGCACGGTGCCGGGCAACAAGCACCCGCGCAGCGCCTGGTTCGCCCGCGGCACCGGCCACAACGACAATGCCAAGTATAGTGAGCGCAGCGAGGACTGGGAGAAGAACATGGCCCGCCTCAAGCACAAGTTTGAGACGGCCTCCAGCTACATGCCCAAGCCTGAGATCACCGGCAGCGGCAACAAAGTTGGCATCATCTCTTACGGCTCCACTGACGCCGCCATTCTGGAAGCGCGTGATTATTTGGCCGAGAACGGTCTGGAGACCGACTATCTGCGCCTGCGCGCCGTGCCTTTCACCAGTGAGGTCAAGGACTTCATTGACAAGCACGAACGGGTATACGTAGTTGAGATGAACCGCGACGGCCAGATGAACATGATCCTGCGCCTGGAGTACCCAGAGCACACCATGAAACTGATCTCACTCGCCAAACATGACGGCATGCCGCTGACCGCCAACTGGGTCAAGGAAGCCGTAGAGCTTCAGGAGAAGTAGCCATGACTGAAACCGCACAAATGCCAAACGTGCAGCTCAACCTGGTTGGGCTGTCCAAGAATGACTACCGCGGCGCCCCCACCACCCTGTGCGCCGGCTGTGGTCACAACTCGATTTCCAACCAGATCATTGCGGCCGCCTACGAACTGAACGTAGTGCCCGAGGATGTGATCAAGCTGAGCGGTATTGGTTGCTCGAGCAAGAGCCCGGCCTACTTCCTGAACCGCAGCTTTGGTTTCAACAGCCTGCACGGCCGTATGCCTTCGGTGGCGACGGGCGCCATGTTCGGCGACCACCGCATGCGCGCCCTGGCCGTGAGCGGCGACGGCGACACCACCAATATCGGCATGGGCCAGTTCAAGCACATCATGCGCCGCAACGTGCCTATGGTCTACATCGTCGAGAATAACGGCGTATACGGCCTGACCAAGGGCCAGTTCTCCGCCACAGCGGAGAAGGGCCTGCGCCTCAAGTACCAGGGCCTGAACCCGTTCACCCCGGTGGACGTGGTGGAAGAGGCGATGGCCTCAGGCGCCACCTTTGTGGCTCGTTCGTTCGCCGGTGATGCTAACCAGGTCAAGGCGCTGATCAAGGCCGCGCTGAGCCACAACGGCTTGGCGATCCTGGACATCATCAGCCCGTGCGTAACCTTCAACAACGAAGATGACTCGCGCCACTCGTACGGCTGGGGCCGCGAGCACCAGGAGCCTCTGCACGACTTCACTTTTGTACCGCGCGAGCAGGAGATCCAACTCGGCGAGTTCCCTGAAGGCACCACCAAGACCGTGACTATGCACGACGGCGCCACCATCGTGCTCAAGAAGCTGGACCGAGAGCACGACCCGACAAGCCGCAGCGCGGCCATGAAGCTGATCGAGGCTGCCCGCACGGAGGCCGTGCTACTGACCGGCCTGATCTATGTGGAACCCAACCTGCCTTCGCTCACGGATGTGGCCGAGCTCTCAGCCACCCGACCGCTAAACCGCATGACGGAAGCCGATCTGCGCCCGGACAAGAGCATGATCGAAAAAGCCAACGCAATGATGTTTTAGGAATATCTGGCAGAGTGCAAGAAATAGGAACAGCCTGCATAAGCAGGCTGTTTTGTGAGAATGCGCGCCCGATCATCCAATATCTGGAGCAACAAGGGCTGGTGCAGCCCGCAAGCACTGCTAACTGAAACAAAAAACGCCACCTTGCAGGTGGCGTTTTTGTCAAATGTCTAGCTACGCTGCACTACAAGCGCAGAGACCGAAGAGAGTTGGAGCAGCTGCTTGGCAACATTGTCTGTAAGCAGCTCCTGCCAGCCGCGGCCTACGTGACTGCCAAAGACCACCAGATCGTAGTCACCTTCGTGAAGCTCAGCCAAAATTTCTTCAACCACAGTGCCGTGGCGCACCTTGGGGCGCGCCGCTACGCCTGCATAAGACTCAAAGAAACCTACCCCCTGCTTGAGCCAGTCCCCCTCCTGGGTACCCTGGGCAATTAGCTCCTCGGCTGTAGCTGAAAGTTCCCAACCGCTTACGCTATAGCTAGCAGCCATCTCTGACATCACATGCAACAGAGTAACTTGGGTGCCGGGGCTCAGGAGCGGGCCTACACTTTTAAGCAGCGAAGGCAGTGTACGCATGGCCTCTTGCCCGCTATGAAGCACCAGCCATTTGCGCGGCGGGCGCACCAGCCCGCGCACAATCAGCACAGGACATGGCGCATTCGCTAAGACGCGCTCACTCGGCGGTGCAAGCAACTGTCCAAAGAACACATCTGGTTTGGCATCGCCCATAATGATGAGATTGCTGTCCGCCTCGTTGGCAAAATGGACAATCTGCTCTGCAAGCAAGCCCAGTCGCATCTCGCTGGTGGCGGAGACACCCAGAGCCTCGGCGCGTGCTTGCATAGCCTGCAATGCTGCGTGGCCTTGCTGGCGTTCGCCTGGCCGCGCAATGACATACAGCAAAGTGCAGTCTGCGCCGCTATCTTTTGCCAGCGCCAACCCACACTGCAACGCAGAGTCGTCAGTCTCAGCGCTATGGTAGTTTGAAATCAAGATATGCATACGACCTCTACAAAAGCAGCAAAAGCAAAGGTGCGGTAAAGATAACAGCAATAAAGACTGCCAGATTACGATTGCTGTTTACAAGCCAGTTTACAAATCTGAGCACCCATTGCTCGTAACTGGAATAGAAAAGTGCCAAAATGACGACAGACACCATAGAGATACTGAGCATCTCTACCAAAACCACAGTGAATGCACGCGGGTTAACCAGCAGCACGGCAGCCAACAAGGTGTCTATAAACGTAGTAATGTTGGCTCCCATAATGTAAGGGATCACATTCTCGCGGCGCACCAGACCGCGCTGGCTTAGTGGCACCAAGATAGATATAGATACGCTGACTGACATAGAGATCATTGTGATGAATGAACCTAAGACAAACATCACAATCGGCTTGTACGTCAAACGAGACAGTTGGCCCACGCGGCTATTCTTTATGGTTTCGGTAGGGAGTAAATCGTCAAAGAGACGGAAGCTAAGCAGGATCACACCGAGACCCACTACAAACAACATCCAGCCGGGCAACCAGGCATCAAGCAAATGCACCACCGGATCAAACAGACTGTCTATCACAGAGGAGAGGATTGCACCACTTTGCAACTGAACCGCATCCAGCCGGTGGCTAGACAGCAGCAGGTAACCAGGAAGCAAGGCGACCAAGTACGTAGATCCCGTGACGCAGAACGATACCAGACCCATGCCCAGGCTCTCGGCGCGGTTACGGCCGCGCAAGACGTAGACGAAGCCAATAAGCAAAACAATCAGGCTGGCTCCCAGACGGCTACCGGTAATCATGGCGAAGGCATCAATATCGCGCACAATGCCAGCATCAAAAAAGGTCAGCGCCGCCGCGGCCACCGGGGAGCCGCTCATGACACCGTAAGCAAGCAGCCAACCGAAGCCAAGGCTGTTGGCAAAGTTCTCTAGTGCAAATACACTTTGGATAAATGGGCCCAGCGCCTGTGCCCCAGCTTTCATAAGGCTGATAGCAAGGATGAAGAGCCAAAGACTTACAAAAAAGAGCGCCAACTGCCCTGCTGAACGGGCAAGCTTGGCGCGCCACTGGGACACGGCCACAATAGGATCTGGTTTGCTATTCAATGACATACATTATACGCAAGCCGGAGTAACTGCTAAAGCAATGGTAAGGCGCGCCCGCGCCTTTAAAAGCTCAAGCCAGCGTTATAATGAGCCTCCACGCGGGTGTCGCCAAGTGGTAAGGCACTTGCTTCCCAAGCAAGCATTCGTGGGTTCGAATCCCATCACCCGCTCTATCAACGATGAGGCACAAAAACTGAATAGTTTTTTGCAATTATGTGCAACCACTCCCGCTTTTGCGGGTTATAAACTCCATGTTGAAAGAACGCCGAGCCAAAATCGTAGCCACGCTGGGGCCTTCCAGCCAGGATAGTGCCACGCTGGAGCGCATGATCGCTGCGGGCATGAGCGTGGCGCGCCTCAACTTCTCGCACGGAACGCACGCCGAGTATGAGCAGCTGATCCAGCGGATACGCGCCGCTGCTGAGAAGTTGGATGCGCCTGTGGCCATCCTTCAAGACCTGCAAGGCCCCAAGATCCGCGTGGGCGACCTGGCCAATGGCAGCGTCATCCTGACCCGCGGCGATTGGATCACCCTCAGCACTATTGACGACAACCTGGGTTCAATTCCAGTGGACTTTGCTGATCTGCCTCGCTTTGTCAAAAAGGGTGGCCGCATCCTGCTGGATGATGGGCGCCTGGAGCTGCGTGCAGAGGAAGTGACCGACACCGCCATTCAGGCTGAAGTCATTATCGGCGGCACCTTGAAGTCCAATAAGGGCATCAACCTGCCTGGCGCCTACATTGATGTGCCGGGGCTGACGACCAAAGACGAGCAGGACCTGGCCAAAGGCTTGGAACTGGGCGTAGATATGGTTGCGATCTCTTTTGTGCGCACCGCTGAAGATGTGAAGCGGGTACGCGCCTTCATCAACCAGCACGCCCCTGCCCCAGACCGCATGGATGTACCCATCATCGCCAAGCTGGAGCGCAGCGAAGCCCTCGAGAACCTGACTGAGATCGTGGCGGCGGCCAGCGGAGTGATGGTGGCGCGCGGCGATCTGGGTGTGGAGCTGCCGCCCGAGTATGTGCCGATCGCGCAGAAGCAGATCATTGACGCCGCCAACCAGGCGGGCAAGATCGTGATCACGGCTACGCAGATGCTCGAGTCGATGATCCTCAATCCACGCCCCACTCGCGCCGAGGCATCCGATGTGGCCAACGCCATTTTTGACGGCACGGACGCCGTCATGCTCTCGGGCGAAACCGCCATGGGCAGTTACCCGGTGGAAACGGTGCGGATGATGGAAGCCATCATCCACGAATCGGAGCTACACCAGTACAAATGGGGCCATTGGAAAGGCAGCGAGCCCTCGTTGGAGCGCGAAGACGCCATCTCCATCACGCGGGCGGCGCGTGAACTGGCTCAGGATGTTAATGTAGCCGCGATCACCGTATTCACTGAATCGGGCCGCACCGCCCTGCTGATGTCCAAAGCCTTCCCGCGTGTGCCGATCCTGGCTTTGACCCCGGAGCGCAAGACGTACAACCGCATGGCAGTGTATGCCGGCGTGGTGCCGATCATGGTCGCACTCTCGCATAGCATTGATGAAATGTTGGAAAGTATTGAAACGAACACCCTGGGCCTGCATGACCTCAAACCGGGCCAAAAGGTTGTCGTCATCTCTGGCTATCCTATCGGCGACATGCGCCAGCCCAACCTGGTGATGCTGCATACCCTGGGCCAGGACCGCAACAAGCAATACAAGCGCGAAACCCCAGCAAAATAAAAAACAACCCTGGTGATACCAGGGTTGTTTTTTTTTACCAGCCGATTCGCTTGCGATTGATCGGAATGCCGGGCGAAGCAAGACTGCGCGAGAGCGAATAGCCGGCATAAGCTGCTACAGCTCCGAGAGCGATCAGGATCAAGCCTTGCATCATCAATGGCCCACTGACAAAGTCCAGCGCGCCGCCAGCCACGGCCCCACCCAGCGCAGCCGCGGCGCCACCCCCGCGTAGCAGAGGGCCGGCAAAAAAGGCGTCTACAAATTGCAACGAGAAGATCTCCAACGCGAGGCCAAAGACAAAGGTAAGGAGCCCAGCCAACAGGAACGGGACACCGATCCAGACCAACGCTTGTTTCAAATCGCGCCCAGCCATCAAGCCTGCCAGCACTCCAAGGCCGGCAATGGCCAGCCAGCCCCACAAGAATGCACGGCGTAACTGCACCAGCCCATCCTTGAGTTGGGCCAGCTCCTCCGGCGCGCCGGCCAGCTGGCCAAGCGCGCCCACATCCACCGAGGATGGCGCCTGGCTCAGGCTGACCTCAAAGATGGTGCCGGCATTGTCGATCAGGGCAGAGTACACCGGCTCCGGCGGGCGGCAGCCACTTATCTGCCCCAGCAGGGTCTCAAAAGACTGCAACGCGCCAAGCACCATGCCAGCTACCTGGCTGCCGCTGCATTCAGGCAGCGCCTCCAGCACAACACCCAGCACCGGCCCGGCATTCTGCTGAATGTTTGTTTTCCAGCCCTCAAGCTCCACACGGATCTCCGGCAGGGCTGCATCGCCATCAAGCCAATCGGTGTAACCGTTGACCACGTCATCAACCGTATCATCGACCAGATTTGCAGGAATGGTGAGGGCTGTGATGGCGCGCCAATCGTCTTCGCTGAGCTCAGACAGGGTGTTGCGCACAAATGCGCCGGTGAGCGTATCCTGCCCGTCTTCCGACAGGAATATCTGGCGGGTGAGCTGCTGAGCCAAGGCTGAAGCCATCTGACCGCTGACAAGATGCTCGCGTACCATTGCCTTGGTTGCTTCAGCATCAAAAACGAGCGTAGCCAGCTCTCGGAAAGCCAGGCTGACTGGAAGAAGAAAAACAAAGATCGTGAGTGCGATCAGGCCAAGGGGACGTAAAACGAATTGACGCAAAACACTGCCTCCGCGAGCAGGCTGCCCAGGCAGCCCACAGACTAGTTGATTCTATCGGGCTGAGCCGCCATCCACAAGCAGAGCAAAATGAGAGCAGCGCCAGCCGCGAATTGCAGGGTGAAGGGCTCACCCAGCAGGCCGATACCCAGCCCAGCCCCCACTAAGGGCTGGGCAAAGAAGGTGAGAGCAGCCATGCCGGCAGGCAGCACGGCGAAGGCCTTGTTCCACAAATAGGCTGCAACCGCAGTAGAGATGACGCCCAGATACACAATTCCCAGCGCCACGCCAGGAGTGGCTGCACCCACAGTCTGAGTACGCAACTCCAGCGCGGCTGCGGGCAGTGCCACCAACAAGCCGCCGATGAAGGAGATCAGCGTGAAGGCCAAGGGATCGACTTGCTGGGTGGATTGCCGCACCAAGACGGAATACAGCGCCCAGGTCACTGCGGCGCCAACCAACAGGAGATTCCCTACTCCCAGCTCTGAATCTAGACGAACTTGGAAGGGGTCAATGATCATCAGCACACCCGCAGTGGAAAGGAGCAAAGCGGCGACCTGGCGCCAGCCAATGCGCTCGCGCAGCAGCAGCCAGGCGAACAGGAACACGAAAGCCGGCGTTGCCGCAGTAATGACCGCCCCGTTGGCTGCGGTGGAAAGCTGCGTGCCGGCAAACTGGAAGCCCAACGAAACGCCATAGCCCAGCGTGCCCACCGCCAACAACCGCAGCCACTGGCCGCGGCTTAGCTGCGGCCAGGCACGCTGCCAGCTGACCCAGGCGGCCAGACTGGCAATCCCCAGCAGCAAACGCAGAGTTAGCAAGGTGAAAGGCGGCACAACCTCCAGCACCACTTTGCTGACCACATACATACCGCCCCAGATGGCGGCAGCCAGCAGGCCAAATAGAATGCCGGTGCGACGTTGCAAAGAATTCATCAGACTTGAGTTCTCAGTAGAGGGTGCGTGCAATTCTACTTGCTGTGGCTGGCTGAGCTGAGCGTAGCGTGCAGTGCTTGCAGCGCCGTAATGGCCTGCCCCAGGCGCGTGCCAGGCCAGGTGAGCAAGCTGCCATCCACCAGGTGAATGCGCTGGGCAGGCAGCTGGTCGCCCAGCGCATCCGCCAGACGCTGCGCGTCTGCTGCAGTAAAAGCATACGGCTCAGAAGGCAGCAGGGCCGCCTCTGGCTGCGCAGCGGCAATCTCGGCGGTGGTTACACGCGGATAGCGCGTGTCGCGTCCCGCGGCGGGCTTGGGGGTTGCGCGGCCCAGGTCGGCCGCCAGCGGATAGCGGCGCTCACGCTGGGCGAATACATTGTCAAAGCCACACAGGGTCAGCACATCATGCGTGAAGGTGTGCTGGTTCAGGGTCATCCACCACTGCGGATCACCCTCCTCGTACCACACGGGCACAAAGGTGCGCAACGGTTGCAGCGCCAGCCGCCGGGCGGCGGCGACTTGCTCCGCTAATTGGGCCACGCGTTGCTGCGCCGTCAGGCGGCCAAACAGGGCGGCAATGCCGGCGAGATCCGCCAGCGCCTGCTCCACTGTCTGCGGAAAGTGCAGCACCACATTCACGCCCGCCGCCCGCAGGCCTTCGACGGCGGTCTGGGTATTCTCTTCCTGGTTGGCAAAGACCACATCCGGCTGCAAGGCGATGATGGCGGGCAGGTTTGGGTTCTTTGTGCCGCCGATGCGCGGCAAGCCTGCCAGAGCCTCAGCGGGATATATGCAATAATCCGTGATGCCCACGACGCTGTCGCCGAGGCCAAGCTCGAACAAGCTCTCTGTAATGGATGGCACAAGAGAAACAGCCCGCATAGGCTAAGTATACAAGGGCGTCTTAGCGCAGCCGAGTTTTGAAATTAGCTGGCACTAATCTGATACTTAAACTGGCTGCCTATACTGGTTAAAACCAGAGGAGGTTTTGCAATGAATTCGCCCATTTTCAAACGCATTGCTCTCGCTACCATCCTGCTCTTGCTGTTGAGCGCCTGCGGCGGCGCACCCGCCGCCACCACAGAGCCGCCTGCGGCCACCGACCATGTGGACCAACCCACCGAAGCTCCTACGCAAGCGTCAGCCCCTACCGAGGCGGAGGAAGAGAGTGAAGACAGCGGCGGCGACACTGTCACCATCGCCAACTTCTCCTTTGGCCCCGGCACGCTCACTGTAAAGGCCGGCACCACTGTGACCTGGCGCAACAATGAGGATGCGCCGCACACGGTAACCGCTGACGACGGCAGCTTTGGCAGCAACACGCTAGGCCAAGGCGATAGCTTCAGCTTCACCTTTGACACTCCGGGCACGTATGACTACCATTGCCAGTTCCATGGCGGTGCTGGCCATGCCGGCATGTCGGGCACGATCGTGGTTGAAGAGTAACGCAGACTACGCTAACAGGTAAAAAAACGCCCGCGGTTGCGGGCGTTTTTGTTAGTCGTCAGTCTTTTTCTGCTTGTCGCCGTAGTTGGCTTTGCCGCAGTCGCAGCCGCCGTTTTCGTGGCGGTCGCACGGCGCTTCGCTCTTGCGGCGCAGGGCCTCCAGCTCGTCCCATGGCTCGATCTCGTGCTTGAGGAACTCGGCGCGCTTGCCCTCGGGTAGCGACACCAGCACGGCCTGCTTCAGGGGCACCACGTCAATCACTTTGCCGCGGCCCAGGGGCGTTTGTACTTCCTTGCCGCGCTTGGGCAGGGTCTTGCGCGCCTCGACATATTGCTCGTATTCGTAGATCAGGCAGCAGCGCAAGCGCCCACACATGCCGGTGATCTCGCCAGGGTCGAGCGAAATGCCCTGCGCCTTGGCCATCTTAATGGAGATGGGGCTGAAGTCGGTCAGGAAGGTAGAGCAACAGCGGCTCTCCAGGCCACAGGCGCCCATGCCGCCCAGGATTTTGGCGACATCCCGCGGGCCAACGCGGCGCATCTCAATATTTGTGTTCGTGTAGAGCTTGAGCATCTCCTTACGCAGCCTGCCCAAGTCCATATCCTTGTCTTCTTCAGTGTTGTACAAGAAGGTCAGCATCTTGCGGTCAAAGCTAAACTCAGCTTTTACGATCTTGACGCCCTTGTAATTGAGCTTGGACGCCGCCGCCCGCGCCTCGATCATGGCTTCCACTTCTTTTTTCTGAATATTCTTATGGACTTCCAGATCGCCCTGCGAGGCTTTGCGCTCGATCGGCTTCCAGGTGCCCTGTTGCGGCGGTGCGGGTGGCTCCTCGAGGCGCTGCACCACCTGGCCGATCTGGATACCGCGGCTGGTCTCTACAATGGCGTAGTCGCCCGGCTTGAGCTCAGGCTCTTTGCTGGCGTCAAAGTGGTACAGCTTGCCGATCTTTTGAAAACGGATGCCGACGATGAGCGGGTTTTGCACCTGCTCCAACGGCTGTGGCGAATCAGTCATATTGTTATCGCTGGGATGCGTACATCCTCAGCGCACCTTTCCTCGAAACTAAACAGGCTAGAAGATCGCCCTGTTTTTATGTCACTCGATTTTAATCGAGAACGCCTGGCTTTGCGCAGCCAAAGCGGCAACCGAAGTGCGCAGGGCAATATCTGCGGCAATCTCGGTGAGGGCACGCGCCGCCGCGGAATCCGGGTGGCTGATCACGATCGGCTTGCCGCTGTCGCCGCCCGCACGCACCTGCGACTCCATGGGTACCGCGCCAATGAACGGAACACCAAACTCGGCAGCCAGCGCTTCGCCGCCACCCTTGCCGAAGACTTCCATACGCTTGCCATCCGGCAATTCCAGATAGCTCATGTTCTCGACCACGCCCATCAGCGGCACGCGCAGCTGGCGGAACATCTCAGCCCCGCGGCGGGCATCATCCGTGGAGACTTGCTGCGGCAGCGTGACGATGACCCCGCCGCTGAGCGGCGTGGTCTGCGCCATGCTGAGCTGCACATCGCCAGTGCCGGGCGGCATGTCCACGATGAGATAGTCCAGCTCGCCCCACTCCACATCATTAATGAATTGGCGAATGGCGTTGTGCAGCATGGGGCCACGCCAGACCATGGCCTGCTCCGGCTTGACCAGAAAGCCGATCGACATCATCTTCACCCCGTAGGCTTCGGCGGGCAGCAGATGGCCGCTGGCGTCTGGCGGCGCCGGCAGGTGCTTGACGCCCATCATGGTGGGTACATTGGGGCCATACACGTCAGAGTCCAGCAGGCCGACGCGGGCGCCGGCTTTGGCGAGCGCGGCGGCTACGTTGACGGAGACGGTGCTCTTGCCTACCCCGCCCTTGCCCGAGGCAATGGCAACGGTGTTCTTGACGCCGGCGGCGGAGCCTGCACGCGGGCGCCCGTCGCCAGGCACCTGTAGGGCGAAATCAAGCGCGATCTTCTTGGCGCCGGCTTTCTCCAGCGCTTTGCGCACATCCTTGTCGATCTCAGCCTGGAATGGATGGCTGGGGCTAATGAGCCCCAGGGTCAGAGCAACGCTATCGCCCTTGACATCAAGTTGCTGCACAGCATTGAGCAGGACAAAGTCTTTTTGAGTGGCCGGCTCCTTGACCTTGGCAAGCGCGGCCAATACAGTTTCGTTGGTGATCTCTTTGGACATGAGGCATATTATAAAGGCTGCTGTATACTGGATTCATGGGCAGCTATTATTCCGACACGCATCCTGCTATCGAAGCGATGCAAATTCGGACATTACGCGAAACACCTGGCTGGCGCAAGATGCAAATGGTGGCTGCGCTTACCCGCGCCTCCCGCCAACTGGCGCTGGCGGGTTTGCGCCAGCGCCACCCGGATGCCAGCCCTGCCGAACTGCAACGCCGCCTGGCAGGCCTGTTGCTGGGCGAGGAATTGGCTACCCGATATTATGGCAAGCACCCAGACAGACTTTGACCCAATTTCAATCACACTGCGGGTCACACAAGCGCTAGACGCTCTTCAGATTCCATACTTCATTACGGGGTCATTGGCTAGAGCTTTCATGGCATGGTACGCACCACACAAGATGCCGATATTGTGGCGAAGTTGAAAATGCAAGATGCCAAACCATTGGTTGCCGCCTTGCAGAAAGATTTTTTTATTGATGAGCAGATGGTTACGGGTGCCATCGTCAGCCGTTCCAGTTTCAATATCCTGCATATAGGCACAATGTTCAAGGTTGATATTTTCATCCCCAGCGAGCGCAAATTTACTCAACAACAGTTTGCACGCAGCAAAACGGCGGCGCTATCGCTGGAGCATGCTGTACAGGCGGTAGTTGCCAGCCCAGAAGACACTATCCTGGCCAAGCTAGAGTGGTACAAGCAGGGCGGTGAAGTTTCCGAACGTCAATGGCGGGACATTCTTGGGCTCATTGCAGTGCAACGCGATCTTCTTGATATCAACTATTTAAAACAAACAGCAGCGCAATTGGGTTTAACCGCGCTGCTGGCAAAGGCATTTGAGAGCTAGTTTGTCTACTCTGCTTCAGCCAGATCTTTTCCCGCCTTCTCGATCTGCTTGAGCAAGCCTTTCTCTCCACCACGAAAACGGCGCACATTATCCTGCGAGCATTCGGTGCAGCCCTTCATGGCGCGGAACGAGTCGGCGTTGCAATTGTGGCAGCCATTGACGCGTGCCATGGCCAGCACAAACACCACCGCATCCTCACCATCCGGGCCGGCCTTATAAGCCTTCTCGGCCGCGGCGCGCCACCCCACCCCGTGCAGATCACGGATGGCGGGGGTGACGCGGAGCGGAAAGAGCAGTTCAGTATCTTCGTTGTACATAGTGCCATTTACAACGAAGCGAGGCATAACCTCGCTTCGTTTATTCCATGGTCAGTTTGCTGCTTACTGCGCCGGAGTCGCTGGGGGATTGCCTGCAGCGGCATCGGCGGGTTTGGCAGCAGCGGCCGCAGCCTTGGCGGCCGCGGCGGCAGCCTTCTTGGCGGCTTCCTCCGCCTTCAGAGTCTCCTCACGATTGAAGTTCGTGGGGCGGATACCAGCGTAGTAGCCAGCCGGCTTGGAGAGCTTCTCTTTGTTGAAGATGTGCTCTGCGTGGCGGTCAAACGAGGCCATCTCGTAATCATGATCCATCTTGATGGCGTCAAACGGGCAGTACTCTGCACAGTAGCCACAGTTCATGCAGATGTCCACATCGATGAAGAAGTCCACCGGCTCCGGCACGGGGCGCTTGGTCACGGGGTCTTCCGTGCGCACGATCCAGATGCACTGCGGAGGGCACACTTTGGCGCAGATGCCGCATGAAGTGCAGCGATCCTGCTTGTTGCCATCCGCGTCTACATCGTAAATCAGGAAGGGAACAAAGCGGAACTCTTCAGGCACCGGAAGCTTCTCCTCAGGGTACTGAACCGTGAAGATACCCTTGGTGTCCTTGCTGCGGCGATGCTGGATGCCTTCTTTGGAGAAGTAGCGGTTGCGGCCCAGCCACTTGATGTCTTCGACATAGGAGTCGATGAAGTGGGTCAGGGTCACCCACATGCCTTTGAGAATACCGAGTCCGTACATAGTCTTTATCTCCAGCCTGCCTTAGCGGTCTACTTCGCCAAGCACAATGTCAATGGAACCGAGGTTGACCACTACGTCGGCCACCTTTTGGCCTACGCACATCTTCTCAAGCACGGTCAGGTTGATGAAGCTTGGGGCGCGCACGTGGTAGCGGGCCGGGTTGCCCTTGCCGTTGGACACAATGTAGTAGCCCAGCTCACCCTTTGGCCCTTCTACGCGGCCGTAAGACTCCCCGGCGGGCACACGCACCTGATAGGGGTTCTTGCCATTCATCACTTCGCCGCCAGCCGCCCCACCCGGCAGGTCCGTTATCGCCTGCTTGAGGATGTCGAGGCTCTGGCGCATTTCGTCCAGGCGGATCATGTAGCGGTCATACACATCGCCATGCTGGCGCACCGTAACTTCAAATTTGAAGCGGTCATAGATGCTGTAAGGATCGGCGCGGCGGATGTCGTACGGCACGCCGGAGGCACGCAGCACGGGGCCAGCGGTGGAGAAGGCGATCGCCTCCTCGGGAGTGATGACGCCAACGCCTTCGGAGCGGCTACGCACCAGCTCGTTCTCGGAGAGGTAAATGTCCAGCTCGTCGATCTTGCGCGGCAGACGCTCGAACACCAGATCCTTGATCTTGCCGTAAATGCCCTCAGGCAGATCACGCGCTACGCCGCCAAAGCGGAAGTAGTTGCACATCATGCGCGAGCCGGTCGTGGCTTCGAAGATATCCAGGATGAGCTCGCGCTCCTGGATGGCGTACAGTGACGGAGTGAAGAAGGCACCCAGGTCATTGAGCAGGAAGCCGACCGCCCACAGGTGGTTGCTGATGCGGGTCAGCTCAGCCATGATGACGCGCAGGTACTCGGCACGCTCCGGGGGAGCAGCTTTGTCGCCCATCAGCTTCTCAACCGCCAGGGCGTAGCCGAAGTTGTTGCTCATGGAGGAGAGATAGTCGAGGCGGTCGGTGAACGGCATGTTCATCGTCCACGTGTTGCGCTCGCCGATCTTCTCGTGGTTGCGGTGCAGATACCCCATCACAGGCTTGAGCGCCACGATGGTCTCACCGTCAAGGCGCACCGCCATGCGGAACACGCCGTGAGTGGAAGGATGCTGCGGGCCGAGGTTGACCACCACCTGTTCGGTGTCAATGTCCTCACTATATTCGCGGGCGGCCCGCTCCAGCACTTCATAGAGCTTGGGGTCGTCGGTTTCCTTGAAACCTACAGGGTCAAAACCCTGCGGATACTTGTTGTTCTTATTGAAGGGGTTGCGGTCCTCAATGCGATAGACCTGGCCTTCGGGCCAGCGGTTCTTGAAAGGCTTGACCTCTTCTTCGAAGTAAGCTTCTTTCCAATCCTTGCGCATGGGGTAGCCGGCGAAGCCCTCCCACATGAGGATGCGGCGCTGGTCTGGGTGGCCTTCAAAGTTCACGCCATACAGGTCATACGCCTCGCGCTCCTGGAAGTCTGCGCCGGGATACAGCGGGGTCAGCGAAGGCACAGTGGAGTTCTCACGCGGGGTCTGTACTTTGATCTCCAGCGCGCCGCCGCCAGTGGACTTGTAGAAGTGGTAAACCACCTCGATGAAGTTCTCGGCGTTAGGCGCATCGGAGTAATAATCCACCGCGGTGACGGAGGACAAATAGTCGTATCCCATTTCGTCGCGCAGGGCGGTGGCCACTTCCGTCAGCTTGCTGGTCTCGACCAAAAAGCCGGTATAGCCGGGGCGCGCCTCTGCCTTTACGGCATCCGGAAAGCGCGTTTCAAGTTCGTGTTTCTCAACAGGGGCGGCAGTTGTTGTAGCTTCAGTCATGCTTGCCTCTTAGCTGGCCGCTTCGGCGGCGGGTGCAGGCGCAGCGGGGGCGGCCGGCGCGGCCGGCTTCTTGCTGGTTTCCTGCTTGATGAGTTCGTTGTCACGCGGGTCGATCAGGTCCGGACCCAACAGCGGCACCGGGATGGCAGGGATGTCATCCTTGCCGTACCAGCGCACCGTAGTAATGGATTCGGAGTCGATCTTCTCTTGCAGCTTCATCAGGCCGTGCAGCAACGCTTGCGGGGTCGGCGGGCAGCCGGGAACGTACACGTCCACCGGCACGTACTGATCGACACCCGAGACTACGTTGTAGCCTTCTTTGAACGGGCCACCACCGGAGGCACAGGCGCCCATGGCGAGCACATATTTGGGCTCAGGCATCTGGTTGTAGAGGCGCACGATCTGCGGGATCATTTTCTTGGTGACGGTGCCCGACACGATCATCAGGTCAGACTGGCGCGGGCTGGGTCGCATGACTTCCATACCGAAGCGGGCCAGGTCATAGCGGCTGGCGGCGGTGCAGATCATCTCAATGGCGCAGCAGGCCAGGCCGAACATCATCGGCCATACGGAGTAGCGGCGGCCCATGTTCCAGATCTTGTCCAGGGTGGTCACGGCCACATTCTGGCGCAATTCCGGCGGCACTTCGTAGCCGGCGCTATTTACGGTGGGATTGGTGTCAGTCATCTACGTTCATCTCCACTAGCGTTTGTTCACTACCCGATTCACACCGGGTTGATCTCTTCGAACCATTCCTGGTAAATGGCGGCCAGGATCTCATCGTTGGCCAGCTCGGGGTCATCCGCAAAGCCTGGCAGAGCGATGCTCCACTGAAAGATGTCACCCAGCGAGACGCCTTCAAGGGTCTCCTGCGGGTAGCGCTCTTTCAACGCCAACACAATCTCATATATGGCGTCCCAGTACAGTTGGCGGGCCATTGCTCCCGATTGTTCTTTCGTTCACATTATACATGGTTGAACATTTGAGTCAACGCCCATGAATAAAGTAAATATTTATTTGCTAAAATAAGCATGTGCAAGCAACCCGTCAAAACATCCTTGACTATCTCGACGCACGCGGCAGCGCCAGCGCCCAGCAAATGGCACAAGCCTTCGGCATGAGCACCCAGAACCTGCGGCGCCACTTGCGCATCCTGGAGCAGCGCGGCCTAATCGCCGTCAGCCAGCCCGCTGCCAGCGGCCGCGGGCGGCCGCAGCTCACCTACTCGCTGACTGCCCAGGCCCAGCCAGACCATCTTGCAGGGCTCAGCCGAGCCCTGCTGCAAGGCCTGCGGCCGGCCAGCCTGCGCCCGCTGGCCCAGCGCCTGCTGGGCCAGCCCGGCGGCCTGCAATCCCAGCGCCCTGCCCGCAACACCAGCCAGCGGCTGGTGGCGGCCATGCGCAAGCTGGAACCTATGGGCTACCGCCCCCGCTGGGAGGCGCGGCCCGGCGGCCCGCAAGTGGTGCTGGGACACTGTCCGTTTGCCGCGATCATTGAACAGCACCCGGAACTGTGCCAGGTGGATGCCCACATGCTTGAAGAGCTGCTGGGTGCCGACCCGGAGCAAGCCAGCAAGCTGCAACCTGGCCCTCAAGGGACACCTCAGTGCATATTTAGAATCAAAGAGCGCCGCACATAGCGGCGCCCTTTAATTTTAGAAATCCTGGCTACGGGAAAAGCGAGGGCAAGCCAAGCCCAATGCTCACACCGCCATTGCCCCCACCCACGCCAATCTGAAGCACGTCGAGAACATTTAGATTCAAATCCTGACCTTCGTCACCCTGTTCATTGCCCACCTGCAAGTTCAACTCAAGACCGTTTTCGCCATTATCAACGTCAACGCCAAGCTGGCTTCCCACTACCGGCAGTTCGGCGCCCACATTCAACGATAGGTCACCGCCTTCGGTGCCCAAGCCAGCATCCACACACGCCAACCCTTCACAGGCGCCCGCGCCTTGCGTGGCGATCGCGGTGGGCTGCACAGTAGTGATGCACAGCAACCCCAACAGGCAGCCCATGCTGCCAGTTTGTGTCGGGTTGGCTGTGGCCGTTGCTTTGCCCAGGTCTAGATTCACAAGTTGAGCATTACCCATACCTGCATTCACGCTCAGACACAGCACGCCCAGCAAGCAGCTATTGCCCGAGGTGCCGGCCGGGTTGTTGCCCGGCGGTTGCTGCGGGCCGCCAGTGGTGGGCGACGGGCCGCCATCGGGTGGCTCGCCGTTCACTACCGGCGGCTGGTTGGGACTACCGGTGAACACAATCAGCGGAGGCTGGCCTTCATCTTGGGACGGGCCAAAACTGATGCTGAAATATGGCGAAGTGATCTGCAGGTTGCTTGCAAATGCAGCAGCAACGCACAAGGCTGGCACCAGCAGTAACGTGAACAGCAACGCAATCCAGCGCCAGAATAAAAACTTTCGTTCGTTCATGAAGCCCCTCCTCAGCGCTTTACTGATTTCATTGTATGAAGCCGGACGCAGGAAAGAATTAACAGCTTTGAAAATAGACAAAGGTCTAGCCAGCGTAGACCTTGTCATCTCGCTCACCGCGCATTCATTTAGCGCAAAAGCAAAGTGGTAGCATTTGTAATCAGCGTCACTATGCGTACTCTGCTTCGCTGGCTTTCCCTAGCCTCACTGCTACTCATCAGCGCCGCCCCCGGTTTTGCTCCCGAGCCCCAAGGCTCGCCGAGTGAAGTGGTGGCGCTTATCAACGCTTACCGCGCCGAATTCGGCTTGCCGCCCTACGAAGAGAGCCCTCTGCTTTATCAATTGGCCCAGGGCCAGGCTGATTACCTTGCTTCCACACAAGGCGCCACCGGCGGCGACATCCACACCGGTCCCGGCGGATCACGCCCGCGTGACCGTGCCTACGCGGCCGGTTACGGCGGCGGCTCCACCATCTTCATCTCCGAGATCGCCAAGTACGGCATGGGCGAGACTGCCCAGAGCGCAATCGCCTGGTGGAAGCAGTCACCCAACCACAACCCCACTATGATCGCGTCTACTTACATCCATATTGGCTGTGGCGTTGCCAATGATGGCACCACGCGCTATTACTTCGTATGCGTGACCGGCTATAGCGCCGGCGGCGTGGCTGCGCCCAGCGGCGCGGGCACGCCTGCTGCCAGCAGCGGGCAAAGCAGCCAGCCGCCAGCCCAGATCATGATCCCCGTCACCAAAGCCGAGCCGCAGCCAGACGGCTCGATCATGCATATCATTCGTACAGGCCAAACTCTGTGGACTGTTGCCGCTGTCTACGAAGTGCCACTGCAGCAGCTTCTGGAGTTGAACGGCTTCAGCGAATGGGAAGTGCTCCATCCAGGCGACGAAGTGATCGTGGCGCCAGCGGGCAGTGTAGCTACGCGTGCGCCCACCGAGGACCCGAACGCGACGCCGAGCGCCACCGCCACCCAGCGCCCCACGGCGACCGCCACAGTCACTGTACTTTCGGCTGCCGATACTGACGCCACGGTGCAAGCCGCCGTGGCCCAGGCTCAGCAAGAATTGCTGCAGCAAGAGAGCGAGCAAAACTCCGCCAATAGCAGCGTGCAATTGGTAGTAGGCATTGCGATGATCAGCATCCTTAGCGTGGTAGTGGCCAGCTTCTTCATTCAACGCCCGGCTAGTGAACCAGAGCCAGACGAGAACGACCCCTTCGCACCGATCACTTAATCCCTGCTGCTGACGCCCTGCCTGTTAGAATCTGGCCGGCATGCCCCCCTCCCAAAACGATCGCAAACAGCAATTCCTGGCCGGCGCGCGGGATACCTTCCCGCTGCTGGTCGGCGCCTGGCCGTTTGGCCTCATCTACGGCGCGCTGGGCATCGCCAGCGGGCTGAGCCCGCTGGCGACGGCGGCCATGTCAGCCGTGGTATTCGCCGGCTCAGCCCAATTCATTGCGGTGAGTTTGGTAGCGGCGGGTACGCCGGTGCTGGTGATCGCGCTCACCACGTTCGTAGTCAACGCGCGTCACATCCTGTATGCCGCTACGCTGGCGCCGCAGCTTAAGGGTCTGAGCACTCGCTGGCTGGCCCCATTGGGTTTCTGGCTCACTGACGAATCTTTCGTGGTTGCCGCCAAAGGCTTTGAAGAGCGCAAAACGCTTGAAGAGCGTAAGTGGTATCTGCTTGGCAGCGAGATCGCCATGTTCCTCAACTGGCAGATCGCCACTTGGGTTGGCATCGCTGCTGGCCAGGCCATTCCAGACCCGGCCAGTTGGGGGCTGGAATTTGCGCTGGTGGTCACTTTCCTGGGCATGCTGGTGCCCATGCTCAAGGGCCGGCCAGAGCTGATCTCGGTCCTGGTGGCAGCTGCGACCGCCCTGCTGGCGATCAACCTGCCGCACCGCAGCGGCCTGCTGCTGGCCGCCGTGCTCGGCATCCTGGCTGGTTTGCTGGCCGAGCGAGCCTGGCCACGGAAGGAGCCGGCATGAATGAGTTATGGCTGCTGGTGGGCATGGCCCTGGCCACCATGGCGACGCGCATCCCAGTGCTCATTACTCTGAGCCGCCGCGAGCTGCCCGAGGGTGTGCGGCGCGCCTTGCACTACGTGCCGCCGGCGGTGCTGGCGGCGATCATTACGCCGATCGTGTTGCTGGACGAAGGCCAGCCGTATCTAGCGCTGGACAATGCCATGCTGCCAGCCAGCCTTATCGCGATCCTGGTTTCCTGGCGCACCAAGAATCTGTTGCTCACGATCGTAGTGGGCATGGCGGCCTTCCTGATATGGCGCGCGTTTTTATAGCGGAGGCAACATGACCTATACACCGCCGAACAAAACGACCTTGGATTGGCTGCTGGATGCTGACCCTGCCATCCGCTGGCAAGTCCTGCAAGACATCGCCGACGCTCCTGCCGAGATTGTGGCAGCCGAGCGCGCTCGAGTGGCGCACGAGGGCTGGGGTGCGCATCTGCTCAGCCTGCAGCAGCCAAATGGTGACTGGGGCGGCGGCGCCTGGGTCTACCAGAGTTGGGCGTCTACTTTCGAGACCTTGATGCTGTTGCGCGAGATGGGGCTTGACCCGCGCAGTGAGCCCACTCGCAAAGCGATCGAACTGGTGCGCGAGCATAGCAACTGGGGCCAATATCACAACCACGCGCCATTCTTTGAAGGCGAGAGCGAGCCGTGCATCAACGGCCGCGTGCTGGCCATCGGCGCTTATTTCGGCGCGGCCAGCCCGGCGCTGGCCGAACGGCTGCTAAGTGAACAGCTACCAGACGGCGGCTGGAACTGCGATGCACCGGAAAGCAAACACTCGTCCTTCAACACCACGATCTGCGTACTGGAAGGCCTGTTTGCTTACGAGCGGGCCACTGGCGACAGCCGTATCGCAGCCGCCCGCCAGCGCGGCGAAGAATTCCTGCTGCAGCGCCAACTTTATAAGTCATTGCAAAGCGGCCAACCCATCCAACAAGACCGCAAGAGCGGCAAGGACTGGCGCATCATCACCTTCCCGACTCGCTGGCATTACGACATCCTGTGGGCGCTGGACTATTTGCACAGCACAGGCGCCGCTCCCGATCCACGCGCCGCCGAAGCGGTGGCATTGGTTGCCAGCAAACAAACTGCCGAAGGCGTCTGGCTGCTGGAAAGCTACCATGATGGCGCCGAGCACTTTCGTATGGAAACCCTGGGCCAGCCAAGCCGCTGGCTTACGCTGCGGGCGCTGCGAGTATTGCGCTGGCATTCCCTGGCTTCTTAGCTTCAAAAAAGTAGCGCTTGCTCTCGCTGTTCTTTTGGCGTATATTAGTAACCAGTCGGTTACATATTGGAGGACAATATGCTCAGTAAACATTCCGCCCAGGAACTCAAGATAGAGTTCGAGATCTTCATCAACGCCGCTCCCGCCAAAGTCTGGAGCCTGATGGCAAGCGTGGAGGGTATGAATCAGTGGCTGGCGCTCAGCCTGATCTTTGAACATAAGTTGGGCGGTCGCTTTGAGATGAAGGGTAATTTGCCAGGTGAAGGGCCTTATCGCTTCACGGGAGAGGTGGTCACGCTGGAGCCGGAGCGCGAGCTGGCCTTCACCTGGAAGCACGACCCGGAGCAAGGCACGCCCTGGCCGGTCAGCACCTTGGTAACGCTGCAACTGCAAGCAGAAGGCGGCGGCACTCGCGTCACGCTGACCCACACCGGCTTTGAAGCTCTGGGTGACATTGGCAAGAGCCAATACGAAGGCCACATCCAAGGCTGGACGATTGCAGAAAACCTGAATGACCTGAAGAAAGCTGTGGAGGCAAGCTAAATGCCCAGCAGCACAGATGGAGCGGCTTTCCAGGCCATATCAGATGGCACGAGGCGCCGCATCCTCGACGCGCTGCTGGCCACCGGCCCGTTGCGGGCCGGTGAACTGGCGCAGCGCTTTCCGCGCATCAGCCGGCCTGCGGTCAGCAAGCACCTGCGCGTGCTGCGTAGCAGCCGCCTGGTGCTTGCTGAGCGGCGCGGCCGCGAGCTGTGGTACCGGGTAGACCCGGCACCGCTTGCCGGAGTGGAACAATGGGTGCAAAAATACGCTGCCTTTTGGGAGGAGAGACTGCAAGCATTGAAAGATGCGGCAGAAGCTCAAAGCCCTAGGCAGTAAAACGAAAACAGAAACCAGACAACCAAAAAGCGCTCACAAGAGTGAGCGCTTTTTGCTTCAAGTTGGACTTGTGGCTGGTTTATTCCACCGTCACGCTCTTAGCCAGGTTGCGTGGCTGGTCAACATCCAGCCCGCGTAAGCTGGCGATGTGATAGGCCAGTATCTGCAGCGGAATCACGGCTGCCACCGGCGAAAGCAGTGGATGCGTCTTGGGGATCCAGAGCACATGGTCCGCCAGCGCCGGAATCAGTGTGTCACCCACCGTGGCGACCGCCACCACTTTGCCGCCGCGCGCCTTGGCCTGCTCGATCTGGCTGATCATCTTCTCGTACAGGTCATCCTGCGGGGCAACCACGATCACGGGCATATCCTCATCTACCAGGGCGATCGGGCCGTGCTTCATCTCGCCCGCAGGATAGCCCTCAGCATGGATGTAAGACAACTCCTTCAGCTTGAGCGCGCCTTCGTACGCGGTGGAAACATTGATACCGCGGCCGAGATACAGGCAGTGCGTGATGTCTTTGATGGCTTTCGCCACCTCTTCCACTTCAGCCTCACGTTCCAGGCAGGCCGATACCCACTCCGGAATATGGCTGAGCTCCGCTACCAGGGCGCGGCGGGTATTGTCATCTAGCGTACCGCGCATTTCGCCCAGCAAAATGGCCAGCATGTACAAATTGACGATCGGCGCGGTGTACGCCTTGGTGGAAGCCACACCGATCTCCGGCCCTGTCTGCATCGAGATGTAGCCATCCGCAATGCGCATGGCCTGCGAGCCGATCATATTGATGTTGGCCCACAACTTGGCGCCGCGCTTGCGGCCCTCAGCCATGGCAGCCAGCGTATCCGCCGTCTCGCCTGACTGGCTGATCGCCAGCACGGCCATCTTGTCCGTGATCAGCGGGTCGCGATAGCGAAACTCGGAAGCAATGTCAAACTCCACGGGGATCTTGGCGATGCGTTCAATGTACTTGGCGCCGATCTGCCCGGCATAGCCTGCCGTGCCGCAGGCGATGATGTAGATCTTCTCCAGGTCTTTGACGAACTTCTCATTGAGCTTGAGGTCCGGCAGCAGGATACGGCCAGTCTCAAAATCCACACGGCCGGAGATGGTGTCAGTGAGCGAGCGCACTTGCTCGTGAATTTCCTTCTGCATGAAGTGGCGATACTCACCCTTCTCGGCCGCCACCGGATCCCAGAAGATCACGTCCACATGCGGCTCGAGGGTCTCGCCCTGCAGGTTGCTCAGGCTCATGCCATCACGAGTCACGACTGCCATCTGGCCCGATTCCAGGAACACGACTTCGCGGGTATGCTCCAGGATGGCGGGCAGGTCGGACGAGATGAACATCTCGTCCTTACCAAAGCCCACCACCACCCCACCGGCGTTGCCCATGCGGGCGGCAACAATGCGGTCTGGCTGGCGTGAGCTGAAGAGCACGATGCCATGATGGCCGCGGATCATACGCAGCACCTGGCGGGCGGCGTCTTCCAGGCTGCCATCCTTGGCCATGAAGCGATCCACCAGCTGCACGATGACTTCGGTGTCGGTGTCCGACTTGAACTCAACGCCTTCGGCTTCCAACTCTTCGCGCAATTCCAGGTAGTTCTCGACGATGCCGTTGTGCACCAGCACCACCTCGCCGGAGACGCTGGTGTGCGGGTGCGCATTGCGCACGTTGGGCTCGCCGTGGGTGGCCCAACGGGTGTGGCCGATGCCCAGCTGGCCGTGCACGGGCTGCTGCTCCACCGTGCTGAACAGGCGGTCCAGCTTGCCGGCATCCCGCCGAATTTCAATGTGCTCGTCTTCCAGCACGGCAATGCCGGCCGAGTCGTAGCCGCGGTACTCCAGGCGCTTAAGCCCGTTCAAAATGATCGGCGTCGCATCCCGCGGGCCGATGTATCCAACAATTCCACACATGTGAAGAATCCTCCAACACTGTCTATAGGCCGCTGCTGGGGCTTTTGTCCGCATGGTTGCCCACGCGGCGTTGTGCGCCAGCTTTATCTTGGAGGGAAATTCGGGGGCGGGTCTCCCGGAGTGGCATCCGCTGATCTACGCAAGCTGGTGGACGGCCTTCGGCCGCCCCCTTGCGCTTGCTAGTATTCGATTTTCGTGGCCCAGGGCCACTTATCTTCGCGGTGAAGCGTGGAGAAACATGCTTCTGTTTCTCCAGCGGAGCGTAGCTCCGCAAGAACCAACTCAACCTCGTCACCCGGCCGTGGTTTTCGACCACAAATGCCGGGCCGTGCGCTGTTCCCTCAAATGTCGTTGGTAGTTTTATCTGCTCGCTTTCACCTCACACTTATCTCAAGTGGGCATGATTATACCCAGCATAGCCATCCAATTTGTTCAAGACGGGTGAACGGCTGCCTGCGCCTGCATGGTAGAATCACTTGATTTTCTGCAAGGTCTCGCAGTCAGTTCACTGCCTACAACTAATGAAGAAGTTGTCACTCACACAAGAACCCCACCCTGCCATGGCAGGGTGCTTTGCATTGCTCTGCCTACGGGGTATGAATGGCCTTTAACCCTCTCAATTGGATTCTTGGCTTTTTCTCGCTGGATATTGGCATTGATCTGGGCACGGCCAACACCCTGGTGTTCGTACGCGGCAAAGGTATCGTCATCAACGAACCGTCATGGGTAGCGGTGGAAAAGAAATCGCGCATCCCTATCATGGTCGGCGATAAGGCCGCCGTGGGCCAGGTGGCCAAAGAGATGGCCGGCCGCGCCCCTAAAAACGTCGTGGTCATCCGCCCCTTGCGGGATGGCGTGATCTCCGAATTTGAGATCACCGAAGCCATGCTGGCCCACTTTATCGGCAAGGCTCACGAGCAGAGCATTGTGCCCCTGCCCCGCCCGCGTGTGGTGGTGGGCGTGCCCACCGGCGTCACCGAGGTGGAAAAGCGTGCCGTGAACGACGCCGCCTTGCTGGCTGGCGCCCGCGAGGTCTATCTCATCGAAGAACCCACGGCCTCAGCCCTGGCGGTTGGCCTGCCGATCAACCAGGTGGGCGGCAGCGTCGTGTTGGATATCGGCGGCGGCACCTCTGAAGTGACCGTCTTCTCGCTCGGCTCGGTGGTAGCCAACCGCAGCCTGCGCGTAGCAGGCGACGAGCTGGACCAGGCCATTGTGCAGTACATTCGCAACAAGTACAACATTCTCATCGGTGAACGCGCCGCTGAGCAGGTCAAGATCAAGATCGGCTCGGCCTTCCCACTCAAGGAAGAGAAGACCACCACCGTGCGCGGCCGCAACCTGGTGACCGGCCTGCCCGAAACGCTGGAGATCTCCTCCATCGAAATTCGCGAGGCGCTCAGCGGCCCGGTGGACCAGATCATCCAGGCCGTGAAAGAAGCGCTGGACGATGTGCCACCCGAAATGGTGGGCGATGTGATGGACAACGGCGTGTGCATGTGCGGCGGCGGCGCACTGCTGCAAGGCCTGGCCGAACGCCTCAGCGACGAGCTGCGCCTGCGCTGCTGGGTGGCGGATGACCCGCTCACCTGCGTGGCCCGCGGCGCCGGCCTGGTGCTGGACGATATTGAGGCCTACCGCCACTTTCTGCTCCAGATGGATTAATGGCGCCTTAGCGCCTGTACCAGCCACCCGCAGCAGGCTGGATTCTAGCGATATGATTTCTGCGGTTCACAATGCGCCCCTCTCGTAACAATCCCTATCAGCTCGCCGCCCTGCTGGTCGCCGCCGCAGGCCTTTTGCTGTTGGCCCTGGGCGGCTACCTTACCCCGCTGTTCACGGGAGCCCTAAACCCTGTGGAAGGCGTGCAAGGCTGGCTGTACACACGCTTTCAAGCCGTGCAGGATTTTGTGAACGCGCCGGTTAACATCGCCAGCCTGCGACAGGAGAATGCCTTGCTGCGCGCCGAGAACGCTCAACTGCAAACGGAGATCATCACCCTGCAGCAGCAGGTCTCCGAAGGCGAGCTGCTCTCCGCCCTGCTGGATTTTGCCCGCGCCCGCCCTGAGAACACCTACCAGGCGGCCGGCGTCATCGGTCAGGACCCGAGCCCTTTCCTCCATTACATCATCATCAACCGCGGCTCAGACGATGGGTTACGCCGCGGTATGCCGGTTGTCTCGCAACAGGGCCTGGTTGGCCGCATCGCCCAGGTGACCGCCACAGCCTCCCGAGTGGAGTTGATCACCGACCCCGGCAGCCAGGTGAGCGTGCGCATGCAGCCCTCCGAAGTGGACGGCCTGCTCAGTGGCAGCGTCACCAGCCAGCTCAGTATTGACCTCATTCCGCTGGATGCCAACCTGCAAGCCGGCGACCTGGTGTTCACATCCGGTATTGGTGGCGCCTATCCCGGCAACATCCTCATCGGCCAGATCAGCAATGTGCGCCGCGAGGCGACGGCGTTGTTCCAAACCGCCTCCGTGCAATCAGCGGTGGATTTCACCCGCTTGGAGATCGTGCTGGTCATCGTCAACTTCCAGCCTCTCGACATCAGCCCCTTGCTGGACAGCGGGAGCTAGCAGCATGCGTACGCTGCTGGCTGTACTGCTCCTGCTGGGCGCCACCCTGCTGCAGGTCACCCTGCTGCCGCGCATCCGCATGCTGCAAGGCAGCGTAGACCTGGTGCTGCTGGTACTGCTCACCTGGATGATGCAAGAGGACAACCGCCCAGACTGGCGGCTGGGCCTGGTGGCTGGCGTGATGATGGGTTATGCCAGCGCGCTGCCCGACATCGTTCTCATCGCCGGCTACACGCTGGCCGCCCTGCTGTGCCAGTTACTGCATCGCCGCATCTGGCAAGTGCGCATGCTTACCCTGCTCACCAGTCTCATTCTGGGCACTCTCACAATACACATCCTCACCCTGGGCTATCTATGGCTGTCGGATAACCCCATGTCAGCCGGGGAAGCTTTTAACCTCATTACTCTGCCCACCCTGCTGCTGAATCTCATCCTTCTCTTACCCGTAAATGCTTTAATTTCAGAGTTGAACAAACTGTTTGCCACACCTACCAACTGATGAGCCTGATAAACGGAACCCCGAAAAAAGCCCAAAGCTCGCTGGAGCAATGGCGTCTGCTAACCTTCTTTGGTTTTGTAGCGCTGGTCTTCTTTATTTTTGCCCTGCGCCTCTTCTATCTGCAGGTGCTGGAGCATGAGAACTGGCTTAGCCAGGCCGAGGGCAATCGTACCGAAGTCATCAGCCTCGCCCCGCAGCGCGGCGTGATCTACGACCGCAATGGCGTCATCCTGGCGCAGAATGTGCCTTCATACAACATTGTTGTGGTGCCCGCCAACCTGCCGACTGACCAAGGCGAGATCGAGGAGATCATCTTCGCGCTGGCCGAGCTTACTGACCAGCCGGTGAGCCTGGGCAGCATTGACGACCCGCTGATCCCATGCGGCGACAACCTGGGCGTACGCCAGATGATCGAGCTGCAGACCAGCTTCTCTCCCTACGACCCCGTTGCCATTCAGTGCAACGTCTCGCGCGAGATGGCCCTCGCCGTCAAAGAACGTGCCGTGGACTGGCCTGGGGTTGAAGTAGTTGTTGAACCCATCCGTGAATACCCCACTGGTTCCATGTCGGCTGCCATCATCGGGTATCTTGGCCCCATTCCCGCTGCGCAGGAAGAAGCGCTGCGCGCCCTAGGCTTTGTACCCAACCGCGATAAGGTAGGTTACGGCGGCCTGGAGCTCTACTTTGATGAGCTGCTGCGCGGCACTCCCGGGCGCCGCGTGGTGGAAACGGACGCAGGTGGCCAGGTTCTTCGCGATATTGAGCCACCGATCGAGGCTGTTGCTGGCGAGAATATCGTGCTCACCATTGATGCTCGCCTGCAAGCGGCTGCCTCCGCCATTATTGAAGAAGAGCTGGGCCTGTGGAACGCCTATTTTAGGGATCTACCGCGCAGCCATATGACCAGCGGCGTCATCATTGCCATGAACCCCAGAACTGGTGAACTCCTCGCCATGGTCTCGTGGCCGACTTTTGAGAACAACCGCATGACGCGCTTCATCCCCGCCTACTACTACGAACAGTTGTTGGCAGATGCCACCAAACCGCTGGTCAACCACGCCGCCGGCGCTGAATTGCCCGCCGGCTCCGTGTTCAAGATCGTCACGGCTGTGGGCGCTCTGAATGAAGGCATTGTCTCACCTGAAACCATCATCCAGACCCCTGGCTCGATCACGGTCAGTCAGCGCTTTTACGAAGGCGAAGCCGGCCAGAACCGCGAATTTGTGGATTGGAACCGAGCGGGTTTCGGCCAGCTGAACTTCTATGGCGGCATCGCCAACTCCAGCAATGTGTACTTTTATAAGCTGGGCGGCGGCTATGAAGGTGAGATCCCCGAAGGGCTCGGCATCTGCCGCCTGGGCACTTACGCCCGCGCCATGGGTTACGGCAGTGCGCTTGGCGTAGAGCTTCCCTATGAGGTCAATGGTCTGGTGCCAGACCCTACCTGGAAACGCTTGAACCAGGGCGAGAATTGGTCTACTGGTGACACCTATATCACCAGCGTAGGTCAAGGCTATATCCTCTCGTCGCCGCTGCAAGTCCTTGTCTCCGCTGCTACGATTGCCAATGACGGCGCGCAGATGCGCCCCACCTTGCTGCGCCAGGTGGTGGACGGTGAAGGCAACATCATTCAGGATTTCGAGCCAGACCTGCGCTGGGACATTACCAAAGATGCCATTATTGAAAACTATGAGAACCCTCAAGGCATCGGCGCCTGCCGCCCCACCGGTGAGATGAGCACGGTGGACCCGGCTGTGATCGATGCTGTGCAGCGCGGCATGCGTGAAGCCGTCACCTATGGCACACTGGCTGAGCGCTTCGCCAACCTCACCATCGCTGCCGCGGGCAAGACCGGCACCGCCGAATACTGCGACGAGGTGGCCGCTGCCAACAACCGCTGCCAGTACGGCGCCTGGCCCAGCCACGCCTGGTCTGTCGCCTACGCGCCCTACGACGACCCCGAGTTGGCCGTGGTGGCTTTCGTATACAACGGCAGCGAAGGCTCGTCTGTGGCCGGCCCGATTCTCAACCGCGTCATCCAGGCTTATTTCGAGCTCAAGTCCATTGACACGCAACTCGGCCTCGCTCCGTAGCCCTCGATTTTTTTGACCCAAAGGCGCGGCCAAGGGCCGCGCCTTTTTGTTTCGACCCATACATGACTCCATTCCCCAGCGCCGCAAAAACCGCAATGCTATAATTTTTTGGTGAGCGACGTACAAGTCATACCCATCGACATCAAAGGCATCCGCGAAGGGCTGCTGGTCACCCTGCCCGAGGGCGAATGGCCCGCGCTGGAGCAAGCCCTGCTGGATGAACTGACCCGCCGGGGTGAGTTCCTCAAGGGCGCCAAGCTCATCATCAACGTAGACACGCACGACCTCAACGTGGCCGCCGTGAGCCGCCTGCGTGACCGGGTCACCGACAGCGGCCTGCTGCTGTGGGGTGTGCTGAGCAACTCGGCCCTCACCGAGCGCAGCGCCCAGTTGATGGGCATGGCCACTCGCATCCACGATGGCGCTCGCGCGCCGGAACCGGAAGCCGAAGACTACGACGAGCCCGCTGCCCCGCAAGACCTGGGGCCGGATGGCGGCATCATGGTGCGGCGCACCCTGCGCTCCGGCGCCAGCCTGCATGCCCCCGGCCACATCACCATCATTGGCGATGTGAACCCCGGCGCCGAGGTGGTGGCCGGCGGCAACGTGGTGGTATGGGGCCGCCTGCGCGGCCTGGTACACGCCGGTGCCCATGGCAATGAGGACGCCTTTGTGTGCGCCATGGATCTTTCGCCCACCCAGCTGCGCATCGCCGGGCATATTGCCATCCCGCCCGCTGAGCGCGGCCAGATTTCCCCCGAGATTGCCCGCGTGCAAGACGGGCAGGTAATTGCAGAAAATTGGACCTTAGGATAAATACGATGACTGGACGCGTAATAACCATTACTTCAGGCAAAGGCGGCGTGGGTAAAACCACCGCCACTGCCAACATCAGCGCCGCCCTGGCGGCCATGGGCCACAAAGTGGTCTGCATGGACGCCGATATCGGCCTGCGCAACCTTGACGTTGTGCTGGGCCTCGAGAACCGCATCGTCTACGACTTGGTAGACGTGGTGGAAGGCCGCTGCAAGGTACGCCAGGCTATGATCCGCGACAAGCGGCTGGAGGAGCTCTATCTCATCCCCGCCGCACAAACGCGTGACAAAAACGCGGTGGCCCCCAAAGACATGGTGCGCATTTGCGATGAGCTGCGCAAGGACTTTGACTACATCGTGATCGATTCGCCTGCCGGTATTGAGCGCGGCTTCAAGAACGCTATCGCTCCCGCCGACGAAGTGGTGATCATCACCAATCCTGAAGTTTCCGCCGTGCGCGATGCTGACCGCATCATTGGCCTGGTGGAGGCTGAGCAGAAAGGCCCCGCCAAGCTGGTGGTCAACCGCATAAACACCGAAATGGTCGAGCGCGGCGACATGCTGGCAGTAGCCGACGTGCTTGAACTGCTGGCAGTCGAACTCATCGGCATTGTGCCGGATGACACCGCCGTACTGGTCAGCACCAACAAGGGTGCCCCCATCGCCCTCGAGCCCAAGAGCAAGACCGGCCAGGCCTTCCGCGATATTGCCCGCCGCCTTACCGGCGAAGAAGTCCCTTTCAGTGCCAGCAACGGCAACAGCGGCTTCCTTGGCCGCCTCTCCAAGCTGATGAAGACCAAAGAAGGGCGCAATGCCTAGCCTGAGCGAACTCCTCGGGCGCAAGCGCAGCGCCAGTACCGCCAAGGACCGCCTGCGCGTCGTGTTGATCCATGATCGTAGCGTCCTGCCCCCTGGCGTGATGGACTCGCTGCGCCAGGAGCTCATCGAGGTCGTGGCGCGCCATATTGATGTGGACCGCCACGCCGTGCGCGTGGAGATGGTGCAAGAGGGCCGTAGCGCCACACTGCAGGCTGAGATTCCCATTAAAGCCGCCCCAAAGCAGTCCTCATCTGAGTAATAATCTGCCCTGCGCTTGCAGGGCAGATTTCTTTATCCTGTTGGCGAGACCCCATGCGAACCGCTATCTGGCGACACTTTGACTTTTGGCTGCTCGGCGCAGTCGTAGTGCTGCTCACCTTTGGCGTGGCCATGATCCGCTCCGCCATCGCTGGCAACGCCGAACTGGTCGAGCTCAACGTGCTGGGCCGCCAGATCTACTTTGCCCTTGCCGGCCTGGCCGTTATCGTTGTTTGCACCCTGCTCGATTACCGCTTGTGGATCTCGGCCAGTCGTGTGCTCTATGTGCTGCTGGTGGTCTTGCTGCTCTTCACCATTTTGGCTGGCCAGACCAGCTTCGGCGCCCAGCGCTGGCTCAACATCGGCCTGGTGGTGCTGCAGCCCTCCGAGCTGGCCAAGATCACCATGATCATCATCCTGGCCGACTTCTTCGCCCGCAACCGTGACAAGATCGGCGATCTGCGTTGGGTGGCCCGCAGCGTGCTGCTGACCGCCGGCCTGGTGGTCCTCATCCTGCTACAGCCCAATCTCAGCACTTCAATCGTTCTGCTCACCGTTTGGTTCTCGCTGCTGTGGGCCAGCGGGCTTAAACTCAAACATTTGGCCCTGTTCATTGTAGGTGGCCTCTTGGCTGCCGTGATCAGCTTTCCCTTGCTGCAAGACTACCAGCGCGACCGCATCATTCGCTTTATTGCCCCCGAAGAGGATGCACGCTACGGCAGCAGCTACAACGTTACCCAGGCGCTCATCAGCATCGGTTCCGGCGGTGTGCTCGGCCAAGGGTATGGTCAGGCCACCCAAGTCCAGCTGCGTTTCCTAAAGGTGCGCCACAACGACTTCATTTTCTCGGCCATCTCTGCGGAGTTTGGCCTGGTGGGCGCAATGGCCGTTCTGGGCATGCAGCTTTTTATCATCTGGCGCTGTGTGCGCGCCGCGCGGCTTTCTCAAGATGCGTTTGGTTCGCTGATCGCTTACGGAATTGGCGTTATTATTGCGCTGCATACCATCGTGAATGTCGGCATGAACATACAACTGTTACCTGTTACCGGCCTGCCGTTGCCATTTGTCAGCGCGGGCGGGAGTTCATTGCTGACCTTTATGTTTGGTATCGGGTTGGTGCAAAGCGTGATCGCTCGTCACCGATCCCTCAACTTCTCATAGCAAAGGCTTCGCAGTACATGACGCAGACCAACGCAGCCCGAGTGCGCTTCGCGCCCTCTCCCACGGGCCTTACCCACCTGGGTAGCGGCCGCACCGCCCTGTATAACTACCTGCTTGCCCACCAAACCGGCGGGCAATATATTTTGCGCATCGAGGACACCGACCAGAAGCGCTACAACCCGGACGCCGAGCAAGACCTGACCAGCAGCCTGCAATGGCTGGGCCTGCAGTGGGACGAAGGCCCGGGTGTAGGCGGCCCGCACGAGCCGTATTACCAATCCAAGCGCATGGAGATCTACCGCCAGCACGCCGAACAGTTGGTGGAGAACGGCAAGGCCTTCTATTGTTTCTGCACGCCGGCCGAGCTGGATGCAGTGCGCAAAGCCCAGCAGGAAGCCAAACAGCCGCCCCACTACTCCGGCAAGTGCCGTAACCTGCCGCTGGCCGAGGCCAAGCAGCACGTGGCGGCCGGCGAGACGCATGTGGTGCGCTTCAAAGCGCCCAAGGACGGCAGCATCACCGTGCACGACGAGCTGCGCGGCGACATCACCGTGCAGAACCGCACCATCGACGACCGCGTCCTGCTCAAGAGCGACGGCCACGCCCTCTATCACCTGGCCGCCATGGTGGATGACCATCTGATGGGCATCACCCATGTGCTGCGCGGCGAGGAGTGGCTGCCCAGCCTACCCTTGCATGTGCACATCTACGAAGCCTTTGGCTGGCCTCAACCCAAGTGGATCCACCTTTCAGTCTTCCTCAAGCCTAGCGGCAAGGGCAAGATGAGCAAGCGCGAGACCGAAGCCATGAAGCTGACCGGACAGTCGATCTTCATTCAGGACCTGGCCCAGATGGGCTACCTGCCCGAGGGCGTCATCAACTGGATCGTACTGATGGGCTGGAGCTACGACGACAAGACCGAATTCTTCACCCTGCCCGACCTTATTGAAAAGTTCGACATCGCCAAGCTCAACCCGTCGCCCGCGGCGATCGACTTCAAGAAGCTGGACCATTTCAACGGGCTGCACATCCGCGCCCTGCCCGCCGAGGAGCTGGCTCGCCGCCTGCTGCCCTTCTTCGAGCGCTCCGGCTACCAGGCCGACCCGGCCCTGCTGGCGCGCATCACGCCGCTAATCCAGGAGCGCATCGTCACGCTGGACGATGCGCCTGAGATCGCCGGTTTCTTCTTCCGCCCCAGCGTAGACGTGCCGGCCGAGAAGCTGCTGCTCAAAGACAAGACCGCCGCCGAGTCCGCCGCCGTGCTGGCCAAGGCGCTCAACATCCTCGAAGCCTTGCCGGAGCTGACCGCCTCGGCCGCCGCGGCGCCCATGCGCGCCGCCGCCGACGAGCTCGGCATCAAGGCCGGCGCCCTGTTCACCCAGCTGCGCAACGCCACCACCGGCCAGGAGATCAGCCCGCCGCTCTTCGAGAGCATGGAGCTCATCGGCCGCGAGACGGTGCTGGCCCGCCTGCGGGCGGGGGTGGACGCACTCAGCAAGCTCAGCTAGAAAGAACCTCACCCAAACGACAAAAAAAAAACACGGCCTTGTGGCCGTGTTTTTCTGTTCTTCATGGCTGGAGAATTCCTACCACCAGCCGCCATCTACATCCAAATTCACTCCGTTGACGCCCTGGTTTTCCAGCAGGAAGATGGCCGCATCAGTCACATCCTTGATCGTCACCAGTTTCTTGGTCAGCGTGCGGGCGGAGAGCGCCTCCAGCACGCCGGCCGGTTTGTCTGCCCAATACGGCGTCTCGCCCACCACGCCCGGATGGATCGCGTTCACGCGCAGCGGCGAGAGCTCAACCGACATGGCCCGCACCAGCGTGCTGACACCACCGTTGATCGTGGTCACCGTGGCCGAGCCGGGGTACGGGCGCTCCTTGGCCATGCCGCCGTACATCAGCACGCAGCCGTCTGCCCGCATCTGCGGCAGCAAGGCATGCACCACTTCGGGGTAGCCTACCAGCTTTAGGGTCACCAGCTCCACTGCCTGGTCAATGTCGTAAGTTTTAATGCTGTTCTCGTCGCGAGCGATCGACACCAGCACCAGGTATTGCACGTCCTTCACATCCGCCAGCGCCTTGGCAATGTCGCGCGGCTTGCTCAGGTCAAAGTTCACACCGATCGCGCCGTTGCCGATCTCCTCGGCCACCTTCTGGGCGCGGCCGGCCTCGCGGCCGGTCACAACCACCGGGTGGCCCTTGCCGGCATAGTGCAAGGCTAGCGCCTTGCCCAGCTCAGACGTTCCGCCTACAACTACAACAGTGCCCTTGTCTGCCATCAGGTGTCTCCTCTGCCTTACTCGTTCTTCAGTTGCTCTTCAAAATAATCCCAGTCACGGCCAAAGCGATACGCATGCCGCGAGGGGGATTGCGGCGCCGAGGTTTCGAGCCACTGCACCGTGGTGTTCATCTTGTTCTTGAAGCCGTGCACGCAGCCCACCCCGGCCCAGGCCACATCGCCGGGCTTCAGAGTAAAGGTCTGGTTGTCGAACCAGGCCTCCACCTCGCCGTCCAGGATCATGTAAGTCTCTTCGAACGGGTGGTCATGGCTGCCGGCCCCGCCGCCGGGGATGTACTTGACCATGAACATGGTGTGCAAGTGGGCGCCCAGGTCGCTATCCACCATCATCTTGACCGTAATGCCGGTGTACACCAGCAGCGCCGTGCGCATGCTGCCCGAAACGGCCAGCAACTCCTGCGATTGTTTGCCAGGGTCCATGTGCTGATCAGTGATATTGCCAAAGAAACGCGTACGCGTATCGCGTGGATTGACGCGGATCGGCTCGCCCACCTGGGCCACCCGCCCCTTGACCGGGAACACATCGCCGTCCTTCCACAGCCGTGGTTGCGGGGCCAACATCTCCACCCAGCGCACTTTGCCGGCGCCGCGGTTCTTGTAGCCGTGCGCGGCGCCCACATGGATCAGGCCATAGTCGCCCTTCTCCAACGCGAACGCGCCGTCGCCGGTTTCGCAGATCAGCTCGCCTTCCAGCACATACACGCTCTCTTCGAACGTGTGCAGGTGCGTATCCACGTGGCCGCCGGGCTCCAGCTCGCAAATATTGAACTCTTGGTGCACTGAGCCTGACTCGCCGTTGACAATAGACCAGCGGCTGAATCCCTTACTGATGCCCTCAAAGGCCTTGGGTAGCACAAAGTCGGCCTGGTCTGCCGTACGTACTAAAAAGCGTTCCTTCATTTTCACTCCTGAACTGCAGGCGGTTGTCCGCGGCAATGAATGGCTAGATGGTTGGCAGTTTGAAGCGAGAGCGGCGCAGCACATAATCACGCGCGTCGTACACCATGTTCTGCACCGCGTTGAGATCTACATTCACCAGCTGGCCGCCGCGCTTGAGGATCCTGCCGGCCACCATCACGGTGTCAATATTGCTGGTGTCCATGCCCCACACCACCGCTGCCGCCGGGTCGTTGAGCGGCGTGACATTGATCTTGTTGGTGGTCAGCATGATGATGTCAGCCTCTTTGCCCGGGGTCAGCGTGCCGATCTTGTGATCAAGCCCGTTGGCCCGCGCCCCTTCGATTGTGGCGTACTCCAGCACGTCCTGGTCTGTGATCAGGTTGGGCACCGCGCTCTCGCCCGCCAGCCGGCGTTCGTGGATCAGGCTGTGCTGCAACGAGATGACCGAGCGCATCTGCGTGAACATGTCGCCCGGCACGTTGGTCTCCACGTCCACACTCAGGCTGGGCTTCAGCCCGCGGTCGAGGAACTTTTGCGTGGGCGGCATGCCGTGGCCCATCATCATCTCCACCGGAGCCGCCAGCGAAACCGAGCCGCCCGAATCGACGATCATCTGGATCTCAGTATCGTTAAGCGTGGTGCAGTGGATGTAGGTCGTATCCGGCCCCAGCAGCTCCGGCCCCTTGCGCCCAAACTCCTCCACCTTGCGGCGCTGGCCAAACGTGCCCACGCCCACATGAGTGGTGATGCGTGCATCCACCGAACGCGCCATATTCCAGTGCGAGCGGGTGATCTCAAAGTCAGTGAACTCCGGCCCGGCCGCCGCCAATGCATAGGTCAGCAACTGATCCTTGCCGGTGAAGTGTGCCCGCGCCGCCCGCACGAACCAACCCGGCTGCTTGGGCTCATACTTGCCCCACCACGGGAAGCCGTAGGCGAACACGGCGCGCATGTTGGAATCGCGCAGGGCTTGCACCACCGCATCGGTGTGCTCCGGCGAAGCCTGAATGTGCGACCAGTCCAGCAGCGTAGTGATACCAGCATCCACCGCGCCGAACGCGCTGACGATATTGCCGGCATAGGCATCCTGCGGGCGATAGGCGCGGCCAAGGCGGCCGAGCACAAAAGTAATGTAGCTGCTGCGGCCTTCCAGCGGAACATCCGTGCCGATATTGCGCAGCAAACCTTCCCAAATATGGCGGTGCGTGTCCACAAAGCCGGGCATCACGATCATGCCCTTGGCGTCCACAATCTGGGTGGCGCCATTGGCCTGGATGTTTGCCCCCACCTGGACGATCTTGCTGCCTTCGATGAGCACATCGCCCACCAGCAGCGTGCCGATCTTGGGATCGAGCGAAATGACCGTGCCGCCTTTCAGCAACATTTGCTGCCCGGCCGGCAGGCCCTTTTCAACGGTGTCCGGCGGCTCAACGAACACGTTGGCCACCGCATAATCCTTATTGCGTTCACGACGCGCCGTAAACACGCGGCGCAGCTTCTTCCAGTTTTCCTTGATGAGCATGCGCAGGTCATGCACCTGGTACAGCACCAAGCCAATGATCGTCAGGCTGCCCATCACGATCGGGTCGTTCAGCCAGCTGCTGGTGATGATACGCAGCGAGAACATGTTGCTGATCAGCGCCAGGAACAGGCTCACAGCCAGCGCGCCGGTAAAGTGACCTACGCCACCCGCCAGGCTGGTGCCGCCGAGGGCCGCCGCCGCAATGCTGGTGAGCGCAAACGTGGTGCCGGCACGGGCATCACCCACGCCCACCTGCACCGCAAGAAAGAAAGAGGCGATCGAAGCCAGTAGGCCGGAGAGCACCAGGCCGCGCACCTGTACCCACTTGGTCCGGATGCCGAGGCGGCGGCCAGAGCGCACATCATGGCCCGTGGCGCGTACGCGCAGGCCGCCCGCAGAGCGGCGCAGCCAGATATCCCACAGGATCGCCACCACCAGCGTAATGATGAAGGCCACCGGCACCCAACCCACCTTAGTGCGCAGCAAGCCCAGCGCCGCGCCGTTGATGGTGCCGGACGCCACCGGGCGCAACACCAGCGCCACGCCTTCCAGAATACTGAGCGTGGCCAGGGTTGCAATAATAGAAGGCAGCTTGACCCAGCGCACCAGCACCGAGTTGAACAAGCCCACCAGCACGCCGCCCAGCATGATCAGGCCGGCGGCGATCGCCACCGATTGTGGCGAGGCATCATTCGTCGCAATAAAAGAGGCCGCCACGATGCTGAAGGACATCACGGCGCCCACAGAAATATCCAGGTAACCCACCAGCATGGCGTTGACCTGCGCCATGGCTACGATCGCCAATGGCAGGGTGGCCTGCAGCAGGTTGCTCAGGTTGTATTCGGAGAGGAAGGCGCTGCTCTTGCCGCCGGAATATGACACCAGCGTATAGATCATCAGCAGGAGCAGCATCAGGGGATACCACTCCTGGATGCGGATGGCGGCCTTCTTCAGCCGCTCCTTGTTCCGGTTCATCTAATCCTCTCTTCCACCGAACGCAAACTGATCTTCCACGTTGCCGATCTTGGCGCCGCGCACCATGGCGTCAATAATGGTGCGCTCGTTCAAATGCTCCTGCGGAATGTCATGCACGATCTGGCCGCGCGAGATGACGAACACGCGGTTGCACAAACTGGCCAGCTCGATCGGATCGCTCGATTTCACCACTACAGCTGCGCCCTCGGCGGCCTTGGTATGCAAAGCTTCATAGATGTCGAAACGGGCGGCTACGTCCACGCCCTGAGTGGGCTCGTCGGCCAGGAGCACATTCACATCATCACGCAGGAAGGGGCGCGCCATCACGACCTTCTGCTGGTTGCCACCAGAGAGAAAGCTCACCGGCATATCCAACGACGGCGTGCGCAGCTTCAACTGCTGGCCCATCGCCCCCACCGCCTCGCGTTCGCGGCGCGGCATCAGCCAGCCCAGTCGCGTGAACTTCTGCAGCGCCTGCAGCGAAGCGTTGGTGATCGCCCCCAGCACCAAAAACAGCGCATCGCGCTTGCGGTCGCCCGCCAGCAGCATGATGCCGGAGTTGAGCGCGCCGGTGGGCGAAGTCAGATTGACGTGTTTGTCAAACACCTGCACCTGCCCACCCTTGGGCGGGATGGCGCCGCACAGCGTCCAGAAAAGATCACCCTGCCCATTACCCTCCACACCGGCAATGCCAATCACTTCGCCGCGGCGTACGCTAAAACTCACCGGGCCGAAGTATTCGCCATGCAGGTCGGTCACCTTCAACACGGTTTCGGTATCTTCGGTGATCTCCAAACGGGTCGGAAAGGCTGATTCCAGCGGGCGGCCGATCATCAGCTCCACGATCTCTTTTTCAGTTATCTTGTCTGCTTCATACGTGCCCTGGTTCTGGCCGTCGCGCAATACCGTGATGCGGTCGGCCAGGCCCAGCACTTCGGGCAGGCGGTGGCTTACATACACCACGGCCACGCCCCGCGCAGTGTGCTCTTTGATCGTGCGCTGCAGCCACTCCACCTCGGAGGGGCCCATGGCCGTGGTGGGTTCATCCAGCAGCAAAACCTTGGGGTCAGACAGCAGGGCTTTGGCTACTTCCAACAACTGGCGCTCGGCCAACGCCAATGCGCCGATCGGAGCTTCAGCAAAAATGTCATCCAGTTCAAAGCGCGCCAGAATTTGAATGGCCCAGTCCTTCAGTCGCCAATAGGTAGACGGACGGGCGTCTTTTGACGCAGATAAGTACAGGTTCTCAGCCACGGTCATGCCGGCCACTTGCGAGATGTCCTGATAGGCCATCCCCAGGCCCAGTTCGCGGGCCTTGGCTGGCGAATCCGTGGTGAGCGGTTTGCCCATGATGTGCACAGTGCCTTCGTCCTGCTCCACAAAGCCACTGGCTATGCCCAGCAACGTGGATTTGCCTGAGCCGTTCTCGCCGACTACGGCGTGAACTTCCCCAGGCAAAACTTGCAGGTCCATGCCCTTCAGGGCTTGCACTGTGCCATAGCGTTTAGAAACTCCCAGCAGCGAGAGCGCGAAGCTCTCGCTGCTGGGGTTCTGATTCTTGTCAGTCACTCTAGACCAGAGTTTCCTGTTCCGAATTCAGTGTGCGAATGTGCCCGGAATTAGGGGTACATCGCCCGCACGACATCATGCGGAACCATGGAGGAGATGGAAGCATCGTCCGGCAGGTCAGGGTAGCAGTGGCTGGGGTTGACCGGCTGGATGTACGGCGGGATCACGATGCTGTTCGGCACGTCGTAGCCGTTCAGGTGCATCATGGCCGCAGTCAGCGCAATGCGGGACTGGTAGTTGCCACCGGAGCCAAAGAAGATCTTGAAGTCATCCGGCTGGCCCATCTCAACCCACTCACAGAACAGCACAGTCTCGTCCGTGCGCAGGGTCAGCACCAGGTTCACCGGCAGGCCAGCAGCCTCATAGGCGCTCAAGCCACCCATGAAGGAACCAGCCGCTTCGTAGCTCACACCCGCCAGATCGGGGTGGGCGCTCAGGAAGCCAGACATGGCCTCGAAGGTGCCCTCACGGGTCCAGAAGGTGTCAGCCGCGCCGACCAGCTCGATGCCATCGCCCAGCTCAGGCTCTTCGCAACTCTGCCAGTAAGCAGACAGCGGGTTACCCGGAGTACCACCTAGGAAGGCCACCTTGCCGGTGCCAACTTCCTCGTTGAGGATGCGGGCAAATTCCTGGCCCAGCAGACATACATCCTCAGAGATCGAGGAGAAGTAGGCGCTGCCGTCACCCAACACACCATAGGAGTGGGTCACGTAGATCACGCCGGCGTCAGTGGCTTCCTGTACCACGGGCAGCAAAGCATCGCCCGCATCCGGGAAACCGACGATGACGTCAACACCTTCGGCGATCAAACCGCGGATGTCAGCGATCGCCTGCTGGGTGTCGAACATGGCGGTGGTGTAGATGATGCGGCCGATCTCAGGGTAGGTCAGGGCCTGCAGCACCATTTCCATGTGGGTCACTTCGCGCCACAGGTTCTCACCAAAACCGTCAGCCAAAGCCACGGTGATGGGGCCGCCGGTGCCGGTGTCACACACCTTCTCGCGCCAGCATTCCAGGGCCTTGGCAGCCATCTCATCGCTCACGGGCTGGCCAGCGCGGTACATGGCCGCCAGCACAACATCGTTCACCTGAGAGGCGTCAGACACGCCCATCGTCTTCATCAAGACTTCAGGGTCTGCGTCAAAGATCTCCTCAGACCCGGTCGCCTCATCCGTGGGGGCATCATCGCCGCCAGTGGACGGCGCCGAAGTTGCCGGAGCCGCAGTGGCTGCCGGGGTGCCGCCGCCACAGGCTGCCAACACCAGCGCCAACATGGCGATGAGGAAGGCAATCGTTTGTAGTTTGCTAAGTTTCATCTTTCGACTTCTCCTTTTTTCCTTCTTTTTGCATTATTGCTTTAGTTGAACGATACGATCCGCGACGATTCTGTCGATTGACCGTTTTGTCGCCATAACCTCCTTCTGTAAACCGGTATCGTTATTCCTCAGCTTTGGCAAAACGCCGTTGAAACAGCCCCTCGACCATGTCCACGATCCGATCACCGGATACGGCCATGCCGCCGATAATGGCAACGCCAAAAACAACAAACTGCAAAGAAGTGGGCAACCCCATCACTCTAAGCATCTGATCAAGCACCGTCAGGAAGAAGGCTGCCAGCGCAGTGGAGAATACGCTCGCCAGGCCACCGCTCAAAGATGCGCCGCCGATCACAACAGCAGCAATCGGGCCAAGAAGGTATGCCGCACCCAGACCCTGGGTTGGGCTGCGAATAAATGCTGCCAACAGAAAGCCCGCCAGGCCGTACATCATGGCGGCGATCACATAAGCCGATACTACGTAGACCGTCACGCGCAGGCCGCTGATGCGGGCTGCGATCTGGTTGGCGCCCACGGCGCGGAAGCGGCGCCCGACCCCCGTGTAGGTCAGAATAATGGTCAGCGCCAGGGTCACGATCACTGCGATCCAGAAGATCCAGCCAACGCCATACACCTGGCTGATGGCCCAACGCGAAAGCCCGCTGGGTACCGAAGCCTCATTGGCGATCTGGGTCGCATACTTCAGCAGCGCCCCGCGGGTGATCTGGCCGATCGCCAGCGTCACGATCAGCGCATTCAGACGGAACACGCCCACCAGGAAGCCGTTGGTAAAACCGATCAGGGCTGAGACGGCCAGCGCCATCGCCAAACCCTTGAGGATGTTTTCATTCTGGCCTGCACCTACGCCCACGGTTACGAACGCAGCCAGCGTCATGATGCCGGGTGTAGAGAGGTCAATACCGCCGGTCATGACCACCAACATCTGGCCCAGGCTGACAATGACTAAAAATGCGGTGAGGGGGAGTACTGCGGTGAAGGAAGCGGCGGAAAGGGTTGCGGGGGCTACGAAATAAGCGGCTACAAGCAAAATACACATCGCGATCCACACAGGGATATAACGCGATGAGATGACGACGGAAGTGAGGAATTCGGTAAAGCCCTGGTTTGTTTTGCTTTTTAGCATTCTGCCCTTAGGTACAGTACTCCAGTGAAATGAGGCGAGGGTTCATTCTTTTGCTGTGCAAAGCCTAGGGGGATTTGTCTGTTTATAAACAAATAAGCACATTTAGTCAAGCCCCATCAAACACAGCCCCTAGAAATGTTCACCGCTATTTGACATTTCGGGGCACCTATTGAACATTCAAGATTAGAAAAGCCAGAAACTCCGCTATCTGTTTGATAATGCTAAACGCTATTACAATGTAAGCTAGCTTATGACGAAGCTTTGGCCTCACATTTCGTCATAGACAACGCGCAGAGGTGCTGTTCGATGGAAAACCGCAAGCTCATTAAGTCCGCCGCCGTGCTCAGCATGGACCCGCAGGTGGGCAACCAACTTAACTATGACATCCTGATCGAGGGCGACAAGATCGTTCAGGTGGCCCGCGGCATCTATGACGCCGGAGCCGAAGAGATCGACGGCTCCGGCATGCTGGCCATGCCCGGCTTTGTGGACGCCCACCATCACATGTGGCTGGGCGTGCTGCGCAACATGGGCGCCGAATATATGGTCAGCCAGCAAGTCTTCGACGGCACCAGGCAAGCCACCCTGGCGGACAGCTTCAGCCCTGAGGATGTCTACGCCAGCACGCTGGCCAGCGCCATCAACGCCATCGATGCCGGCATCACCACCGTGCTTGACCATGCCAACCTACCCACTGCCGATCACCTGGCCGCCAACGCCAAGGCGCTGGCCGAAGCCGGCCTGCGCACCGTGCTGGCCGCCCCCGCCAACCTGGGCAAGGCCGGGCTGGAAGAGTTACACGCCTCCCTGCCCGCCGAGCGCAGCCGGCTTGCCCTCGCCTCCTCTGACCCGCAAACCAGCAGCCTGGCCGATCTTCAATCCGAGTGGGAGTTGGCTCGCAGCCTGAGCTTGCGCATCTCGGCCCAAGTAGGCATGGGCACTAAACCGGGCGACCAGCTCAGTGAGCTCAACAAGGCCAAGCTGCTCGGGCCCGACCTGATGTTTGCCCATGGCAACACTCTTTCAGACCGCGATCTTAGCGCCATCCGAGACGCCCGCGCCGCAGTGGCCAGCGCTCCCGCCGCCGAGATGATGCAAGGCTATGGCGCACCCACCGTCCAGCGTTTCCTCGACGCAGGTCTCAACCCCGGCCTGGGCATCGACACCGAGATCGCCAACCGCGGCGATATGTTCAGCCAGATGCGCAATGCCATCTCCATGCAGCACGCCATGCGCTTTGACAAGAAGCTGGCCGGCAGCATCTTCGCCGACCGCATGATGACCACCCGCGACATTATTCAGTTCGTCAATGTATATGGCGCCCAGACCCTGGGCATGCAGGACGAGATCGGCACCCTGACCCCCGGCAAGCAGGCCGATATCGTCCTGCTGCGCCAGCACCATATCAATGTCATGCCCGTGAATGATCCCATCGGCGCGGTGGTGTGGGCTATGGACTGCAGCAACATCGACTCAGTGATGGTCGCCGGAAAGTTCCTCAAGCGCCACGGCGAGTTGCTCAACTGCGATCTCGCCAGGCTGCAAGCGCTCACCGGCGCCACGCGCGAGCGCGTCCTCGGCGTCGCCGCGCCGGCCTAGCTCTGATCAGCGGTTAGCACAGGGGAAGAAATCCCTCAGATCTGTGAGCGCATACATCGTCACAGACCCATCGGCTGCTGTTACAGGTACGCCTTGGAAATAATCGGCATACATATCCGGCTCGTGTACAAAGACATACTTGAAGCCATCCGCGCTCAGCATATCGATCGCCCCCGTAATGCTTGCCATCTTGAAGTCAGTGCAGTCCAGCGATTCCTCGGCCCGCCACAGACTCAGCAGCAAATTGCTGTCGATATAGTCAAAAGCATTCGGCGGCATGCGGCTGGTCATGCCCTCAACGATCGGCTTTCCATGGACGGTCTGTAGAAATAGATAATATTTGGAAGGGCTGTAGCCCATTGGCAGGTCAATGACTGCAAACTCGTCCGGATCATTGGCAATATCCCGGTAGATCGCGGGTGCCTCCAGAGGCGCAACCCAAAACTCCCCGTTCCAATATTCCACAAACAGCGCCAGAGCCAGCAGCAAAACCACCCCGGCACGGATCTGCGGCTTGCCCTGTAACCCCTCAAGCCACCCACTCAAGCCAAACGAAGCCAGCACGCTCAGTGGCAGCAGCACACCTATGTGAAACAGGATCGGATGCACACTTCTGAAAATTTCGAACCTACGCATCAGCAGCCAGGCAGGCAGCGGCACTTGCATATAAACCCTGCCGGCAAACCTGAGTGCTGGCCCTAGGCTAAGGGTCAGAAACAACGCCGCAATGACCGCCCACAACCATATGGTTTTGCGGTCTTTCGCGAAGAGCACCGCAGACAGGCTTGCGATTAGCGCCACCCACCCCAAATACGGGGAAGAATACACTGACACACTCTGCGCGATCTTGTCACTCAGCTCACCCAGCAACGGGGTCAGCAGTGGGTTGGCAGGCGGCGGTACGAAATACGACAGCAAGTCCACCTGGCTCTCATAGGCAGTGAACTTGTTTTCGATCACAAAAGAGAGGCTGGCGCGGTCATCAAATATTGGCAAAAGCCGCGGCGCCACAAACACACTGGCGGCCAGCACAAACAGCCCCAGAAACCGCCAGAAGTATTTTTCACGCCAGCCGCGCTCGAGCAAGCCCTCATAGGCCAGTAACATCGCCAGTGTGATGGCCGCGAATCCGAAAAGATACAGGCCGGTCCACGCCACCAAGCCCAGCAAGACCCCGGCCAGCGCAGCCATCCCAATGCGTCTATGCCTCAGCCCGATCAGCACACAAAGCACAGCCAGGGGGATGAAGGCCAGCTGGGCCAGGTCGGGGTGGCCGCGCAGATCGCCAATATGATAGGGAGCGAAGGAAAAAATGGCTCCGCCAAACCAGGCCGCTACCCGGTTCTTGGTCAGCCAGAACGCCAGCAGATAGGCCGCATATGCGCTCGAAAAGACGCCCACAAGTATCATCACTTTGTAGGCGCTAAACACCCCCATGAACTGACCCAGTAGCCAGATGACAGCAGTGGTCGTCCATGATGCTGGATGAAAAGACAAGTCCAGCCCAACCGGATAGAACAGATCCCTGCTGTAATGAAAGGGTTGCCCGGTGGCCACCATCCGCTCCAGCCACCAGACATCCCACAACTTCATAAAGGCATCGCCGCCTATCGGCATTGAACTTCCCCCCAGATTCAGTACGAGGGGATAGGTAACAACCACCGTGGCAAGCAGGTACGCAAGGATGACCGCCGCGTCGCGGCGCAGCCAGTCTTGGATGCTTGCTGGATTAAGCGTCATCAAACCGTCCTGAATGACCGCCAGTATAAACAAAAGAGCGCCATACGGCGCTCTTTTTGTCTCCATTCTGCTGCTGTCTGAGCAGTTACTGCACTGCTCGACCCTGTTATTCGCGATTGTTAAACGTCACCAGCTTGAGCTCAGTCATCTCCTCGATGGCATAGCGCAGCCCTTCGCGGCCAAAACCAGACTGTTTCACGCCTCCATACGGCATATGGTCAATGCGAAAGGTCGAGACGTCGTTGACCATCAGGCCGCCCACTTCGATTTCCTCGAAGGCCTTGTTGACGATGTTCATGTCCTGCGTAAAGATGCCCGCCTGCAAACCAAAATCAGACGCACCCACCGAATGGATGGCTTGATTGACGTCGGTGTACTGGAACAAGCCCACCAACGGGCCAAACACTTCCTGGCACGAGACGTTCATGTCTTCCTTTAGCGAGGCCAGCACGGTCGGTTCCACAAGGTTGCCGTCTCGCTTGCCGCCCGCCAGCACTTCGGCGCCACCCGCCTTGGCCTCCGCCAGCCATTCCTCGACGCGGTCGGCCGCCCCGCTGTCGATCACGGGGCCGACGTCTGTCTTCTCATCCAGCGGGTCACCCACCACCAGCGCCTTGACGCGCGGGATCAGGTCATCCACAAAGTCTTCGTAGATCTTGGCCGAGGCGTATACGCGCTGCACCGAAATGCAGGATTGCCCCGCGTACGAAAAGCCACCCCACGCCACGCGCTCGGCAGCGTACTTGACGTCGGCGTCATCGTGCACGATGACGCCGGCATTGCCGCCCAGCTCCAGTGTGACGCGCTTCATGCCCGCCTTGCCCTTCAGGCTCCAACCCACCGCCGGGCTGCCCGTGAAGGTGAGCAGCTTTATGCGCGGGTCCTCGATCAGCGGCGCAGCGTCCTTGGTCGCCGAGGTAACGACAGAATAGCCGCCATCCGGCCAGCCGGCCTCCTGGATGATCTCGCCCAGCTTGAGCGCGCTCACAGGGGTCGCGCTGGCCGGGCGCAATACGATGGGGTTTCCAGCCGCCATGGCTGGCGCCACCTTGTGCGCCACCAGATTAAGCGGGAAGTTGAACGGGGCAATGCCAGCGATGGGGCCAAGCGGCACGCGGTGGATATGCGCCACGCGATTCTCGGTGCCCGGCAGCCAGTCCAGCGGCACAATTTCGCCATAGTGCCGCTTGGATTCCTCGGCCGCCACCTGGAAGGTGTACGCGGCCCGGTCGACTTCCAAACGAGCCGTGCGGATCGGTTTGCCAGCTTCGAGCGCGATTGTGCGCGCCAGATCTTCGCGGCGCGCCAGAATACCTTCGCTGACCTTCATCAACATTTCGGCCTTCTTCCACGAGGGCAGCTTGCGCGTCACCTGGAAGGCACGCGTCGCATCCGCAATGGCCTGCTCGATCTCCTTGGGGCCGGCGCGGTGCACAACGGCCACGAGGGCGTCGTTGTACGGGCTGCGCACTTCGATGGCATCGCCGGTCTTGACCCACTGGCCGTTCAGCAGCGCGCCATACTCGCCCAACTCGGAGCTGCCACCGGTCGCCTTGCGGGCCTCCGAGCCCCGTAAACGTTTGATCTCTTCAGCCATGCAATTACTCCTTAAGCTCCGCGGCTTCAATCAGCCCGGCCAGTGTGTCCAAGAATTGTGCCCCGCGCAAACCATCCAGCACGCGGTGATCGCACGAGAGCGTCAGCGCCAGCATCGGCCGGATGGCCGGCTGGCCGTCCACCGGCACTACTCGCTCCACAATGCGCCCAACCGCCAGAATGGCGGCGTTGGGCGCATTGACGATGGCGGTGAAGCTATCGATGGCGTACATGCCCAGATTGCTTATCGTAAACGTGCCGCCCTGAATATCGGCGGGCAGCAGCGATCTGCTATTGGCTTTCTGCACCAGCTCAGCACGGCGTAAGGCCACGTCTTGCAGGCTCAGCTTGTCTGCATCTGCCACCACTGGCGCCACCAGGCCGTCTTCCACACCCACCGCCAGCCCAATATTGATGTGCTCGTTGGGCCAGATGGTGCGACTGCGCCAGGTGGCGTTGACATTCGGGTGCTGCGCCAGCGCCGCCGCACAATATTTGACCAGCAGGTCAGTGAAGGTGATCTTGGTTTCGCCCGCCGCGGCCTGCGCCGCCTTGCGCGCCGCCATCATGTTGGTGGCGTCCACTTCACGGCTCAATACAAAATGGGGGATGTCCTGCCAGCTTTCGGTGACGTGCTCAGCCATCACTTTCCATAGGCTGCTCAGCGGTGGGCCAGCTGGCTCGTGCGCTGGCTGCGCCGCAGCAACTGGCACGTCGCCGTTCAAAACATCGATCGCCAGCACGGCCCCTTCGGGGCCGCTGCCGCGCAATAGCGCCAGGTCAATACCCATCTCCTGCGCCAGCCGTTTGGCTTTGGGCGAAGCGAGCACCTTCTCGCCCGCCCCGCGCACTATCGGCGCAAAACCGCCAGCCGGGCCAGCGCCACGTGTGCGCAGGTACTCACGCACATCATCCTTGCTGATGCGCCCGCCCGACGGGCGCACCTGCGCCAGGTCCACGCCGTGCTCAGCGGCGATGCGCAGCGCGATCGGGCTGGCGTTCACCACCACTGCGCCCACGGGAGCGTAGCCGGCCGCAGGCGCGGCTTGTTGCCTGACTGCTGGCGCCGGTCGGCCAGCAGTTGCTGGCCGCGGGGCAGCTGCGGGCGCACTGGCGGCCGGGGCCGCAGCAGCTTTGAGCGCCGCCAGCAGCTCTTCACGGGGCGGGGCTTGCTCACCCTCCGCCAGGATCAGCGCTATCGCATGCCCAACGGGAATATCCTGCCCGGCGCTGGCAACAATATTGGCCAGCACGCCGCTTTCGGTTGCGTCGATCGAAACCGTCACCTTATCGGTTTCGATCTCCATCAAGGGTTCGCCCTTGGCAATTGTGTCGCCTTCCTGCTTGAACCAGGCGAGCAGCTTGCCGGTCTCTTGCGCCATTCCCAGCGCGGGCATGATGACTTTAGTAGCCAGCCGGGCCTCCTAGTTCGCGCCGCACAGGGTCTTGGCCATCTCGAACACCGTGTCGGGCGTCGGCACGGTCAGGTCTTCCAGCACCGGCGAGAACGGGATGGGCACGTCCATGGCGCCCATGCGTTTCACCGGAGCATCCAGATAATAGAACGCGCCATCCGCGATCACCGAAGCCATCTCGGCCGTGACGCCGTAACGCTCGTAGCCTTCGTCCACCACGATGGCGCGGCTGGTCTTCTTGGCCGAGTTGATCAAGGCCTCCTTGTCCAGGGGGAAGGTGCAACGCGGGTCAACCACCTCGGCGCTGATACCGATCTCGGCCAGCATGTCGGCCGCCGCCAGCGAGACTTGCACCATGCTGCTGGTGGCCACGATGGTGATGTCGCTGCCTTCGCGCTTGATATCAGCCACGCCCAGCGGAATGGTGTATTCCTCTTCAGGCACTTCGCCCTTGAGCTGGTACATCATCTTGTCTTCAAAGAACACCACCGGGTTGTCGTCGCGGATGGCGGTCTTGAGCAAGCCCTTGGCGTCATACGGGGTCGATGGGATAACCACTTTAACGCCCGGCACATGGCTGAACCACGCATGCAGCGACTGCGAGTGCTGCGCCGCCGAGCGGCGCGTAGCGCCCATCGTGGTGCGCAACACCATCGGCACTTTGAGCTTGCCGCCCGACATGTAATGGATCTTAGCGGCTTGGTTGACCATCTGGTCCATGATCAGGGTGCTGAAATCTCCGAACATGATATCCACCACCGGGCGCATGCCGGTCATAGCCGCGCCTACGCCCAAGCCGGTAATGCCCGGCTCGGAGATGGGCGAATCGATCACGCGGTCCGTCCCGAACTCGTCCACCAGCCCCTTGAGCACCTTGAAGGCGGTGCCGGCTTCGGCCACGTCCTCGCCCATCACGTATACCGTCGGGTCGCGGCGCAGTTCTTCGGCCAGGGCCTCTTTGATGGCCTGGCCCATCGTGATCACACGGCCGTTGCCGTTAGGCGTAGACATTCGTATCCACCTCGCTGGGGTCCGGGTACGGCGCGTTCAGCGCAAACTCTGCGCCACGCGCCACTTCGCTCTTCACATCCGCCTTGATGTGGTCGAGCACACTCTGGTCTGACAGCTTCTGGCCAATGATCCAATCCGCCAAAATGGTGATTGGGTCACGCTGCTGCCATTCGAGCTCTTCTTCTTTCGGGCGGTAGTAGGCCCGGTCAATGTCGCCGACATGATGGCCGTGATATCGATACGTATTGCATATCAGGAAAGAAGGCCCCTCGCCCTTACGCGCTCGCTCCACCAGGCGCTTGGCCGCTTCGTTCACCACGCGGGCGTCCTGGCCGTCGATCTCTTCGGTGTGGATGCCAAAAGCTTCCGCCCGCCCCGCCAGCGTACCGGCGGCGGTCTCGTTGTAGTGGGTGTACTCGTTGTACATGTTGTTCTCACATACAAAAATAACCGGCAGCTTCCAGAGCTGGGCCATATTCATCGTCTCGTACAGCAGGCCCTGCCCCAGCGCGCCTTCGCCGAAGAAGCACACCGCCACCTGGCCGGTGCCCAGCCGCTTGGCGCTGAAGGCGGCCCCGGCGGCGATGCCAGCGCTGCCGCCCACGATGGCGTTGGCGCCCAGGTTGCCGTTGGCCTGGTCGGCGATGTGCATCGAGCCGCCCTTGCCGCCGCAATAGCCGGCGGCCTTGCCCAGCAGCTCGGCGAACATGATGTCCACCGCAGCGCCCTTGGCGATGCAGTGGCCGTGGCCGCGGTGTGTGCTGGTGATGTAATCATCGCCGTTCAGCGCTTCGCACACGCCCACCGCGATGGCTTCTTCACCAATATACAGATGAGCCAAACCCGGCATCTTGGCCGAGGTGTACAGCTCATTCACCTTGTCTTCAAATTCACGGATGCGCACCATCTGCTCGTACATCTGCAGCAGGTCTTCGACATCCTCAGTGCCCGCCGGTTTGCCGGCAGGCTTGGTGCTTTTGGCTTTGGTGCTTTTTGCTTTCGCCATTACTTCGCTCCCATGTGCTTGACAGCTTCGATCAAGATCGCAAAGTCTTTCTCGCCCCAGCCCTTCTCTTGGGCAAAGGCCAGCACGCGCTGCGCCGTTTCAGTTGTGGGCAGCGATACTCCCAGCTCAACCCCCAGTTCCTGGGCCAGCTTGATGTCTTTCTGCATCATATCCACAGGGTACCAGGCCACATCCGGCAGGGTCACCAACTGCGGGGCCTTGTACTTCACCAGCGGCGAGCCGATGACGCTGTTGGTCAGCACCTCGATGGCAGTACTGCGGGGAATGCCCGCCGCTTCAGCCAACAGGATCGACTCAGCCAGCGCCAGCACCTGCACGCCGACGCTCAAATTCGTCGCCACCTTCATGGAAACCGCCAGGCCGCTGGCGCCTACATAGGTGGCCTTGGAGCCGATTGCCAGCAGCACCGGCTCTACCGCCTTGAATGCAGCCTCGTCGCCGCCCACCATCATGGTCAGCTGGCCAGCCTCCAGTGTAGCAATGCTGCCCGAGACCGGGCAATCCAGCATCTGCGACCCGGCCGCGGCGGCCTTGGCCGCCAGTTCGCGGCTGGCCGCGGGGCTGACCGTGCTCATTTCCACCCAGGTCTTGCCCGCCGCCAGGGCGGTCAGCACGCCGTCCGGCCCTTCAGCGATCTGGCGCAATGCGGCCGTATCGCTGACGATGCTGAAAACGATCTCAGAGGCTTCGGTCACCGCCCCCGGCGTGTCGCCCCAGGCCATCCCCGCATCCAGGAGCTCTTGCGCCTTGGCCTTGGTGCGGTTGTAGCCGGTCACGGTGTGGCCGGCGGCCATCAACCGCGTAACCATGCGGCTGCCCATCACCCCTAAGCCAATAAATCCAACATTTGCCATCTATCTCTCCAAACTAGCCGGCGTACTTGCCAGACCAGTCTCTTTCAAATCGAAACGCTTCCTTAGCCGGCGGCAGCGGCGCTTGGGTCTCGATCCAGCGCACCGGCTCGTCGCCCACCTGCTCAAAGCTGTGAATGCAACCCACGCTGGTCCAGATCGAGTCGCCCGGGCCGAGTTCATAGGTCTGGCCATCCGCGGTCGCCTTCACGCGCCCGCTGACAATGTAATACGACTCTTCGAAGGTGTGGTCATGCGCATCGATCTTGGCGCCGGGTTGATACTGAATAAGAAACAGGGATTGATGCGTAGCCCCAGATGAGCGGTCTACGAACATTTTGATCGCCACACCCGTGGTGGCATTGAAACCTTCCATCTGCCCCGGCTCGCCGGGCTTGGGCAGCTGCCCTTCGTCGAAGTGGCCCACCATCATCTCCGCGGCCCGCGCCGGGTCTGGCGCCTGGCCGCTGGCGGCCAGCTCACCATCTACGAAGAATGTATCGCTGCCATCCGGTCTTGGTTGCGGTGCCTGCATTTCGACCCAGCGCGCTGCCACGCTGCCCTTGTTCTGCCAGGCATGCGGCGCGCCCGTGGGGATCAGGCCATAGTGCCCCGGCCCCAACTCGTAAACCGCCTCACCGATCTGGCAGAGCAGGCTGCCCTCCAAGATATAGAAGCTTTCCTCGAACGCGTGCAGGTGATGGCTGATGTGGCCGCCCGCTTCCAGCTGGCTGATACCAGTGCCCATATGGACTGAGCCCATGGTATGGTCAACATAGGTCTGGCGCGAAAAGCCGTCGCTCTTATCCTTGTACCCTGCGGGCACCCCGCCGGGCAAATTGTGTAGGCTGGTGGTGCTATGCATCTGCGTACCTGGTTACTTCTTGGCTTTCTTGGCGCTGCGTTCCTCCGCACCGTTGGGGCTTTCGTCCGGCAAGCCCGCACCGCCGTAGTCCACACCGCTGTAGTCAATGTTGCGGTGCGACTGTGTGTCACGCGTCGTGGATAGCCAGCCATTGGTGGTGAAATAGCGCTTGCCTGCCACCATCAACTCCTCGGCCGGGAAGCGTGTGATCACTTCCACACCTGTCTTGGTCACCACCATCTGCTCTTCAATGCGCGCCGCCGACCAGCCGTCGCTGGCGGGCCAATAGGTTTCGAGCGCGAACACCATGCCCTCTTCGATCTCTTGCGGGCTGTCGAACGACACCAGGCGGCTGAACACCGGCTTCTCCCAGATCGCAAGGCCTACACCGTGGCCGTATTGCAATGCAAAGCAGGCTTCTTCGTTGGGGAAGCCAAATTCCTGCGCCTTGGGCCACAGCTTAACCACGTCCGCCGTGGTCACACCAGGGCGAATGGCGTCGATCGCTGCATCCAGGTAATAGCGGCAGCGTTTATACGCATCCACCTGGGCCTGCGAGGCTGAGCCGATCGCAAAGGTGCGATAATAGCAGGTGCGGTAGCCCATGTAGGAATGCAAAATATCGTAGAAGGCCGGGTCACCCGGGCGCATCACACGGTCACTAAAAATATGCGGGTGCGGGCTGCAGCGCTCGCCGGAGATGGCGTTGACGCCCTCCACATGCTCCGAGCCCAATTCGTACAGCACCTTGTTGACCAGGGCCACGGCTTCGCTTTCCTTCACGCCGGGCTTCATAAAGCGGTACAGCTCTTCGTAGGCCGCATCCACCATCATGCAGGCCATGTTGAGCAAAGTAACTTCATCCTGGGTCTTGATGACACGGGCATCCTGCAGCAACTGCTGCCCATCCACTACGTTGATGCCTTCCTTCTGCAGGGCGAACAGCACCGGCGGCTCCACCATGTCGATGCCGACCGGCTCGTTCAGCAGGCCGCGCTCTTCCAACTCAATACGAATCTTGCGCGCAACGTCCTCGGCCCGCATCGCCCCCGGCGGCATGGCGCCACGCAGGGTCGAGATGCCCGCCCGCGACCGTCCCTCGCCCAGCCAGGGCGCGTACAAAGTGTGGTGCTTGGCCGCCGAGCCAAAGTCCCAGTTGATCGGCTCGTCGTCCTGCGGCAGCAGGCAGAAGCGACCCAGTTTGTCGATCGCCCAGGTGCCAATGGTGGTGTTGGTGATATAGCGGATATTGTTCATGTCGAAGCACAGCAGTGCTCCGATGTTGGATTCTTTCAGTTTGGCCTTGATGCGCGCCAGACGCTCCGTACGCAACCGGTCGAAATCAACACGTTGCTCCCAATCCACACCCATTGTTCCGTACGTTCGCAAATCCATGTTGCCATCCTTTCAAAAGGAACTGCAAAGAGATCGCTTGCTGGCGTGCACCACCTTGCGTAAAGCTTCAAAAGCCTCGCAAGTTATGTTTCGTGTAATTGAACGCATTATAGTGGCAAACAGCACTCTGTCAACCAGGATTGAACGCACTGAACAATATTTGGCGTGGCAAAAATGGCCCTCCTGTATTAGACTGTACAAATCCATTACCATGTCTGACTTGATTGAACAAAATCCCAGCGAAATCGGCCGCAAGCTGTGGGCCGCCCGCCAAAAACACAAAATGAGCCTGCGCGATCTCGCTCGCGCCGCCGAGATCAGCGCCAGCATGCTGAGCCAGATCGAAACCGGCAAGGCCTTCCCCTCAGTGCGCTCTCTCTACAAGATCGCCGCTGCTCTGGGCGTTTCTGTGGATTACTTCTTCCCCGCCGAAGATGATAGCAATCCATCCCCGATGAACGGCGCGGTCAACAGCAGCGAGCTGACCGCCAGCCAGATGCGCGAAGCCCTGCTTACCAGCGAGACGAGCGAAGCGGTGGTTAGCTTCCCCACCACCCACAAGGCGCCCATCGTGCCCGCCGCCGCCCGCCCCACCCTGGAGCTCAACAGCGGCATCACTTGGGCGCGCCTCACCGCCACCGCCGAGCAGGATACCGAATTCCTCGAGATCCAGTACGCCCCCGGCGCTGAATCCGGCAAGAATATGTCCAGCCACACCGGCCGTGAGTTTGGCCTGGTGCTGGAGGGCCAGCTTATGGTCGAACTCGGCTTCGAAACCTATACCCTGGCCGCGGGCGACAGCATCATCTTCGACTCCAGCACGCCCCACCGCCTCACCAACAATGGCAGCGCCCCCATGCGCGCCCTCTGGGTCGTCCTCAACCCCGAACAACGCTAGCCAGCCTGACACAACGCTAGACGCTCTCACCATGGCGTGTTAAAATGGCTACTTGCAGTGCGGATTCGTCTAGTGGTAGGACGTCTGACTCTGACTCAGAAAGCCCTGGTTCGAGCCCAGGATCCGCATCCACACTAAACGGCCAGCGTACGCTGGCCGTTTTTGCTTTCCTTGACAATCGGATCCATTTTCGCAGCCCATTCTGATTGTCGGATATACCCAACTCACACGAATGAGCGCTAAACGCCAGATATCTTTTCAGTTGCACGGGATGCCCCCACCCACAAAACGAACAACATCTTCGCCTCGGCCATTCCTAGCAGGTATCGACAACACGAACCCACAATTAGCGAGGGATCTTATGGACACATCTTCCTTATATGCCCTGCCCGCCTCTCTAACATTCCACTTGATCGCAGGCTTAAAGTTGTTACTTATAAGTTTTAACCCCCACCCCCTGCCGCGCATAATAACTTCCTGTCCGGTCAAGCAGCAGCGCACTATTCCGGCACAAACAGCCACAGGCTCATCAGCGTGAACAGCACTCCGTATGCAAGCACCCGCCGCACTCCATGCCGCCCGGCGAACAGCAGCGCCGCCAGCTGCAGGCCCACCGCCAGCCGCACCGCCCCATACGGCTCTATATACAAAGCCAACGTCATGAACGGAAAGATGGCCGCGTGCGCCAAAAGCGCCAGCGCGCTAAAGTCGGCCTGCTGGCGCAACCACGCACGCAGCCCAGCCCACAAGCCCCACAAGGTGGGCATAAAGATCGTGGGCATATACAGCAGGCCAACTACCAGCATCCAAACTTGGTTGTACTCGCCGATGCGCCACCAGCCCGCGAAGGGTATCCACTCCAGGCCAGTCGCATTCGCCCCACCCAACCCGAACCCCAGGCTGCCAAACTGGCCCAGCAGCCACAGCCTGAACGCGGCCAGTGGCAGGCCCACCACCAGCGCCAGGCCGGCCGCATCCCGCCAGCGACGGGCGAAGAGGTAGCTCAGCCCTTGCGCCGCCACGAACAGCAGCGCGGTCTCCTTGGCGAACACGGCCAGTGAGAGCAACAACCAATTGAGTGGAGTGCGCCCGCGCTCTTCGCACCACACCGCCGCGATCACCAGCGCAAACGCCAGCGTCTCGGGCAGCGCCAAACGGATGGAGAGCAGGCAGCCCAGCAGCAGGCCGTAGCCCAGCGCATACCAGCGGCTTTGGCTCCAGCGTTGCAACAGCTGCCCCAGCAGTTGAACGCCGACGAGATGCGCCACCAGCGCCACCAGTGGCAGCATCCAGGCCAGCAGGCTGGGGTTGCCAAAGCTTACGCCGCGCGCCAGCAGCGGCAGCAGGATGCGCTGGTAACGGTAGGCCGGCACATCCAGATACTGCGCCGCTTCCTGCGGATCCGCATAGCGAGCGATGGCATAGAAGAACTGCCCATCGTAGCCTTCGCTGCCATTTGGTTCACCCTGCGTGAACTGCGTGCCGGGACGGATGAGCTCATTCACGTCCCAGCCGGCCCGGGCCAGCACTGCACCCAGCACCAGCAGCGCCGCCAGCAGGGTCACCAGCGTCGGCGAAAGCAGGCGGCGCAGGCTCATAGGCTGCGCCGCCATGCAACCAACCACAACGGCCAGGTCAGCAACGTGCTGACCTGGCCAATAGTAAAAGAGAGGGGCCGATACACAAACTCAACCTGATGTACACCGGCTGGCACTTGCACAGCACGGAACACGCCATAGGCTGGCTGAATATCGGCTGGCACGCTGTCAATCTCGGCGTGCCAGCCGGGGTAATACGTATCGGCCAGCAGCAGCCAGCCGCCCTGCGCCACATCCACCCGGATGCGCACGCGGTTGGCGCTGCTTTGCACGATGTTGGCCTCGCCAGCCAGCGGGCAGGCGGGCAGCTCGGCGGCCAGCGCCACAGGCGGCTGGCAAGCGTACAACTGGACACGCGGCAAAGCTGGCACGCTCTCAAAGCGCCCTTGCCCATCCGGCAGCACATGCTGCAACACGCTCACGTTCATCAAAGTCAGCATGCTGGCCCGCGTCTCCGGATCTGCGTTCTCCAGTGCCTCGATCCAGGCCGTGTAGCGCGCCGGCAGCAGCGGGTCAAAGTTGTTGGCGCTCGGCAAACCTTCCAGCAGGCTGGTATTTGGCAACAAGCCGGCGCGCACGTCCAGCGGGTCAGCACTATGGAAGGTATCAAAGCGAAACAGATGCTCGAACTTCAGCGCGCGCTCATCCTCCGCCGGCATATACAGCCGCCCGCCATCAAGCTGAGTTTGCAGATCTGCGTGCATGGGCTGTTCAGCATACAAGGCCAGAGGTGCGCCTGGGTTTTGCCCCCAGCCCGCCACCAGCAGCTCGCCGGCCACAAATATGCCCAGCAGCCAGGTGCGCTTGCCTTGCGCGAACTGCCAGCCGCGCAAGTTGAGCAAACTCACTGCAAGCAAGGTCAGGCCAAGCAGCCAAACGGCCCGCGAGTAGCTGGCTGCTATCTCGAAACGCGGGTCTGTGCGCAACAACATGCCCACCACCCCGCCGGCCATCACGGCCACCGCACCTGCCACCGCCAGCCGGCTCCAGTACAGGCCACGCCCTTGGGGCGAACTCCCTTGCGCAGCGCGCCAGCGCTCTACGCCCAGCCCAGTCAGCAGGCTGAGCGCCAGCACCGTCCACAGGCTGAAGCGCGTCGGGCCTTGGAACATATCAAAGGTAGGGATATGCGCGAACAACCAGGAGAAGACCGGCGTATTCTTGCCCAGCGCCAGCAACAAGGACACGGCCACCACGCCCAGCAGGAACCACACCAGCCGGCGCGGCTGCGCTTTCCTCAGCGCCAGCACGGCCAGCAGCAAGGGCAGCACGCCAATATAGATCGCATCTTCCCAAAAGTTTCCGTAGCCAGCAAAGTCACCGCCCGCCGGCGAGCCGAACAAGTGCGGCGCCAGCAGAGTCAGCAAACGCCACGGCCACAGCGAATACGTCATCGCCAGCGCGGGGTCCACTTGGCTGGCGCGCTGCGACTGCAGCAGATATTCCGCCGTGGGCAACAGCTGCACCGCGCTCAGCGCCAGCGCCAATGCGCCGGCGGCCACAAAGCCGGCCAGCGCCCGCCAACGCTCGCCGGATGGCCAGACCCAGAACAGCAGCCAGGCGCCGGCCAGCAGCGCCGTATACCAGGCCATTTGCGCGTGGCCCGCCAGCCACTGCAAGGCCAGCAGTGCAGCCAAGCGCAATACAGTGCCACGGCCAGGCGCCTGCGCCAACCGATACATGGCCAGCAGGATCCACGGCAGCCAGGCCAAGCTGGCATTGATGCTGAGAAAGTGCGCCCGCGTCACCAAATAGCCCGACAGCGAGAATGCCAGTGCACCCACCAGTTGGCCTTGCACGCTCGCCCCCAGAACGCGCAGCAACCGCAGCATGCCGGCGCCAGCCAGACCCAGGTGGGCCGCCACCAGCAGCGCCTGGCCCCAGGCCATCAGCGGCAGTCCGCCGACCGCCGCCAGCACGAAATACAACCAATGCGGCGGATAGAACAAGGCCGATTGGTAATTAGCCACCAGCGGCGCGCCCATGCCCAGCAGCGGGTTCCACAGCGGCAACTCGCCGCCCAGCAACGTACGCCAAGCTTGCCACCACCATGGCACAAACTGGGTCGAAGGCGTGCCCCAGTACAAGGCTTGCCCGCTCAACCACACCGGGGTGAGCAATACAAACGGAGCAAGCCAAATCAGAACCTGCGGGGAGAATCGCTTCGCTAAGCTCACAAGCGTATTCTAAGGGAGCACACGCAGGAGTTCATAGAGACCATACACGGCAACCGTTTGCATAAAGGGGGCGGAACTTGGGAACCAGCGGCGCAAGGCAACCTGCTCCGGCCCCCACACAACATAATCCACCCTGTGCTGGCGCAAAAAGGCCAGGCGCTCATTGTCCGTCATTTCGATGGCGTAAAAAGCGAACACTTCCGCACCCAACGCCTCCAGCCCCACGGTCTCCGGCCCGTGGCCAATCATCACTCGCACCGGCACCCAGGCTGGCAGCGCATTGCCCGTGTCGTAGCCAGCGAGGGCGATCGCGCCGCGCGCATCTGGCCGCGTTCGCAAAGTTTCGAATATGGATACTTCATCCGCGGGACGGAACGCAGGAGTGGCCGGATGCAGCGCGGCCTGCATAGCGCCCCACCACAACAGCAGCGTGCTCGGCAGCGCCAACACGAACAGCCAGGCGCCGCGGCGTATCTGGGCCGCCGGCCGTGTCTCCAGATAGCGCAGCGTCAACGCCAGCAGTAGCACCCAGGCACCCTCCGCAAAGCGGCGCTGCAAACCCACCGGCAGGTATAGCAGCACTGGCAATGCCAGGAGCCAAACCTCGCTCAGGGTTGCAAGATTTGGCCGAGCGCGCAATGCACGCCAGCCCAGATACGCAAACGGCAGCAGCCAGCCGTAAGCCAGCAAATAATGCGCAGGATGCGGAGCCAGGATCAGGTTTTGGTTAGCCCAGGCACGCAAATACGGGTCGCTTGCATAAGCCCAGGCGTTGTAGGCCAGCGGGATGGCTGCCCCGGCCACAGCCCACACGACCGAGCGTAATTGGGCTTGCCAGCCTGGCACATGCCGCAGCCACAGCGCCGCACAATACAGAGCCAGCAGCACCAAGCCCAACGCAGCCGTCAGCAAGTGCACCAACGCCATCGCCAGCCACAACATTGTCACATGGCGGGCAGACTCTCCGCGCAACACGCCAAGCAAGCCATACAACAACAGCGCCCGCGCCAGCACGAGGTGCGGCAACCCAAACACCGCCAGATAGCCGAATGTCTCTGGCGAATAAAAATCCAGCGGCATGGAGCCAAACATCTCGCTGCGGCCAAACAGCAGCAGTACCCAGCCCAGTCCGCCGCCCAGCAAGGCCAACGCCGTGCCAAGGCGACGCAGCGGCTGGCTGCTTACAAACTCTGCCAGAAAGGCATACAGCGCAAAGCACAAGAGGCCGATGCTGAGGATGCGAAAGAGATGGAACGCGATCACGTAGGCCAGATGGCTGGCCCCCAAACCCAGCAGCTTGCCCAACACGATGTATGGCAGATACAGCAGCGCGCCAACTTGCGGCTGCGTACTATAAGGGCTGTGAAACAGCCAGTCGCCGACCGCGCCCTGCAGCATCTTGGCGATGTACGAGTTGCCATCCTCCACGCCGATCAGGAAGCCAGTAAAAGTATGCGGCTGAGGAAGCAAGGCAAGCAGATAGGGGAGGCTGGTCAGCGCCGCCACAAAGGCGGCGAAGCCCAGCGCCCAGCGGCGCTCCGCGGCGCTCATGCGCGCCTCCGCACCAAGATACCAATGCATGCCAGCCAAGCCAGTGCGGCGATCGGCACGCCGAAACGCAGCGCATCCGGCATGAAGTGCAGTACGATCTCATGCTCGCCGTCGGGCAAAGCCACTGTACGCAACGGGCCGTCAGACGAGGCGAATTCAGCTGGCTGCCTGTCCACAAACAAACGCCAGCCGGGATACTGCACTTCAGCCAGGATCAACAGGCCGGGTCCATACGCATGCACCGTCATCCGGTTGGCCTGCGCATCCAGCACGGTGGCGGGCTGCGCCACGCCGCCTTGCTCCACCCAGGCGCGTGGCCGGTACGCGGGGTTGAAATAGATATAGGGCTCAACTTGCACCTGCCCAAGACCATCAGCAGACACAGGCTGGGCCGAAACAATGTATTTGACATTGAGCTGGCTTAGCAGCGCAATATCCAAATCAATATTTGCATTCAACGGTGGTTGCACCACGCTGTATCCCTCGTCTGGATAGCCTCCTGCGGTGGCAAGGAAGCTAACGTAACTTTGCAGTTGCAGCGGATCCACCCCGCTGGCAAGCTCCACGCCGTAGAACGCAGCGGTTTGCTGCGGTAGGCTGTAGTCTGGCGAATAGACGCGGAAGGGTTCCTCATCCACAGCGAGGAACCCGGCCACGTGGCTGCCTTCGGCCAGCACATCATCCGCCGGCCGGAAGCGCAGCAAGCTGGCAGAGGCGATGAGCAGGTCAGCCAGCAGCAGCCCGCCGAGCACAAGCGTCAGGCGTTGGCCCGCCAATCGCTCGTGCGCCAGCCAGGCTGCCGCCGTGAGCACGGCGGCAAACAAGGCTGGCCGCCACAGCGGGGCGTCTTGCAGCCAGGCCAGCACGCCAATAGCGAGCAACAGTGCGAACACGCCGGCATGTAGCAAGCGCAACCCACGACGGGGTGCACCACTCAGGGTCAGTTGCTGGATCGCGGCGGCGGACAGCACCGCCCACGCAAACGCAGCCAACAACAAAGCGCGCGTCGGGATGCGCAGTTGCGAGAAGCCGGGCAACCCGGCCAGCCGATCCGCACCAGGGATATGGCTGCCCAGTGCAATGAGCAGGCAAGCCACTATCACCGCAAACCAAAAGCGTGTCTTTGGCTGCCAGGGATGTGCCACAAGCACCAGCAGGAGCAGCACAATGCCTGAGTACACAATCCATTCATGCGCTCCACCCCATTGCGGCAGCAGCAAGCCCAGCAGGCTCGCAGGCGGCAGCGAGAGCTCCAATATTTCGGCTGCGCTGAGGCTGGCGCGGGTCGAGAGTTGGCCGTATTGCCAATACAGCCACAGCGCGGGCAGGGCCAGCAAGCTTGCCAAGGCAGCTTGCTCCACCAAATGGCGTACACGTCGCTGCCACAGTAGCCATGCGCCCCACAGGACCGCGGCGTACAGCGCCCAGCGCGGGTCTGCTGCGGCGATCAGGGCCAGTAGCATTGCGGCCGGCAGGCGGCGCTGCCCGCTGGCCCACAACAGCCAGGGCGTCAGGCATACGGCCATCACCAGCATCACATGCCCGGCACCCACATGGCCAAAAAGCCGCGGCGCAGCCTGAAAAGCCAGGCCGCCGATCATGGCGGCTTGGCGCGCAAAGCCTCGCTGGCACAGAAAGCAATACATGCCTACGCCAGCGAGCAAGATGTGTACGGCGAGCACAAGGTTGAGCCCCAATGGCAAGGGGAACAGCAGCACCAGCCAATATGGCGGATACCAAAAGCCCGAATACGGATGAGCAACAAATGGAAAGCCAGACAATATTTGCGGAGACCACAAGGGCACTTCGCTGTGACCCACGGCGCGCTGCAGGAACAACGCGTTGGGATAATGTGTCACGGCCATATCCGAGAAAAGCGCGCCGGAGCCGGGATAGATGAAGCCGCTCAGGCCAGGCAGCAAGAGGAGCACGGGCAGCATGAAGGGCCAGTACTCCGCCAGGCAGGCCCGCAGTCTATTGCCCATGCCGTGCCAAGATCTCTATACTGTTCTGACTGAACACGCTGCCCCAGCCTTCGATGGAGTTCGTAAACTCGCTGGCGCTATTCAATAGCACGTATTCCACTTTCCATTCAGTCAGCCAATCGCCGGATGGTTGTTCGAAGAAAGCTTGCACCTCCGCCTGGCGCTGGGATGCCTGCACAGTTTCAAAGGGATGCCCATACCAGACGCGCACATCCGCAAACGCGGGCAGATGCAAGCTGTTGCGCTCCGGCGCCAAGACCAAGGCGCCCGGCGCGGCGTGCTCATCGAGCCACGCATAGGCTGCCAGCTCATCTGCTTGGAGATACAGCGCAGGCTGCTGCTGTTGCACTGCCTGCGCCATGCCCAGCAACACGAGCAAGTTCGTAGGCAAGGCCAGCAAAGCCAAGGCGGTCAAGCCAAGCTTCAAACGTGAACCGAAAATGTGTGCGGCAGCCACAACGGCCAAAGCAGTCAGCGGAACATACATGCCGCTGATCAAACGGCGCTGCAGGCCAAAGGGCATATACAAGAGCACAAAACAGGCGATGCCCCACACTGCGAACAGGCCCAGGTTAATACTGCGTTGTTTGAATGCGAGATAGATGCCCGGCACGGCCAGCAAAAGCGCGGGCGAGAACGAAACTACAAAATCCCAGAGGGGCATGGCGGGGGTGAGGTTCTGCGCGCTCCAGCCGGTCAGCACTGGATGCGTACTCACCACCCACAATGTATACAGTGCATACGGCGCGCCGGCCACCAGCACGCAAGCGGCCTGCTGCCAGCGGCTGCGGGCTGCCTGCTCCCACAGCTGCGCCAGCGCCGCCGTACCTAGCAGTACCACCACGGCCACTGCCCAGCCAAACGGGTAGACCATTACCAAGGCAAGGGATGTCAGCGCCCAGGCAACCGGCCGCGGGGTTGCGACGGGTGTGAGCAGATAGATCTGCAAAGCGAGCCCTAGCGGGAAGTGTGCATTGGCCAGCGCGGCCAAGAACGGATAGGCCTCGGCCACCCAGAAGTCACTTGTGAAGCCACCAAATAGCACCGCCAACCAACCCACCCCGGAACCAAACAGAGCCAAGCCAAATACCCACAGACGGAGCCGCTCGGGCGGGGTAGCGACGATAAGCCGATACAGCGCTGCACACAGCGCCGCCGCACCAACGATACGCGCCGCGTTCAGCGTGAAAGCCAGACCCAAACCCGCCCAGCGAGCCACATGCCCCAGAAATAAGTAATACAGATTGATTGCCGCGCCCTCGCCAGGTTGAGCCGTATAGGGCATCACAAAACTCCACTGCCCATCGAAGCCCTGGCGTATTTTGGCCAAGTAGCTGAACCCATCGGTTGGATTGAGTAGAAAGCCGGCAAACTGATGCTGCGCATCGGCAGCAACTTGGGCCGAAAAAAAAGGCAGCGATTGCAGCAAAAGGAACACAAATACCAAAAGTACAATAGGCAGCTGGCGGCGCATGCTGTATTTTAGCAAAGCCCCACCTGGCTACCTTATAATCAATGCATGAGCCGCGCCTTCTCCCTGTATCGTTTGCAGCAAGCAGACACCAAGCTGGACCAAGCCGCGGCGCGTCTGACCGAGATCGAGCGCATTCTAGGTGACAATCAAGCTCACCAGGCAGCCAGCCAGGCGCAGCAGCAGGCTCAGGCCGCGTTGCATACCGCCCATACCGCGCTGCGTGCCGCCGAAGAAGAGGTGGCTGCTCAACAAAAACGCATCGAGCAGAACCAGGCCAGCCTTTACGGCGGCTCGGTCACCAACCCCAAAGAATTGCAAGACCTGCAAATGGAATCTGAGAGTCTGGCTCGCCGTCTAAGCGAGCTGGAAGATGTTCAGTTGGAAGCAATGGCCGCTCACGAGCAGCAACAAGCCAGCAAGGCCCTCGCGGACTCGGCGTTGGCAGAAGTGGAAGCGAAACTGGCTGGCGAGCACAAGGCCTTGTTTGCTGAACAAACTGAACTGCGCCAACAGAGCGAGCGCCTGCGCACAGAGCGCGAAACCGCCGCTGGAGCAGTAACTGCCGCAGACATGGAAACATACACCGCCTTGCGCGGCAGCAAGGCGGGCACTGCGGTAGCCAAAGTGCAAGGCGGCACCTGCTCCGCCTGCGGGGCCGAGCTCTCGGCGGCGCGTGCCCAGGCGGCCCGTTCTGCCGAGGAGCTGACGCGCTGCGATAACTGCAAGCGCATCTTGTACGGTTAGCTATTCCAACTGTTTGAGAATTAGATCCTGGGCTTCGCTGCTATCCATGTCAATAATGGTGACGAGTTTGTCGCGCCCGGTTTGGCCGGCAACGATCTCAATGCGCGATCTGGGGACAGATAGCACTTTGGAAAGAAAATCGATCAACGCCTCATTGGCCTTGCCATCCACTGGCGGGGCCGTCAAGCGGATCTTGATCGTGTGGTCAGGCAGGATCTCGACGATCTCGTTGCGGCTGGCCCGCGGGGTCACCCGAATGGCAAGGGCAGCTCCGCCGCGTCCGTCGGTCAGTTTGTGGCGTGCCATGGCTTAGCGGAACGCGTTGATGACGACCGCGCTGAGGATCTGCAGCAGGATCAGCAATACCAGAGGGCTGAAATCCAGCATACCGGTGGGCGGCAAAATGCGGCGGATGGGCGCCAGCATAGGCTCAACAATACGGTCCAGCGCCTGGCGCACGGGGTGATATGGATCCATGAAGTAACCCAGCAGAATATCAATGATGACGATCCAGCTCAGCAGATCAAAGATCAGTGCGATTGCTTGCTCCATACACTCCTTTACTTCGGCCGCGGACCCATCAGCCCTTCGCCGATGCGCACCATGGTCGCCCCTTCCAGAATAGCGGCTTCGTAATCATTGCTCATACCCATCGAGAGGTCGGGCAAAGCCATGTTCAGGCGTTCTGCCAATGTATCACGCAGTTGGCGGGTGCGCTCAAAATATGGGCGGGCTTCTGCCAGGCGGGCTGTGATGGGCGCCATGCTCATCAAGCCGCGCACCTCAAGCCCCGGCAGGCCAGCGATGACCTGTGCATCGGCAAAGAATTCGCTGGCGTCCTGATGACAATCCCAGCCCTGCTTGGTGATCTCTCCGCTGACATTGCATTCCAGCAGCACCGGCAGAACATGCCCGGCCTCTTGCGCAAAGCGGTGCAAGCGTTCGGCCAGCTTGAGACTATCCAGGGAATGGACGATCGAGAAATGCTGGGCTACTTCGCGCGCTTTCCGGCTTTGCACATGGCCGATCATATGCCAGTCCAGTTTGCTTGCTGCCGCCAGCGCATCCTGCTTCTCACGCGCCTCGGTGAGATAACTCTCGCCAATATCAGTGACGCCCAGGTCAAGCAACGTCTGAATAGCCTCGGCGGGATGACCCTTGGTAACAGCGACCATGTGCACGTCGGAGACGTCCCGGTCGGCCTGGCTGGCTGCGGCGTCCATTTTCTGGCGCACTTCGGCCAGGTTGTGAGCAAGGCGTTGCGAATAGCTCATGCACCAAGTGTAATCAATGCGCCAAAGCGGCCAGTGCGCCCAGCAGAGCCGCGATGCGAGAACCAGTCTTGCGGATTGCCAGCCGTACACAGGTCGGCCATTTCGATGTTCTGCACACCAGCCTGCTGCAAGACAAGCTGGTTGGCAGCCACCAGGTCAAAGTGCGAACTCTCACCATAAGCCGGCAGCAGCCCGCTCGCCTGGCCGCCGAACGCAGCCTGCACCTGCTGCACAACCTCTTCGCCCACCTCGTAGCGCTCGGCGGAGATGGCGGGGCCGATGGCGGCCAGCAGGTCCTGCGGGCGGCTGCCGTAATGCTGGCTGAGCGCTGCCACGGCGACCGCAGGCACGCGCGCTACCGTGCCGCGCCAACCGGCATGCGCCAGCGCAACGGCACGTTGCCGCGGGTCATACAGCACAATTGGCACACAATCGGCATAGCGCATGAACAGCGTGACCTCAGGCTGATCAGTGATGATGATGTCGGCTTTGGGCGGGCGCGCCCAGTCAGCCGGGCGCGGGGCGTGGGCAACGTGCACATCGACGCCGTGCACTAGCCAGCTATCGAACATGCTCTCAGGCCTACGGCCCACCGCCGTAAATGCACGCTGTAGGTTCTGGCGCACATCTGCCAGCTCATCGCCAACGGTGCTGCCCACATTGAGCGAATCATACGGCGCAGCACTGACCCCACCTTGGCGGGTGAAGACAGCATGTTTGACGCCAGCCGCGTGTAGCTTCTCAAAGGTGTAATAGCGCAGGCCGTCAGTTTGCTGAAACGGCATTATTGCTTTTTCTTGGCGCCTTCGATGCGGGCTTTCTTGGAAGCTGTCTGCACGCGCACATCCTGGAACGACTCTTCAAGCAACGGAATGCCGAACCAAGCCGTGGTGAAGCCAAAAATGGCGCCGGTCAGCGTACGCAGCAGCGGCGTACTCTCGCGGTATTCCCAGAAGCTCCAGTTGGGTATCTGGCTGAGCAACTGGCTGAACCCATCCAGGCCAATGGGCACAAAGCCCAGTGCGATCCACAGCATCCAATGCAACGGCTTGATGCGCCGACCGGTGGCCGCATAGAGCAGGCCAAACACTAATATTGCACCGTAGATGGCAACATCGCGCTGGCAGAAGGCAACTTTGTAACCAACCTGCTCATTGCCAATAAAGCGACGGGCATCCAGCATGTCATCGCTGTTCAGCCCGGTGGCAGCTTCATAGCTGACGTACTCTTGCAAGCCCGCCGCGGCGCGCGGGTAGACCGGTTGGTCGCCAAACAAGAACCAGGAGCGGAACGCCATTTGATGACACACGGCCCCATAGGTCGAGTAGATCGGCCGCGCCAGGCCAGGATAGCCAGCGTTCATCAACGCGGGAGCCAGGAACGGTAGACCCACATACAAGAACACGATCAAGTTGAGTAAAGCCAGATAATGGCGGCCGAGAAACTGGGCCAAGCGGTCAGAGCCGGTCACCTTGGCGCCGCGCGCTTTGCGCTTTGCATACTTGGGGTCGCCTTCAATTTGCTCAACGCGATCTCGGGCTGCGGCCATGGTCATCTCCAGTTTGCGGCGGTCAAAAGGGGCTTCGACCACATACGGGCCAACCTGCACCACGGGCACACGCGTACCATAGGCGGCCTTGAGGTCAGGGTCTTTCTCAATATTAACGAGCGCCAGGTTATGTGGGATTTTGTCCTGCAGCGCCTGCAAATCCTGCTTGGCAGTCTCGCATAGCGAGCAGTTGTCTTTGGTGTACAGGGTGACGGTGATCATAATGGCTAGGGTTCCATTTGCTTGAGGTAGTTGTCAATGTCATTGGCGGTCATTTCACCAATATGAAAGAAGCGGATGACGCCCTTGGTATCGATGAAGAACGTGGTGGGATAGCCGCGCACGCGGTACAACTCCTGCACACTGCCGTCTGCATCCAGCACTATAGGCAAGTCCACACCGATCTCAGTGACAAAGTTCTGCACTTGCTGGCGGGTTTCACCAAAATCCACGGCCAGCACAGCAAAGTCGCCGTGATTATAGCGTGCCTGAATGGCTGGCATTTCCTGGCGGCACGGGCCGCACCAGGTGGCCCAAAAGTTGAGCAGCACGCGCTGGCCGCGCAGATCGCTCAGGCGCACCTGCTCACCGTCCAACCCGGGCAGCGCAAAGTCGGGCGCGGCTGAGCCTACCACTGGCTGCGCCCCTGCCAGGGCGCTGCACGCGCCCAGGAACAGTGCGCAGGCCAGCAAGACAGCCTGCGTTCTCATGGAGAGAGTGCGCCCAGCGCGTACAGTGCCACGATCATCAGCAGGCTGGCGCCGCTGCCAATGAACCACCACTGACCGAACGGCTGGCCGCGACGTTGGGCCACGGCGCCTACGCCGAGGCCCAACAATAGGCTGGCCAGAATGGCCAGCAGCATGTGCAGGCCAATGCGGCCCTCCTCGAATGTGGTGAAGAAGAAGCCCAGGCTGGCCAGGGTTTGAAAACGGCCGCTGAGCAGCAGCAAGCCCAGCGCCACCAGCACCAGGCCGGTGATGCGCTCCACATAATGACTCAGGCGCGCGTAGCGGCGCACCACATTCGTGATCCAGCTGACCTGGGTGGCTGCAATCAAAAAGGGAATGGCCAACCCGGCGGAATAGGCGCTGAGCAGCACCGCACCCTGGCTTAGCTCGGCGCTGTTGAAGGCCAAGGTGAGGATGGAGCCTAACACCGGGCCCACGCACGGCACCCACCCCGCCGAGAAGAATACGCCCATCATAGCGGATGAAAGATAACCGCGCTGCGATCGCAAGCTGGATTGGGCGCGCAACTCGTAATCCAGCCAGCGTATGCGCAGTATTCCACTGAGATGTAAACCGAAGAGAATAACAATGACGCCGCCCACCTGTGACAGCAGGCGCGTGAAAGAGAACATGAACTGGCCTAAGGCCGCCGAAAACAAGCCAAGCAAAATGAAAATGAAGCTGAAGCCGATCACGAAAGCCAGCCCGTGCAAAAAGCTGCGCCATGTGTCGGGCTGTCCTTGTACCCCTGCCACGCGGCCACTCAGGTAGCCCACGTACACCGGCACCAGAGCAAATACGCACGGGGAGAGGAAGGAAGCCAAACCAGCCAGGAAGGCCAACCCTACGCTGGGCGCCGGTATCATGCCGGCTTAGCCCTGCACGACGCGCACACTCGTGCCCGCTACTTGATCGATCTTGCCCGGGTAATACTCCACCTGCGGCGCAGTCCAGCGGAAGATGAACTTGGCATCATCCTGTGTGGCGTTGATGCAGCCCGCCGAAGTGCGCTCGCCATAGTTGTTGTGCCAATAACAAGTATGCACCGCAATGCCACCGGTGGCGATGAAAGTGCACCAGCCAATGCCTGCCAGATCGTAGCCGGCGCCGGAGGTGCCGCCCGTCATGGTGGTCGAGATGTACTTCATGTACACCCGTAGATAATCACTCACCGGCGTGAATCCCACTCCATCTTCATCATCGCGTCCTGTGGAGACACGCGAAAAATACACCTCGCGGCCATCCTCAAAACAAGACATGGTTTGGCGCGCAATATTGATGACGAGCTCTTTGTTCTCCACCTCAGGCGAGATGGGAGCTATGTCCTCAGGGTGGATGGGCTTGAAGGCGTGCGCCGGCGCCCAGAAGTGATCGCCAAGGCTGCCGTACAAATCATACACATGGTATTCAACTTGACCCGCATCGTTGGTGCGGATCTCGTCAACCCACATCACCTGGCCGTAATACAAACGGATGGGCCAGTTGCTCTGCACCAGAAAGCGGATACGGTGACCGTAGGGTGCGCTGGCGTTTGCCAGCTGCACCTCGACATAGGGCTGAGTGACTTCCATCCACATGCCGGGGCCGTTGCCATAATCCGGCAATGCAGTCAGCGGAGTATTGGTGATGTTCTTGACTGGCTGCAAAAATGGGGCCCATACATAGCCTTGCGGCGTTTCGATCCAGCGCTGGTTGCGCAGGCCGCTGGCGCTGCCCACCACTTCGCGGATCCATGGCACGACTGCATCGCCCATCAGCTGGCCCACCTCCGCCGCCTCGCGGCTGGGGGCGGCGCGCAAATAGACGAAGCGATCCAACTCCTCCACCACGCGGCCCAGGCGCTCGGCCTGCGGAAAAGGCTCCTGCAGCAAGTAGCGCGGGTTGACCTTCAAACCCGGGCCAGCCAGCGGCCCCAGGGCCGCCGCGCCCAGGCCCAGGCTGCCAAGTTTCAGAAAATCTCGTCTGCTGAGTGGGGATGGGTTGGACATGGCGGTATTTTATCGCGGCAGCATGAAACCAAAATGAGCCCAAACTGTAGAGTGCGCCACTAGCATGGCGCGCTTCTAATATTTAGGATTTCAGCGGTACTTTGCGCAGACGCAGGCTGTTGCCAATGACAAAAATGTCGCTCAGCGCCATCGCTCCAGCCGCCAGGATCGGGCTCAGGAAGCCCAGCGCAGCGGCGGGGATGAGCAAGATGTTGTAGATAAAGGCCCAGAACAAATTCTGGCGGATGGTGCTCAGCGTGCGCTTGGAGAGCGCGATCGCCTTCGGCACGCCGCGCAGATCATCGGTCATCAGCACCACCGGAGCGGTGGCCATGGCCACATCCGTGCCGGTGCCGATGGCAATGCCGAGATCGGCCTGCGCCAACGCGGGCGCGTCGTTAATGCCATCGCCCACCATGGCCACCTTATGCCCGGCAGCCTGCAACTGCGTCACCTCAGCTGCCTTTTGCTCGGGCAGCACCTCGGCCAGCACATAGTCCAGACCCAGCTGGCGAGCCACCGCATCGGCAACGCCGCGTGCATCGCCCGTGATCATGCCCACTTTCAAGCCCATGCGGTGCAAGCTATCAATCACTTCGCGGGCATTGTCCTTGAGGGTATCGGCCACGCCCAGCACACCAGCCAGCGTGCCGTCAACGGCGACATAGATGGCGGTCTTGCCGTCGGCGTGCAGGCGCTCGCCAGCAGCGGTCAGGCTACCCAGGGTAATGTTGTGCTCATTCATCAAGCGCACATTGCCGATCAGCACTTGCGCTTCGTTCATATCCGCCGCCACGCCGCGGCCAGTCAGCGCTTCAAAGCGCTCCGGCACCGCCAGCGCGAGTTGGCGCTCATTGGCAGCGGCCACGATTGCCTCGCCCAACAGGTGTTCGCTGGCATGCTCCACGCTGGCCGCGACACGCAGCAACTCGTCTTCGTTTTGGCCTTCGGCCAGCAGAATGTCGGTCAGCGAGGGCTGGCCGCGGGTTAGGGTGCCGGTCTTGTCGAGTAGAACCATCGATATGCCGGAGGCACGCTCCAGCGCCTCGCCGGATTTGATCAGCACGCCCATCTCGGCGCCGCGCCCGCTGCCCACCATCACGGCCGTGGGCGTGGCCAGGCCCATGGCGCAGGGGCAGGCAATCAACAGCACGGCGGCCGTATTGATCAGGGCGCGGGTCAGCGTGGCGTCCGGCGCGCTTGCCGGAAACACAAAGTACCAGGCCAGGAAAGTGAGCGTGGCAATAAGGATCACTACGGGCACAAAGATCTCAGAGATACGGTCGCCCAGCTTCTGGATGGGCGGACGAGTGCTCTGGGCGTTCTCTACCAAGCGCACGATCTGCGCCAGCGCGGTGGTCTTACCCACCTTGGTGGCCTCGAACACAATCCGGCCCTGCTTGTTCAGTGTAGCGCCGATGACTTCGTCACCCGGCGTCTTGCTGACCGGCATCGATTCACCGCTGATCATGGACTCGTCGGCGGCGCTATGGCCTTCCATCACACGGCCATCCGCCGGGAACTTCTCACCGGGACGCACAACCACGTGGTCACCCACCAGCACTTCTGCGCTGGGAATTTCGACTTCCTGGCCGCCGCGCAGCACCCGCGCCAGCTTGGGCTGCAAACCCATCAGCTTGCGGATGGCGTCGCCGGTGCGGCCGCGGGCGTTCACTTCCAGGTACTTGCCTACGCGGATCAGCGTGATGATGGCGGCGGAAGTTTCAAAGTAGCCGTGCCCGGTAAACAAGCCGAGCAGCAGCGCTACGGAGTAAAAGTACGCCACAGACGAACCCAGCGCCACCAGCACATCCATGTTGGCGCTGCCATTGCGTAGCGACTTGTAACCGTTGACGTAGTAGCTCCAACCGGCGACGAACTGCACAGGCGTGGCCAGGGCGAAGAACAGCCAGTCCACCCAGGCGGCATGCGCCCAGTGCCCCAGCAACCCAAAGTCGCGCCCCATCGAGAGAATAAAGAGTGGCAGCGTGAAGAGCACACTGAACCACATCAGATTGCGCTGCTTCTGGATCTCACTGCGGCGCACACCGGCTTCCACATCCTCGCCCGCCTCGGCGGCGGCCAGCTCAAAACCTGCCTGGGCCGCGGCGGCCCGCAACTCAACCTCGCTGGTGATGGTGGGTACGTACTGAATACGCACTTCGCCGGTGACGGGATTGATGTTCGACTGCAGCACACCGTCCAGTGCGCCCAAGGCTACATCCAGGCGGCGGGCATCCGCCGGGTCATGCAGATGTTGCACCTGCAGGCGCGCTTCGCCGCTGGCTACGTCGTAGCCAGCTTTGCGAATGCGCGCCAACATGGCCTGCAAGTCGGCCTGCCCAGGGTCAAACTCGACCGCGGCGCGCTCATTGGACAAGTTTACGCTGGCATGCGAGACGCCAGGCACCTTGTACAGGTTGCGCTCCACCGTAGAGACACAGTTGGCACAGGTCATCCCCAGGATGGGCAGATTGTATTGCTTGCTTGCTACAGCCATGTTGGTTCCTTGTGGTTCTATTCGGCCGGGTAGTTGATCTCGGCCAGCAACGCCTTCACCGAGTCATCGGTGGCCGGCTCGCTGAAACGCACCATCACTTTTCTCTCGTCCAGGCTGGCTTTAACAGCTTCAACGCCAGGCATTTCAGCCAGCTCATTCTCGATGGTCTGGGTGCAATGGCCGCAGTGGATCTTGGGAACGCTATACACAATGGTGTTCATTTTTGGATTTCCTTTCGGTTTTTAAACCTTGGTTGCTGCTTGATAGACTTCGGCAATTTCTGCCAGCACGCGTTCGCGTTCATCGGCATCATTGCCGCGTACAGCCGTTATGACGCAGGAATGCATGTGCTCCTCCAGCACCATCTGGCTGACCTTGTTCAAGGCAGCCTGGGTGGCCTGGATCTGGCGAATGACGTCAATGCAATACGCGCCATCATCCACCATGCGCTGGATACCGCGCACATGGCCCTCAATGGTTTTAAGCCGCTTGCTTGCACGTTCTCGGTTCATGCTTCCTCCTCATACCCCCTCCCCCAGGGGGTGGGTATGGGGAAAGTATAGCATGCCCTCAGGGTAGTGGCAAGCCTTGAAAAATAAAATGGAGAGTTAGGCTAAGAGGACTTGCAGGTCAGCCAGGGTCTGCTCTCGGTCAGCGAAGAGCACTGCCTGCATGCCGGCTTCCTGCGCACCGCGCACATTCTGGATGAAATCGTCCACAAACACGCACTCACCGGACTGAACACCCAAGCGCTCAGCCGCCAGCAGGTAAATGGCTGGATGCGGCTTCATCACCCCCACCTCGCCCGAGATCACCACCGCATCAAAAGCATCCAGGATCGGATACTGGTCGGTCAGTGCGGCGCGCAAATTGTTCATGGCGTTGCTAAGCAGGCCGGTCTTGTACTTCGGACGCAAGGCGCGGATATAGGCCATGAGCTTATGGTCAAGATGGTCTGAGCCGAAGAAGGCTTCGCGCAGCTCCCCCACTGTCATGCCAAATTCAGCCGAAACTTCCTGCAGGTACTGCTCTCCATCCACGCCGCCTATCTGCGCTTGGCGGCGGTTCTCGCCGTCAAAAACACGCGCCTCAAGCTCCCGGCGCGTGATGCCCAAACGCGTTGCCAGCGCATCGCGCTGGTTGTCAGGGTCAGTGCGCACCAGCACACCGCCGAAATCCCAGATTATTGCTTTGATCGTCATGGACTGTATTGTATGCGTTTGCTGGGCTAATAATCAAAAAGCCCGCCAGTTGGCGGGCTTTTTGATCACTCGTTGGTTGCGTCGATAAGGGCTTGCTGTAATTCAGGGCCATCAATGTAGCCGCGCCATTGCCCGATCACTACCCCGTTGGCATCGATAAGGAAAAAGTGCGGCTGGTAGGTGTAGCCGAGCTGCTCTTGGATCGGCAGTGTGCGCGGGTCATCACGGTCAAGGTAGACAAACGCCACCTGGTCACCGTACATGTTCTCCAGACCATGCACGGTGGGCGCTACCGCCTTGCACACCGCGCACCAGTAGGCAAAGAACTCGACCAACTGCACGCGGCCAGACGCCAGTCTGAATTCGTCGGGATGGCTGGCGTGAAAATCAGGGCTACCCGGGCGGATGATCGGCAAAGCCGCCTCTCCGCCTTCGGTGCTAACTTCCGTGCTCAAGTCCAATACTGCCCGCGCCGTCGGGCTTTCGACCGCAGTGGATGGGGGCGGCACCTCGCTGGTGCCGCTTTGCAGTTGAATCTGGCCCTCCGGCAAAATCGGCATTTGGCCGGCACAAGCCGCAAGCGGCAGCGAAACCAGTAGCAAACCCGCAACCGCCAGTACGCGGCCGAGGGGTGATGAAAAAAAAGTAGACGATTGAACTTGTACCATCGCAGAAATAGTAACCCGTGGGGCTGTCCAGATGTGCGCTCTCCAACACGGTCTAACTGAAATCTAATTTCAGCAAAACTCTGCCTTCTGAGCCCAAAATCCATGGAGTTAGAATACGTGCATGAAGTTAAAGGGCAAAAATGTGCTGATCACCGGCGCAGCCGTGCGCCTGGGTGCCGTAATGGCCCGCAGCGTTGCCGCCGAGGGCGGCAACGTGCTGATCCATTACAACGGCTCCCGTGCCGAAGCCGAGGCCTTGCAGGCTGAACTGCAGCAGGAGGGCGCAAACGCTCACCTGCTTCAAGCCGACCTGAGCGACTTGCAGCAAGCCGGCCAGCTGATCGAGCGCGCCAGCCAGCACGGCCCGCTGTTCGCCCTGGTGAACAGCGCCTCTGTGTTCGAAGACATCAACCTGCGCACTACCGAACTGGCTGATTGGCAGCGTCACTTGGACATTAATCTCACCGCTCCCTTCCTGCTCAGTCAGGCTTTCTGGAAGGCCGCCGGCAAACAACCCGGGCGCATCATCAACCTGCTGGATTGGCGCGCCTTGCGCCCTGGCACCGACCACCTGCCCTACACCATCAGCAAAGTGGGCCTGGCCGGGCTGACCCGTTCGCTGGCTGCCGCCATCGCGCCTAACATCACCGTCAATGGCATCGCGCTGGGCGCCATTCTGCCGCCCAGCGATGGCCGCCAGCCCAGCGGTATTCTTGACAATGTGCCTGCCGGCCGATGGGCAGAGCTCGACGAACTGGCCCAGACCCTGATCTTTCTGTTGTCAGGGCCTGCCTACATTACCGGAGAGATCATTCACTTGGACGGAGGACGCCACCTGGTGTAAGCCATGGACAAGCTCATTATTAAAGACCTGCTGGTACGCGGCATCATTGGCATTAATGACTGGGAGCGCACCACTCCACAGGACATTCTGATCAACATCGAGATCAAGGCTGATCTGAAGAAAGCCGGCGAGAGCGACGACATCAACGACAGCGTGAACTACCGCACGGTGGCCAAGCAGGTCATTGCGCACACTGAAACAGCGGCCCGCCTGACGGTCGAGGCCCTGGCCGAAGATATCGCCCGCATCTGTTTGGCGCAGCCCGGGGCGCGCGCCGCCAAAGTGCGCGTGGAGAAGCCCGGCGCATTGCGTTTTGCCGCTTCGGTTGGCGCCGAGATCAAACGGGAGGCCAGTGACTGAGTTCCTGGCCTACATTGGCCTGGGTTCCAACATCAAGCCAGAGGCGAACCTCAAGCAGGCCGCGCAAGCGCTGGCAGCCGCAGGCCAGCCCGGCAACACGCGTCTGACCGCAGTAAGTTCTGTTTGGAAGTCGCCCCCATTGGGCAGCGAAGGGCCGCAGTTCCTCAACGCCGCGGCCGAGCTTCATACCCAGCTCGGCGCCGACGAGCTGCGCAGCCACTTGCGCAGCCTGGAGGCTGCGCAAGGCCGCCTACGCAGCGAGGATCGCAACGCCCCGCGCACGCTGGATCTGGACCTCTTGCTCTATGACGGGCAGGAGATGGACCGCGATATATGGGATGCTGCCCATATTGCTGCCCCGCTCAGCGAATTGCTGCCCGCATACAAGAGCACCGTAACTGGCGAGACCCTGACCGACGCCGCATCGCGCCTGCTGGAGAACCAACGCGCCAAACGTACTAGGCAGCAGCTCACAGAGTAATAAAAAAGGCCCGCTAGAGCGGGCCTTTTGCTTTTGCAGGTTGTGCAGGTTAATTCTACAGGTTACTAATAACCTGGTCATACAAGCTGTTGGTTATGCCGTCCGAAAGAAAGGTTAGCGCAACAATACTGAGGATGGCCAGGAACACGATGATAACGGCGTATTCCACCAAACCTTGTCCGAGTTCACTTTTGGTCTTCATTTAGACTCCGGGCAAATAAAAACGAGTGCCAATACCATAATACTACACCGCTCATCCTCTGCCACCGAATTGCAGGTTAGAAATTCAGGCGTTCCGCGCCGCGCGCCAGATTATCCAGAAACTCCTGACGGGTGGAAGGGTTGGCGCGGAAGCTGCCCACCATAGTGGAAGTGGTCATGCGGGCATCGTGCTTTTTGACGCCGCGCATCATGGAGCACATGTGCAGCGCCTCCACCACCACGCCCGCCCCCAGCGGATCGATCGCCCCGCATAGAAAATCGGCGATCTGGCGCGTCAGGCGCTCTTGCACCTGCAGGCGGCGCGAGAACATGTCCACAATGCGCGGGATCTTGGAAAGGCCGATCACCTTGCCACGCGGGATGTAGGCCACATGCGCCCGTCCGAGGAAAGGCAACATATGGTGCTCGCAAAGACTGAAGAACTCGATATCCCGCACGATGACCATGTCATCGTATTCAACCTCGAACAAGGCATTGTTGATCAGCTTGACGGGGTCGGTGCGGTAACCGGACAGTAGCTCCGTGTAAGCCCGCGCCACGCGGCCCGGCGTGCCTTGCAGTCCTTCGCGCTGCGGGTCCTCGCCCACCGCGGCCAGGATCTTGCTGACCGCATCCTCGATCGTAGCCTGTTTAACCTCGCCATCCAGCAGCTGGGCAGCGTCGTAGACTCGTTTGGCTGAACTCATCGTCTTAGGCCAGCTCCGTATTGATAAGGCCATAGTCACCATCACCGCGGCGGTACAACACGCTCACGCTGCTGGCCTCCATGTCATAGAAAATAAAGAAATTCTGATGACCCAGCAGGCGCATCTGCTCGATCGCTTCTGCCTCCGTCATGGGATGCAGAAGGAATTTCTTGCGGCGCACCACCTGCTCTTCAGCTTCTTCCTCATACAAGGCTTCCACTTCTGCTCTAGCCTCATCACTAAGCGAGGCGCCGTCACCCTTGCCGCGGTAGTGCTTGCCCTTGTAGCGCTCGATCTGGCGCTGGATGCGTTCCAATGCGGAATCAAACGCGGTTTGGATCTGGTCGCTCTTATCTTCCGAACGCAGCACAAACTTCTTGCCGCGCAGGGTGATCTGTGCTTTGTAACGGTGTGCCGCCTCACGCGCCGAAGGACGGTGGCTCAGGTCAATCCGCGCTTCCTCCAGATCAATGTAGCGGTCAAGCTTGGCAGCCCGCGATTCCACATATTCGTTCAAGGCATCATCAATATTCAGATCATGGCCGAAGAGTTCTACGTTTAGCACGGCAGCCTCCAGGGAGTGGTTGGAATTCTCTAAAACTAGTGTACCAAAACGGGGCTGGCGCCAACAAAGTGCAATTGTCACAAGGTTCTTGCCAGCGCAAGGACATACACAGACGTAGCTCCAGCCGCCCTTAGGGCGCGTGCGGCGGCGTGTACGGTTGCGCCCGTCGTGATGATGTCGTCCACTAGCAGCACGCGGCAGCCAGCGGCCGCGGCCTGGCCCACAAACGCGCCATGCACATTGGCCCAACGCTGCTCGACCTGCAAATCCATTTGCGGTCGCGTGTCACGCTGCCGCTGCAGAGCATCTGCCGCCAGGGGCAGACCGAGCTGGTTTGCCAACGGCCCGGCGAGCAGGTCCACCGGATTGTAGCCGCGCTGCGCCAAGCGCCGCGCGCTGAGTGGTACAGGCACTATAAGCTCGGCACCCCAACGGGGCGGTAACACCTCAGCCATATGCTGGCTGAGCACAAGACCCAGCTCGCGATTGCGTTTGTGCTTGAGCTTCAAAATGGCCTTACGCAACGGCCCAGCATAGGCGCCCCAAGCACGCGCCTGTGTGAAAGCAAAATGGCGTCCCTGGCAGGCTGGGCACTCGGCCTGCGGGTCAGGCAGTGGATAGCCGCAGTGGCCGCATAGCGGAGGATGCAAGACTGCAGTCTGTGCTTTACACTCAGCGCACCACACCGCGCCCAAGCTGCCGCAACCCGCGCAGCGGGCCGGAAACAGCCAGCCCGTGGCAGCAGCCCCTATTCGGTGAAGCATCAGCTAGAAGAACGCGCCCGAGCGCATGATCTGCAGGACAGCTGGCCCAAGCAGAATGATCATGATGGTCGGGAAGATCAGAAACGCCATGGGCAACAGCATTTTCACCGGCGCCTTCTGGGCATTCTCTTCCGCCCGCTGGCGGCGCTTGACGCGCATGGCGTCTGACTGCACACGCAACACGCGTGCCATGCTGACACCCAACTGCTCGCTTTGGATCACTGCTGCCACAAAGGTGTTGATCTCATCCACACCCAGGCGGGCAGACATGTCTCGCAGCGCTTCGCGGCGCAGCTTGCCCAGCTGGATCTCCTGTAGCACGCGGCCAAACGCACGCGCCAGGTCGTTGTCCCACTTCTCCACCACCTTGCGCATGGCGGCGTCAAAGCCCAGGCCGGCTTCTACGCAGATGGTCAGCAGGTCCATCGCATCTGGCATGGCTTTGGTGACTTCAGATTGGCGGCGGCGCACACTGCGGTTGAGCAGCATGTTTGGCAAAAAGAAGCCAATGAATATCGACCCGCCGGTAATAAGCATGGAAGTCAACGCAAACGGCGAAGTAGTGGGCGAAAGCGAAAATACAAAGAACATCAGAGCGCCTAAGCCGAGGCCAAAGATCAGGCGCGAAGCCAGGAACACGGTTGGCTCCAGCCAACGCGGAGTGCCGGCCATGTCCAGTTGGCGGCGTGTCTCGGTAATCGCATTTTGCGGAGTAAAACGCTGGGCCAGTTCGCCAAAACGCTGGGCGGCCGGGTACACCACGCGTTCCATGAATGGCTGCGAGAGCTCGATCTCCTCCAGGCTGGTGATCTCGCCGCGCTCGGCATACTCTGCCAGTCGGCGCGAGAGTGTGTCGCCCCCGCGGCTTTCGCGCAGGCCCAATACCACCAGGGTGATGGCGCCAACGATGACAATGAACAGGAGTGACAGCGCGATCCACATCATGGCTAGATCTCTACCGTACCCACTTTATCGAGAACGAAGTAGCCGATGACGAGCATGATGCCGGATACACCCAGCATCAGATAGCCGCACAACACCGGCTCCTGAAAGAATTCCATCATGTATTCACGGTTCAGGCCCCACAACGCCAGGCCCAACCCCACCGGCATCAGCGCCAGGAAGCGGCCAGAATATTTGACCTGCGCAGTGATCGCCCGCATTTCACCCTGGATACGAATACGCTCGCGCACGGTATGCGAGATGGTGTCCAGAATTTCGGCTAGGTTGCCACCCACTTCTCGCTGGATGTTGATGGCGGTGACCGCCAGATCCAAGTCCTCACTGGCGATGCGGCGCTGCAGGTTCTCCAATGCCGTTTCCATCGAAACGCCCAGCTGCATCTCCTGCACCACACGGCGGAACTCATCGCTGATCGGGGCCGGCAACTCACGGCTCACCGCCTCCATGGCCTGCAAGGCAGAGAAGCCGGTGCGCAAACCATTGACCATCAAGTTGAGCATATCCGGCAGTTGGTCATTGAACTTTTGCAGACGCTTGGCCTGCCGGAGGCCCACAAAAATGCGCGGAATGAACAGGCCAAAGATCAGGCCGAAAATGGCGAACAGCCACGAGCCGTCAAAGAAGAAGAAAGAGAACAGCGCCGTAAAAACGCTCGAGAACATCATCAGGATTATGTACTCGCCAGACTTGAGTTTAATGTCCGCCCGCGCAAGTTCACGCGAGATATTGTCGCCATAGCTGGTTGTGGCGACGCGTTCATTGAGCCAATTCGTCAGAATCGAATTCTTGCCCTGGCCAAGCTCAGCCTGCTCAAGCTTGATCTCTTTCTCAGCCAGGTAGCCTTCCAAACGCTTGTCCACCAGCGAGCGTTCGCTGCGCAGCGTGACCACCAGCCCAATAATAAATAGGGTGACCGCTACAGCAATTCCAGACCAAAGGATCCAAACAGGCATGGGCTAGTACCGTGGACGCTGGCCGATACCAAAGATGCTCGGTGGCAGGTGAATACCAGCGTCTTCGATGCGGCTCATGAAATTAGGACGCAGCCCGGTGGAGCGCAATTGGCCGATCACCTTGCCCTCTTCAAAGCCGCTCTGCTCGAACTGGAAGATGTCAGTCAGGGTGATCACATCGCCCTCCATGCCCACCACTTCGGTGATGTTGACCACCTTACGGGTGCCATCCCGCTGGCGGTCCACATGCACCACCAGGTCAATCGCCGATGAGATCTGCTCACGAATGGCGCGCACCGGCAGGTCATAGCCCGCCATCAGCGTCATCGTTTCGATGCGCGAGATGGTGTCGCGCGGCCCGTTGGCATGCGCCGTGGTCATTGAGCCTTCATGGCCGGTGTTCATGGCCTGCAGCATGTCGAGCGCCTCGCCGGCGCGAATCTCACCCACAATGATGCGGTCGGGGCGCATACGCAAGGCATTCACCACCAGTTGCTGGGCGTTGATCTCGCCCTTACCTTCAATGTTGGCTGGGCGCGTTTCCAGCGTCACCACATGTTCCTGGCGCAGCTGAAGCTCTGCCGCGTTTTCGATCGTTACAATGCGCTGGTCGCTGGGGACAAAGCTTGAAAGCACGTTCAACAACGTAGTTTTACCGGAACCGGTACCTCCGGAGATCACAATATTGAGGTTGGCTTCCACACATGCCTTCAAAAAAATGACTGACTCAGACGTCAGCGAGCCGTACTCTATCAATTGGTCCACCGTAATGGGATCCTTGGAGAACATACGGATTGTCAGCGTCGGCCCCACCAGCGAGATCGGCGGGATAACCGCGTTCACACGCGAGCCGTCGGGTAGACGCGCGTCCACATACGGGCTGGCTTCGTCAACACGGCGCCCCAGCGGCGCCACAATGCGGTCAATGATGCGCATGACATGCTCATCACTTTCGAAAGTGATCGGGGTGCGATGCAGCTTACCGGCGCGCTCCACATACACATTCTTGTAGCCGTTCACCATGATTTCGGTCACGCTGCGGTCATCCAGCAGAGGCTGCAACGGGCCAAAGCCAAGAATTTCGGCAACGATCTGCTCGAACAGGCGCTGGCGTTCGGGGCGTGACAGCACCGTGTTCTCTTCCAGCAGGATCTGCTCAAAGAGTTCCTGGATCGTGCGCCGCACCTCATCACGTTTGATATCCAGCGTGGGGTCCAGCTCGGACAGCAGCTTGTTTTGCACACGCGTCTTGAGGTCCATGTAGCTGCCGCGGCCGCCTCCGGCCGCGGCCGGTTGGCTAATGCGACGGGCGCGCAGGTTGCTCGGGCGCGCCTGGTTACCGCCCAGATCACCTGTGGGGTCTTTTTTCTCAGGGGGTGCGGCAGGGGCTTGGCGCTGCGCTTCTTCTGCAGACTGGCCGCGCTCCAAACGTCTCATCAAGGACATGCTTCAGTTCTCCTGCCTACCTAGCCAACCTCAAGCTGGTTGGGCACTTTCGCTTTCAGCCTGGTCACCAGCATGCTGGCCAGATCGGCAACAGCCTTTGCTACGGGAGTACTGCTGTTGCGCAGCACGAAGGGTTCGCCACGGTCCATGGCGGGCACCACGATCTTTTCTTCCAGGGGGATGATCGCAGCCACTTCTTTTTTGAAGTTATCACGCACGCGCTCTGCCGTAATGCTACGGCGTTTATCAAAGCGATTCATCACCAGAACGATCTGGTCCTTGGAAATTCCCAGCCCCTCGGCCAGGTCAAGGAAGAGCCGCGCGTTCTTGATGGAAGGTATGTCTTGAGTGATCAAGAGCACCACCATGCTGGCTGCATCCAGGGCAGCCAAGGTCAGGTCATTTAATGTCGAGCCGGTGTCCACCAGGACATACGGGTACATGCGGCTCAGGTAGCTCACCACCGCTCCAAACTGTTCGCCGCCCACGGCGTCCGCTTGCTCAGGGCGCATGGGCGCGGCCAGAATGTGCACGCCGGATGCCTCATGGTGCACCAGCACCTCGCTGACCACTTCGCGGTCCAGCTCATCGGCACGCGGCGCCAGGTCAGCCACATTGTTACGTCCCTGTTCATTGAAAAAGAACGAGAGATCGCCAAACTGCAGATTGCCGTCAACCGCCACCACTGTCTGACCCTGCTGGCGCATGCTCACCGCCAGATTGGCCGTCAGCGTGGTTTTGCCGGTGCCACCCTTGGGGCTGAATACGGTGATGACATGGCCCTGGTCGCCCGGTAGCAGCGTGCCGCTGCCGCCCGCACCGCCCGCCTGTCCACTGAAGCCGCTCGAAGTGAGCTTCTCTTTCTCGTTCCAGGCCACCCGGCCGGCGCGGCGGATGGCGGCGGTGAGCTCGTCTACATCTATCGGCTTGGTGAGGAAGTCACGCGCCCCGGCCAGCATGGCGCGGCGCATATAGTTGGAATCACCCTGCACCGACAAGATGACGATCTGGGTATGCGGGACTTTTTTGCGAATGGCTTCTGTGGCACTGATGCCGTCCATATCCGGCATGTTGATATCCATCAACACAACATCCGGCTGGGTTTCGATCGCCAGGTCTACGCCTTCAAGCCCGTTGCGCGAGGCACCAACCACTTCGATCTGAGCATCGAACTGCAAAAGTTTGCGAATGTTCTCGCGTGTCTCGGCGACATCATCCACAATAAGGACGCGTATTTTTTCTTCAGCCATCCTTTTTGTCCTACATGCCTCTGCCTAGCGTTAGGGCTGAGCAGGCAGAGTTTGCTGTTGCCGCTCGTCTTGCTGGGAGGGTGAAATTAGCAAATCAATACGCGGGCTCAACCCAAAGGGCAGCTTGGTGGGCACAGGAATATTGTAGGTATTCAACAGGAATTCTAGTGTTACAGCCTCCGTGGTGATTAGGCTGTCATCGCCCGTTGCTCGCAGCGCCAGGTTCAGTTGGGCGCCGGTGTAAATCAGATAGTTCAAGGTCACCGCATCCTGAGGCGTAACGACCAATGTAATGATGTCAGGCGGGGCCGCCGCGGCCGGCACTTCAACTTCGGCGCCAGTATTAGGGTCAATAGTCGTGGTAGTTGGCTGCTCAACTTCATTGCCAGCGCTATCCGTATACAGATGATTGCCCACATGAAGGACCACAATGTCCTGCAACAGGGTTTGGCTTACCAAGCGCGGACGCTGCGGCTCAGAGGGTACCGAATAGAAGGGCTGACCAGTCTGTTCATCCACAAAGCCGGTACCCAATTGTGCGCTGGGACCGCCATTCACAACCTGTGCCGTCAAAACATTAAGCAGTTCATCAACCTGCAGGCTCGAGCTGGCTTCTTCGCCAGTGTTTTGCCCACCGGTCACCAATGCACTGCCCGGCTCAATAATTCCCGCCGTGTTGTTTGGCGTCTGAGTCTGAAAAGACTGATCCAGTTCAACCAGCAGCAGGGTGGCGATCACGTTGACGTGGTCGCCGGCCCGCAAACCATAGGCGAGGCTGGAGAAGCGATCGATCGGGATCGGGAAAGCCACCATGCCCGAAGGGATGAGCAGCGCAGTGTCAGAGCCGCCCGCCTCCACCACTTCATTGTCCTCAGCCAGCATACTGGCGTTGAGCGGCGTGCCGGGTGTCAGGTCATAGCGCGAACGGCGGCCGGCCACATCCGTAATGCTGGTGAACATACCTTCAATGGTCTGGTCAGCCGGATAAGCCAGCAGGCCCAGGTGCTCGGCCGTGATCAGTGCGCCGCGGGCGATGGGCTGCACGACGATGACAATGTCTACGGTGCTGGCAGGTTGCTCCTGGCCGCCGTTGGCGTTATCCAGATTCAGTACTGCATATAGTGCCACCAAAGCCAGGATCACCAGGATGGCCAGCACGATCAACAGTCTTCCTACACGCATAGTTAAACCCTTTCGCCGCCTCTAAATAAGCCCGCAGGCCAGGCGCAGAAGTAGTCTACATGATAACAAGCCAATTTGCCAATCCCGCCCTGGGGCTATGCATTTAAGCCGCGCCATGGGCGAGAGACGAATGCAGCCCTGGCAATCGCCAGGGCTGCATTACAAATGAAAGGTCTCCGAAACGATTAGATGTTGGAGATGATGTTGCTGAATACGTTACCAATAGATCCGCCGAGCAGGGACACGATCACGATGACCACAATGGCGACCAGCACCAAGATCAGCGCGTATTCTACGAGCCCTTGACCCTTTTGAGAGTTGAACATTAGGAGTTCCTCCTTTCCTCACAGCTACCCTGCCAATGCAGGGTGAATAAATTATAGAAATGAGGGCTTTTTTACGCAATAGAATTTGAGTACTAATGCGCTTTTTCTAAGGAACGGGCGCCTTGGCCTCAGCCGGCACTACAAAAGCAAAGCGGGCACCCTGCCCTGGGGCGCTATCCATGTCAAAAGTGCCACCCAACAGATCCATACGCTCACGGATGGCTTTTAGCGTCAGTTCAGCCTCCGCCGGCACGGCATGGGCGTCAAAACCGCGGCCGTTGTCTTCAACACTTGCACGCACCTGGTGCTGGCTAATGTCCAACTGAACTTTGATGCTGGTGGCCTGGCTGTGCAGGGCATTGTTGCTCAGCAACTCCTGCACAGCGCGGAACACGACGACTTCAATATAGGGCTCCAGGCGGCGCTCAGACCCGGTGACGCTCACCGCAATCTCCGTACCCAGCTTCTCAGCCAAATAATCCGCATAGCGCTTGATCGTCGGAACCAGACCCAGATCATCCAGCATCATCGGGCGTAGGTCAAAAATAAAGTCGCGCACCTTTTGGAAGGTGCTGGAGGCAGCCGACTTCAGGCTGTTGAGCTCCTGGCGGGCCTGTTCCTGGTCCACCTCGAACAAGCGCAGCGCGATCTCAGTCTGCAAAATGAAGTTAGAGAGCGCCTGAGCCGGCCCATCATGCATCTGGCGTGACAGGCGCTGGCGCTCCTGCTCCTGCGCCTGGATCATGACTTCGATCGAGCTTTGGGTATTGCGTGCGCTCTCCTGCGGCTTGGTTTCTGTAGCGCCGGTGTCCTTGACCTTCTTCAGCACCTGTAACTGGCGTTCCAGGCGCGCTTTGTCGCTGTGTAATTTTTCAAACTGGCCGCGCATCACCACCAGGCGCTGCTGCGCCTCCAGCGCGGCATCGTATGCCACGCGGATATCCGGCGCGGGCACATCATCGATCTGGTTCTGGATCTGTTGCAGGTGGGCTGTGATGGTGGCGTTGCGCTGGGTGAGCTTGTCCAGCTCGCCCTTGCTTTGCGTCAGAAGCAGGTCGATCTCAGCCAGCTCGCGCTGGGTCTGGGTGATCTCCAGGTCCAGCTCTTCCATGGCAGAGCCGCTGCTCATGGAGCCTGCAAACGCTCCATCTTTCTCAGATATGGCCACACTCGCTCCAGGGTGAGGTCTTCATGCCTACAATCTTACCCAGCCACGCCGCAGTGCGTACACGGCGGCCTGCGTGCGGTCCTCTACATTCAGTTTGCGCAATACCGCGGTCACATGGTTCTTGACGGTCTGGTGGCTGATATCCAGATGAGTGGCGATCTCCTTGTTGCTCATGCCTCGCGTCACGCATTCCAAGACTTCCATCTCCCGGCTGGAGAGCGGCTCGAACGGATCGCCCGGGTCGCTATAGGCGCGGCCGGAGACTTCGCTGCGTTCCCCCAGCCAGCGCTGCAACGCGCCCTGGTCCATCACCTGCTCGCCCACCACGAAGCTGCCGTTGGCCACCGCCCGTACGATCTCGACCAGTTTGGCCGGGTCAATATCCTTGACGCAGTAGGCCGCCGCCCCTGCCGCCATGGCATGAATGACCTGTGAGCTGTCGTCATAGGCGGTAAGCAGAACCACGCGCGTGCTGACTTTCTTATCACCTTTGAGTTGGCGGGTCAGTTGCTGGCCGTTGATGTTGGGCAGGTTTACATCCAACACCGCCACATCCGGCATCAGCTTCTTGATGAGCGTCAGCCCTTCGTGGCCCTCGGCGGCTTGCCCAATCACATGCAGGTCCTTCTCAAGCGAGAAAGAATCGATAAGCCCCTGCCGGAAGATGGGATGGTCTTCAACAACCACGACATTGATTTTTGACATTGTGCTGTTTCGTTCGCTCACAAGTATCGATTCAAGCGCAGTATAGCATAGGCATGATTTGCAGCCTTAAGGCGCTCCAACCCAACGGTAGACGCTCAGCCGCCCCAACCCAGCTTCATCTGCATAGGCTTGCGCTCGATACAACAGTTCCTGCCCTGCGGGAAGTTGGTCGTACCAGTGAGGGAACGCCACCAGATACTCCACGCCGGCCTGATCAAGATAAGCGGCCAGTTGGGTCTCATCCTGCATGAACGGCACAAGCTCTGGCGTAACGAGGCCAGCCAGGTCCATCAAAAGCCGCGGCGCAAAGTAGCCCAGCGCGCCAATATCATGCGCGGCCAGGCGCGCGTCGGTGGCGGTGTTGGCCGCCACCCAGCGGGCCGTGGCCACCATCTGGGTTTCGATGAAGGCAACATCGCGCTGGAAGGCTCGCGCCCCCAGCGCGTAGAAGGCTACCGCCACCAGGGCCGCGCTTGCCAGCCACGCGGCGGCCAGCCTGCGCCGCCAGGCTGGGTTGCGCATATGTGTCAGCGCGCTGGCCGCTCCGGCCACCGACAGCACAAGGTAGACGGGCAACACCGGCATGGCGTAGCGGCCGTACTGGTACACCACCGGCAGGCGCAGCGCAAACAAGAGCAGGAAGCCCAACACCCAGGCTACCCAGGCCAGTCGCAGCCAGGTACGCTGCCTGATCGCATCCACTACGAGCAACACAAAACCCGGCAACGCCACCAGGCCCAAGCCGGTCAGCGGTGCGGCAGCCTGCGCCGCCCAACGTAGCCACACGGGCTGTGCCAGTAAGGCCGCATACTCGGCTTGCTTGGCATACAGCGTGCTAGGCCACCAGGTGCCAGACAAGCTGTGATTGAAAAATAAATACGGAACAAGAAAGAGAAGAAGGCCCACCGCCAATTGCAGCAAGCTCCTCAACCTGTTTCGCCGCATAGCCAGCACGGCAACCGCCAGCGGCACCAGCAGGGTCAGCCCTTCGGGCCGCACCAGCATGGCCAGCCCAGCCAGCGCGCCTGCAGCCACCGCGTGCGCTACGGGTCGCAGCGCCAGGTGTAGTGCCGTCAAGCACAACGCGGCAAACAGCACCGTCTCCATGCCTGACAGCGCCGCCCACACCAGGTGGTATTCAAGCACCAGCAGTGCGCCAACCCACGGAGCCCAGCGTGCCTGCTGCGGCGCCAGTTGTGCAATCACCGCCATGCCCATCACGCCAGTCAACCACAGCGCCAGCCAGCCCAGCAACCAAGCCCACAGGGTCGGCGCCAGGCCAAGCCAAGCGCCCGGCGCCAGCAGCAGCACCCACACGACGCTGGTCGCCGCGCTCGAAGGCTGCCCAGGGATAAAAGCCCACTCGCCATACTGCGCCAAATTGCGCGCATAGGTCGCATGGATCCAGGCATCATCCAAGGGAAAGCCCGGCCCATGTTGCAGATTGCTATACAGGGCGTACCCCGCCATGCTCAGCGCGGCCAACACGCTAAGAATGAGCGCCTGCCTACGGAAGGCGGAAGATGCGCGTGCCATCCACTTCATCCAAGTATTGCAGGCTACTCAAGAGCGGTCCAGCTTCATAGATATCGCTCCAACCGGGCTGCCCCGCCTTCAGCAACAGGATGCTGGCGCCGTATTGCCGCGCCGCCTGCATGCCGGCCTGCAGCCCGCCATGCGGGATGACGATCGCAGGCCTGCCACTAACCAGGCTAAAACCTGGCGGGTTATTCACCATGACAATCTCATCTTCTCCCACGCCCAGCGCACTCAAACGTGCGTGCAAAGCTGCGGCATTCTGCGCACTCGCATCCCAACCACCGGCCAGCACGCGCTGCTGCACCGCATACGCGCTAAGCGCCAACGCCACTATCAATATGCCGATCGAGAAGATGTGCCCGGCCCGCGTTACCTGCCAACCGCGCGCCGCGCTGCCCCACTCCAAGGCCGCGTGCAAACCCGCCGCCGCCAATGCCCACACCAGCGGCTGCAAAACCGCCGCAGCGTGGAAGAAGCCGCCCCGCGCCCCAGAGAACGGGAACACAAAACTGAACACCAGCAGCAAGGCCAGCCAGGCCGCCGCGCCCAGGCGTACGGCGAAGTGACCGCGCAAGCGCCATGCACCCCATACCACCAGCGGGGCCAGCGCCACCAGCCCGCTCACCACCACCGCGCTGGCCAGGTTCTGGCCCAACGCGGAAAGCCGCGCCGCCAGGATAGCGCCGATGCCGCTGGCTACCCACGCGTCGAAGGTCAGCAGGCTGGCCGGGAAGCTGAACAGCTCGTCATATTCGGTTAGCCACAGGCTGCTGCCCGCGCCGTGCGCCAGCGGGCTGCTGAAGGCCAGCCAGTTGCGCACGAACCACGGCAGCATCACCAGCAAATAGCCCAACCCAGCCTGGCTGGCAGCCCCGCGGCCTTTCATCCGCCAGGCTGCGACGAAAGCCAGCAGCAGCCACAGCGGGCCTTCGGCGCGCGCCAAGTGCAGAAGGCCAGCCAGCACACCCAGCATCACACTCCACCAGGCAGGCTTGTCCTCGCGCGTCATGCATATAAAGAAGGCTGCGCCCAGGAGCATGCAAATGGCAAAGCTATCCGTGGTGGTGAGGAAGGGCAGATAGAAACCAGGCAACAAAGCCAGCGCGCCCGCCAGCCGCGCCGAGCCGCGCCGCCCGGTCAGCTGCATGCACAGCTTGGCGGTCAACGGCGGCAGCAGGGCGGCGACCAAAATGAACAGCACCCGCCCGGCGCTGAAGCTCTCACCAAACAGCGCTGCGCCCAGCGCCGCCAATAGCGACGGCAGCGGCATCCAGTACGCGTGCGATGGATGCGGCAAGCCGGCCGGCGCATCCAGATAGTTCCACAGCACCGGCTCGGTGAAGCCGCGGCCGGCGGCCAGCTGCTGCCCGGTCAGCAAGTAATATTCCGCATCCATATAGCCGGGGCTGCGCTGCAGGCTCGCCGCAACCACAAAGACCAGCAGCCCAGCCAGCCCCAACGTGAGATAGCTCTTCGTCTTCATGGCTTCAGCGCGTAGAGCACGTAGTCGCCGTTGTAATTCTGCACTACGGGTAATTGTGCCAACGCGGCCTCCAACTGGCCCATATCAAACGCATGAAAGCGCTCAGCATCGTTGTATACGAACTCTGCGCCAAGGCGGTAATACAGCACGAATTCGTAGCCTGCTGTGCGCCAACTGTCGATCACCGCTTCGGGAGAACCAAGCAGTGCGAGGTCGTGTTGCCAGCGATCGATCACCTCGTCGGGGTCACACAACGGTGCGCAGGCCAGGCCGCGCGCCTCCCACAGCATCAGCGTGCGCCCCTCTTTCGGCAGGGCATCCATCACCAGCGCATACAGACCCAGATTGCGTTCCGAATAGCCTTGCTCGTTCAACCCTCCGCCCCACAGTTCAGCCACGCCGCGCTCGGCCAGCTCCAGGCTGCTTTGCACTGCGCTCAGCCCCAGCGCCAGCACGGCCAGCGCGGCAGCAATGCGCGGCAGGCGCACCGCGCCCAGGCGCAGCCCGCCCACCGCGCCAAAGCCATACGCCGCCAGTATCGCGAACGAGGGGAACAGACTGAAATACAAATGCGTGTGAATGGCATGCCCGTTCACACGGCCAAGCAGCCCCCATACCAGCATGCCACCCAGAGCAAACCAGGCCGCGGTCTTGCGCAGGTGGGCATGCGCCCGCGTCCATGGCACCAGCGCCAGCAGGCCGAACAGCAGCAGCAACGGCCCCACCGAGACGTCATAAGCGGCCGCATTGCCCACGCGGCCGTACTCCACGCCCAGCCAGGTGGCCCGCCAGGGCAGCAATATTACGTCCAGCCAGTTGCCCTGCGGCGTAGCCGTCTGCACCAATGCAATCCGCAGCGCGTCCATTTCGCCGCCAGGCAGCAGCAAGGGATAGAAGGGGTTTCCGGTGGCGAAGAAGTTTCGCGCCAACCAGGGCAACGCCAAGGCCAGCGCAGCTGCCAGATAGCGCAACCCTTCACGCCAACTTGCCCCGCCGGCGAACATGATCGCCAGTAAACCTAACGGAGCCAGGATGCCGGCGGTGTACTTGGTCCCAAATGCCAGCCCGCAAAAGACGCCGGCCCAAACCAGCCAACGCGGCTGGCGCGTCTCTTGCCATAGGTCCAGGAACAGGAGCACGCCCCAGCCGAACAAGACTCCGGCCCAATCCATATACGCTGAGCTCAACGATGCAGCCAGCGAGGCGCCGCTTAACAGCGCTGCCACCGCCACCCAACCCAGCCGCGCCCCCCAGCGCTCAGCCACATGGCCCAATAAGCCCAGCAGCGCTAGCACGCCCAGCCCCCACGCCACCAGTGCACCATGCCCCACCCCCAGCGCGCCAGCCCAGGTCACCAGCATGTGTACCAACTGCGGCTGGCCCCAGTGCATGATCTCGGGCACATAGCCCACCTGGCCCTGCAACAGATAGATCTTTGGCAGGGTCAGGTGATAGACCAGCGCATCAAATACCAAGGGCGGTGCCAGCGCTACCGGCAGCGCGGCCAGCACCACCGCGCCGCTCAGCCAAGCAAGTATGCGGCCCAGCCGCCCGCTGGCTTGCCACAGCACTCCCAGCCCGGCCGCATCATGCCACCAGGCCAGCACCTCGCGGCGCAGCCACACCAGCAGGCCCAGCAACAACAACCAGGCCAGCCCTGTTCCTGTGCCCAATGTGGAACCCAGCAGTAGATAAGCCAGGCTCAGCAGCCCCAGGCCAGCTGCGGCCCGCACCGCCAACCGCGCCAGCGGCGCAAGCGGCAAGCTGGGCAGCAAGCGCAGCCCCAGGCCACCCGCAGCTGCAAACAGCAGCGCGGTGCACGCAAGGTCACGCGCCGCCAGCACAGCCCGCAGCGCGAACTCGGGCGTGAACGGGCGATGGAAGGCGTAGTAATACGCCAACCCAGTGGCAAACCACAGCAACACCGCGGCAGCCAGCAGCGGGCGCGCTTTCACGCTTTCACTCCCTGCGGGCGCAGCAACCACCAGCGCAACCAATAGAAATTGACAGCCAGGAAGACCGGCGCCGTCAGCAACAAGCTGAGATGCTCTCCGAACTGGGCCTGCTCTTGCTCCAGCGTGAAAAGGAACAAAGCCCAAATGCCTACAAACAGTATCGGCAGTAGCACCCACACTGCACGCGGCTGCCCGGTGCGGCGTTGCCACATGGCCAGCAGCCACACCACAGCCAGCAACAAGATCACATGGTTGGAGCTTGTGGAGGGCATGCCCACCAACGGGCTCAGCGCCAAGGTCACGCACAGCGTCCACAGCAGCCAGTCAAAACGTTGCCCCGCCGCGCTCACCCATTCATAGAAGAGCAACAGACCCAGCAATGCGCTCACCACCAGCCCGGCAGTGTGTCCTGTGTCTCCCCACCATGCGCTGAAGACGCTGATTAGCGTGCCCGGCGGGCTGTAGCCACCGTACAGCAAGACCTGCGCTACATTTTCAACCGCCCAGCTGGGCTGCAAAGCAAACGAAGCCGCCAGCAGCGCCAGCAGGCTCACGCCAAATGCAACCAGCAGGCTGCGCCGCTTGTGCGAGAGCGCCCAGGCACAGATCAACACCAGCGGCAGCAACACCATCTGCGGCTTGATTGTGCTGAGCGCAAAGGCCATGCCCGCCAAACCATCCCGCCCCCGCCGCATGGCATACAAGCCCAGCGCCATGAACATGCTCACCATCACAGCCGCATTGCCGTCCACCAGCGGCTTGGCGCTATGGAACCAGGTAAAGGCGAATAGCAGCAGCGCCACCAGAGGCCAGCGGCCGGGTCGCCAGCCGCTAAACCCCAGCGCGGCCAGCACCGTGGCCGCCACGGCGATCTCCTGGGCAGTAATCCACAACGCCCGCGCCAACGGGTAGTCCTCCACCATGGCGAAGGGTGCAAACACCAGCATGGAATAGAAGGGGTACGCAAACAAGGCCGCGTCCTCGCCCTCTTCGGCTGAACGGCCGTACATGCGGTCCTGAATGGCCGCGGTGGTCTCGGCGCTGTATGGGCTGTGTCGTTCCGAGATGAACAATCGCGTGCCTACCCAGCGCGGCAGAAAGTCATTGCCGCCCGGGCTCACCCGCGTGAAACGCAGGTTCACCGCCGTCAGGGCAGTTGCCAATACGGCCAGCACAGCAACACTCAATACAATGCGCGGCCAGGCAGTGCGCATGGTTACCGCTTGGCCATGGCCCACAGGTTGAGGCCAAATTCAAATGTGCCCACTTTGAATGTTGTGAAGCCTGCCCGCTCCAATTGCTCAGCCAGCAAGGGTTTGGTATAGCCGATGACATGCTCATCGATCTCTTCGCTGCTCACCAGGCCGACCCGCGCCATGAACTTTAGCAAACCATCCGTCCAGCCCGCCGGCGTAGTCAGGATCACCCGCCCGCCGGGCTTGAGCACGCGGTAGGCATCCTTAAGAATGCCAGCCAGGCTCTCCGGCTGGATGTGCTCGGCCACCGCCAACAGCGTGATCACGCTCAGCGATCCGTCGTCAAATGGCAGGCTGGGCGTTTCGTTCAGGTTGCGCACATGCCAGGTGATGCTTTCATCCGGCGCCGAGGGCGCCAGCTGGTCGACGGCAAATTTCTGCTCAAACTCTGTGTGCGTCAAAAAGTACGGAAAGCTGCCGCAGCCAATATCCAGAATGGCGCCTTTGCGCAACTCATCAGGAATTAGCGAATTGGCTTTGTTGGCCCGCATCCGTGAAAGAAACGATTCCAGCAGGCCGTGGCCGCGTGTGACTGTGGTGTTGTGGGGGTCAGCGCTCATTCAGATTGTCCAAACAATCGTGTGTTCTCGTCTTCGTACAAAAGCTGCCAGCCTGCCGCCGGCAGCAGCTTGCTCAACGCCCACTCCGGCTCCAGCAAGACCAGCTTGACGCCGCGCTGGGCCAGCATATTGGCCCAGCCCGGCTCGGCATTCGCGATCTGCAGCCATTCGCCAAGCAGCTCATCGCCATACAAGTCAGTGCGCCCGTCAGCGAATACCGGGTACTCGGGCAGCGCCCAGATAAGGTAGCCGCCCCAATTATACGAGTTGAACATTTGCCCTTGCGGTTGCTGCGCTTTCATATACTCCACCGCCGCCACCGGCAAGCTGGCCCTGAACTGATGCTCGTTCAAATGCTTCGGCAGCACGCGGCTGGCCTTGGCCACCAAGGCGGCCAGCGCCAGCACCAGCAGGACTGCGTGTAAGACCCCTTGCAGGCGCGTCGGTCTCGGCCTGAAGCGCAGTTTCTTCTCCAGTTTCACAACACCGTTGGGCATGTTGCGGCTCAACACGATCGGTGCAGCCAGTGCAAACAAGGCAATGTTACGCGCCGCCAGCAGGCTCATGCCGCCAAGCGTCGCTACCAATAGCAGGTCATACACTGCTGGTCGCCGCGGCGCAAAGATCAGCGCCAATCCAGTCAGACCCAGCAGTGCCGCAAAGGGCCACACCCGCGCTTCGTGAAAATTGGGCGATTGCCACTCCTGGATGTATCCGCGCAGCACACCCATCTCCACCGTATCGAAGGGATAGCGCAGCATTACCGGTCCGGAGGGGTTGGTGCACACCGCCAACAGCATGCCGCCCGCTGCCAGCGCCAGGTACTGCCCCCACTCGCGCCACGCGCGTTTTGCGCTGCCGGTTTGCTTGCGTACCGGCCACCAAGCGGCCAGCCGCTCCACGGTAAAGATGCCCAGCAAGATAAAGCCCACCGCAAAGCCCGGGTGGCTGTTGGTCCACGCAAGCATCACCAGCGGCAGCCACAGCAGGCGGCGCGGCTGGCCACGGCGGGCCGCTTCCAGCAACCACAGGCACAGCGCGCTGAACACAAAGCTCCACAAATACGGCCGCGCCGCCCAATACACCGCCGAGCTGGTGGCCGCCAGTAGCAGTACCGCGCTGCGCAGGAAAAGGCCGCCGCGCGGCAGCGCCGCATACACGAACGCGAACGCCAGCGTAACCAGCGCCGCCACCCACAGGTTGAGCCCGACAAACCCGCCCCACGCATGCACCAGGTACAGCTGCGCCTCGCTCAGCCAGGCGGCGCTGGGGTACAGCCACTGCGTCCCCGCCCGCGTGTGCGAGTACACATCAACCTTGGGCACGCCGCTTTCCACGACCTCCTGCCCGGCCCGCAAATGCCACCAGGTATCCGTATCAGTCGAAATGCGCAACGCCATCGCAAAGATGGCGATAAACGTCAGCGCTACAACCATGCGACGAAAGGACATGCGCGCAATAGTAATTCATCCACCCTTGTTTCATGTTAAGTGAAATTGACTAGCGATTATTTGAACAGCAAGCTTGTTTTCGATTTACCATTGCCCGCATGCCGCGCAAGTCTTCGGTCCCCTGGCTACTCATCGCCTTGTTCGCCCTGGCACTGTTCGCCCGTCTGCTGCCCGGCCCGCGCACCATTGACGATGCTTACATCACGTTCCGCTATGCGCGCAACATCCTTGAAGGCTTCGGCTTTGTCTACAATCCCAGCCAGCCGGTGCTCGGCACCACCACGCCGCTGTTCACTTTCCTGTTGGCCCTGCTGGCCCTCCCCTTTGGCGCCGCCAACGCCAGTTTCCCCTTGCTGGCGTTGGCTGTGTCTGCCATCGCAGATGCCCTGACCACCGTGCTGCTGTATGCACTCGGCCGGCAACTCGGCAGCCGTCCGGCCGGTGTTGCCGTCGCCCTCATATGGGCCATCGCCCCCTTCAGCGTTACCTTTGCCATCGGCGGGCTAGAGACTAGTGTCTATGTCTTGCTCCTCGTAGGCATGCTGTGGGCGTATCTGAACGACCGTGTGCCGTTGGCCGCCGGGCTGGGCGCCGCCGCCATCCTCACCCGGCCGGATGCGGTGCTGCTGGTCGGCCCGCTGCTGGCCTGGCATGCCATGCGTTCGCAGCCCAATTTTCTGCGGAGGGACTTCTGGCGCGCCAACAGCAAAGCCATCCTCGTCTTCGCTTTGCCCCTGCTGGCGTGGGGCTTGTTCGCCTGGTTGTACTTTGGTAGCCCACTACCTCAGTCCGTGGCCGCCAAAAGCACAGCCTATCGGCCTGAAGTGTTGGGCGTGCTTTCCAATTTTGTCAATCATTTCGCCACACCTTTTTTGGAGCACCTCACTTTCGGCTCGGCCTGGTTGCGCGCGGGGCTATGGCTGTACCCCTTCTTGTTCATTGCCGGGGCCTGGGCTGTGCTGAAGCAACGCCCGGAGGTTTGGCCCTTTGTGCTCTTCCCCTGGCTGCACTTCATAACTTTTTCCATCGCCAACCCGTTGATCTTCCGCTGGTATCTCACGCCGCCACTGCCGTTTTACATCTTGTTCATTGCTCTGGGCGTACATACGCTGGCCATGCGCATCAAAGCGCGCATCAGGATCGGCGACGCCCCACCGGCCCGCGCCTTGGCGGTCTTGCTCATCCTGCTGCCGTTCCTCTCCACCCTGCACGGCTGGACCCTGCGCCCTGCGCAGCCGCCAGCGCGCCCGGCCCCGCACATGGCCTGGATCGAGCTAGAGCTGCTCTACGCCCAAGCCGCTGAGATCGTGCAGTCCGCTATCCACACCAGCGCTGAACGGATCACGGTGGCCGCTGCGGATGTGGGCGTGCTGGGCTACCAGCTGCCCGAGGCACGCATCCTTGATCTGGTGGGCCTAAACTCAAAAGAAACCTTGCCCTACTATCCGCTTGACCCCGCCTTGTATGGTGACTTCCAATACGCGGTCGCACCAGATCTGGTAATGGATCAACTGCCGGATTATGTGATCATCCTGGAGATCTACGGCCGTTCCGGCTTATTGCTTGATCCGCGTTTTCAGTCAGCCTACGAGCGCACCCACTTCTGGCCAACTGACATCTACGGCTCGGGGGGCTTGGCGCTCTACCAACGTTTGCCCTAGCTCAAAATTCCCTCTTGACAAACTAGCATATGTCATAGTACCTTTATTCAACAAGGTAGCTTGCATGACAACGTCCCCCAAACTTACCCCTTTGCGCAAGGGCTTGCTGGAATTTCTGATCCTGGTGATCGTTTCGGCCGGCAAGGTCTATGCCGCAGACATCCTGCAGCGTCTGAGCCAGACCGACTTCGCCACCCAGGAAGGTACGCTCTACCCGCTGCTCAGCAAGATGCGTCGCGATGAGCTACTGGATTACGAATGGCAGGAGTCGGACTCAGGCCCGCCGCGCAAGTATTACAAGCTGACCCCCGCTGGGCGTAAGCAGTTGACTGAGTTCAATGCCTACTGGAAATACCTGACCACACTTATCAATAAACTAGGAGAATAGACAGTGAAGAATTTAGTACTCATTACCCTTAGCGGCCACACCGCCAGCTTCAAAGCCAAGCAGGATGCTTACGACGGGCTGCGCCGCTATCTCGACCGGGCCAAAAACAGCCTGCAAGCCGATCCTGACCATGAGGAGGTGCTGCGCGATCTCGAGCAATCCATCGGTGATAAGCTCGCCGCCCGCCTGGGCAGCGCCGAGCAAGTCCTCACTCTTGCCGACATTGACGCTGTCCTGGCCGAGGTCGGTCCCGTAGCTGGCGAGCCTGCCTCAGCCCAAACGCCTCCAAAAGGCCGGCGTCGATTGGTGCGCATTCAAGAAGGCCAGGACATCCTTGGGATTTGCCAGGGGTTTTCGGCCTACTCGGATATCAATGTCGATTGGCTGCGAACGATCTTTATTGGATTGGCCCTTGTCACCGGCGGCGCGTTCATCCTCGTTTACTTCGCCGCCGCCTTCTTCCTGCCTGTGGTCGCTACTCGCGAAGAATACTTCGCTAGATATGGAAGCAATTCAGTACTGTGATGTAGACCCGACAAACAAAAAAAGACCTGCCTCTCGGCAGGTCTTTTGATTCGCTCTAGTTCTCGCCCAGATATTCTTTGAGCTTCTTGCTCACCACCGGGTGGCGCAGGCGGCTCAAGGCTTGCGCCTCGATCTGGCGCACACGCTCGCGCGTCACGCCCATCTTGCTGCCCACTTCCTCCAGCGTGTACGCCTGGCCATCCAGCAGACCGTAGCGAAGCTGCAGAATGCGCACTTCGCGCGGCGGCAGCCCGTCCAATACTTCGCCGAGATGCTGGCGCAGCAGGTTGTAGGTGGCCGAGTCGTCAGGAGCCGGGGCTTCGTGATCCTGAATAAAGTCGCCCAACACCGAATCTTCTTCGTCATCGGTCGGGGTTTCTAGCGAGAGCGGGCGGCGCGCCACCTGGATCATGTTCTCCACCTTCTTGGCGGGTACATCCAGAGCAGCGGCCAGCTCCTCCACCGATGGTTCGCGGCCCAGGCGCTGGGTCAGCTGGTGCTGCACGCGCAGCAGCTTGTTGATCTGGTCACCCATGTGCACCGGCACACGGATGGTGCGGCCCTGGTCAGCGATCGCCCGCGTCACCGCCTGGCGGATCCACCAGGTGGCATAGGTGCTGAACTTGTGGCCGCGGCGATAATCGAACTTCTTGGCGGCGCGGATCAGGCCAATATTGCCTTCCTGAATAAGGTCCTGGAACGGTACTCCGCGGCCCATGTACTTCTTGGCCACGCTGATCACCAGGCGGCTGTTGGCCGTGATCAGATGCTCACGGGCCGCCCAGCCATCCTCAATATTGAAGCGATACTTGCCACGCTGAGCCTCTTCCAACCGTCCGGAGGCCAGAATCTCGCGGGCAATCCGGCCCTTCTCGATCCGCTTGGCCAGGCTGACTTCCTCAGGAGCAGTTAGCAGGGGTACCCGCCCCACTTCCTTCAGATACAGGCCGATCATGTCATCGGTGTCGATATTGGCCAGATAGTTGTCGTCAGCTTCTCGCTGGCGGCGGCTCTCGCTCTCTTCCTCTTCGGCGTCATCGTCGCTTAATTCAGCGTCGGCCACTTGTTCCAGACCCTCAGGGTCATCCACATAAGCCACGCCGGCGCCCAACAGGGCGGCAAACGCCTCTTCCAGCTTGTCTACATCACGCTCAGCTTCAGGGAAGAAGTTGAGGATGTCATCAATCGTGACGTAGCCTTGCTTACGGCCTAGTTCAATTAAACGGACAACTGCAGGATGATCTCGGTCTTGATCGTGGTCGTTTTCAACGATGTCGCTAAGGAGTTTTTCGTTCAGCACTTACAGGCGCTCTTTCGATTGTGGGACTCACAAGGAACTGCGTAAACAAAGTGGCATAAAAAGCCAGCAACGGGTGCTGTTGCTGGTCTGTTTTAGCTTTCCAAGTGGACAGAAACTATACAGCGAATCAAACAGCCGAGTCAACAACGAAATCTTTTTAGGCTCCTCAAAGGCTTACATGAGCAAAATTCCACCTTTTTCGCACAGAATCCCAAAGAATGAGGACGCCCAAAAGGAGCCCTCTCATCTAGAGTATGATCCTTGCCATGCACTATGGCTTGCACGGCAAATTCACCGCCACTCCCGGCAACGGCCCGGCCCTGCGCCAGATCCTGCTGGATGCCGCCGAAGGCTTGCGCCAAAACCCGGCCTGCCTCATCTATATCGTAAGCGGGCAGCCGGGCGAACCCGATGCCGTCTGGGTCAGCGAAGTATGGACCAGCCAGGCGGCCCATCAGGCTTCGCTGCAAGATGAAGCCACCCAGACCCTGATCGCCCAGGCCCGCCCGCTCATCGCAGGCATGTCTGACCGGGTGGAATTGCAGACTCTGGGCGGCAAAGGGCTCTAGCTGGCCCACTCGCCTGCGCTTGACGCAATCCCCAACCACAAATTACAATCAAACCTTGCAGTGCCTAACCTAGCGCCGTCGGCCTAACGCCACCGGCGCTTTTTAAGGAAAACAGCACATTTCACAGGAGTAATTTGCATGTATGAATTAGGTTTGACCAGTTTTGAAGTCGGAGCCATCTGGGCCGTGTTTGGCGTTGCCATCCTCGGCCTGGCCTATGCGCTCTGGCTGCGCAAGGAAGTGATGGCGGCAGACGCCGGCACTCCCAAGATGCAAGAGGTATGGAGCGCCATCCGTGACGGCGCAAATGCTTACCTAGTTCGCCAGCTGCGAACCATTGTGCCTCTTATCGTGATCCTGACGGTGGCCATGTACCTCTCCGTGGCCATTGTGCCTCCCACCCCTGAAGCTATCGAGCGCTTCCATGGCATGAGCCTTGAGCAGGTCAGCACCATCATTGGTGTCGGCCGCGCCGTGGGCTTTGTAATGGGCGCCGTGTTCTCGCTGCTGGTGGGCCAGATCGGTATGCGCATGGCGGTCAACGCCAATGTGCGCGTAGCCTCTGAGGCGCGCTATTCCTTCGGCGGCGCGCTCAAGATCGCTTACCGCGCCGGCACCATCACCGGCATGCTGACCGACGGCCTGGGTCTCCTGGGCGGCACGGTCATCTTCATCTACTTTGGCATCGCCGCGCCTGACGCCCTGCTGGGCTTCGGCTTCGGCGGCACCCTGCTGGCGCTGTTCATGCGCGTCGGCGGTGGCATTTTCACCAAGGCCGCCGATGTGGGCGCCGACCTCGTCGGCAAAGTTGAGAACGACATCCCCGAAGACGACCCGCGCAACCCCGCCGTTGTAGCTGACCTGGTGGGTGACAACGTGGGTGACTGTGCCGGCATGGCTGCTGACATCTTTGAGTCCTACGAGGTCACCATCGTCTCCGGCCTGATCCTGGGTGTGGCTTTGCACGCCCTGACCGGCCACATTGAGTGGATCATCTACCCGCTGATCGTGCGCGGTGTGGGTGTGCTCTCTTCCATCATCGGCACCTACGCTGTCAAGGCTGGCAAGGAAGGCAACGCTGCCAAGGCCATGAGCGCCATCTTCAGCGGCTTCCTGTCCTCCGCCGTGATCTCGGTAGTGCTGTTCTTCGCCGCCGCCTTCTTCTACTTGAAGGATGCCGGCCTGCCCGGCGCCTGGTGGCTCACCCCCGCGGCCGTCGCCATCGGTGTGCTGCTCGCCATCCTGATCGACCGCATGACTGAGTACTTCACCGGCACGCACCAGAAGCCGGTGGATGAGATCAAGAAAGCAGCTGATACCGGCCCGGCGACCCTGATCCTTCAGGGTCTGTCCGTCGGCTACGAGTCCTCCGTGTGGGCTGCCATCGTCATCGCCGCCACCATCTTCTCGTCCATCCTGCTCTTCGGCGGCATCGGCAACACCCCCGCCGAGACGATCACCTACATCCTGTATGGCGTCGCCATGACCGGCATCGGCATGCTGACCCTGACGGGCAACAACGTGGCCATGGACTCCTTCGGCCCTATCGCAGACAACGCGAACGGCATCGGTGAGATGTCGTGGAGTGGCAAGACCGACGCCACCACCAAGAAGGCTCAGCGCATCATGGCTGATCTGGACGCGGTGGGTAACACCACCAAAGCCATCACCAAGGGTGTCGCCATCGGCTCGGCGGTCATTGCCGCCGTGGCCCTGTTTGGCTCTTACCTGGTTGATGTAAGCCGTGCCCAGGCCGCCGCAGGTGTGCCGCTGGCACAACAGATCCAATCCATCGGTATCCGCATTGACGTGCCCCAGGTGTTCGTGGGCATGCTCATCGGTGGCGCCCTGCCCTGGCTGTTCTCCTCCTACGCCATCCAGGCCGTTAGCCGCGCCGCAGCCCTCATCGTTGAGGAATGCCGTCGCCAGTTCGCCCGCGGCGTGCTCAAGGGCAAGGTCAAGCCTGACTACAAGCAGGCCGTTGACATCTCCACCGGCGCGGCCCAGAAGGAACTCGTTCCCCTGGCCGTCCTGGCGGTGGTCACTCCCATTCTGGTGGGTCTGCTGCTGGGTGTGAATGCCCTGGGTGGCTTCCTGGCTGGCATCATCCTCTCCGGCCAGTTGCTGGCAGTGTTCATGAACAACGCCGGCGGCGCCTGGGATAACGCCAAGAAACTGATCGAAGATGAGCCCAAGACCCCCAAGAAGAACCTGGGCAAAGGCTCTGAGCGCCACAAGGCCAGCGTGGTCGGTGACACCGTCGGTGACCCGCTGAAGGACACCGCCGGCCCGGCCCTCAACCCCATGATCAAGGTGGTCAACCTGGTCTCCGTCATCATCGCCCCCGTGGTGGTGCAGATCGAGAGCCTTGGCCCCGGTGAATGGGCCGCTGCTGCCGTCATGGTGGCCCTGCTGGGTTGGTCCATCCTCTCCAGCAAGAGCACCGCAAAGGTTGCCAAGAAGAAGGCCAACGCTCGTCGCTAAGCCTGCAAGCAAAACCAAAAAGCCCCGCTGCTTGCAACGGGGCTTTTTTTTTCTCTGCAACTCCTTGACAACCAGCCTTATTCTTGCCCATCCGCTCCAAATTGAGCTATACAGGCATCAGGGGATGGCAGTGCTTGCTTGCCACACATCATACGCGCGCCTTTAGCCTGAAAATGCCAAAAAGTTTTAACCAATTCGTCGGGAAGTTAAAAGTGCAAACTTTACGGGGGAAAGTATTAATCTCAAATGTAATCTTTTATTCGGGCTTGCTGAACGCCCGCACCGCCGGCACGATGAACACTACAAAGAAGCCCACCAAGACCAGCACATCCACGCCCACCGGGTGCAGGCGGCTGGCGGCCAGGAAGCCTGGCTCCGCTGCCCCAGCCAGCGCCACCTGGCGCAACGCATCAGTGGCGTACGCCATAGGGTTGACCCGCACCAGAATATTCATCCACACTGGCAGCCCGGCCAGCGGGAACAGCGCCCCGGACAGCAGGAACAGCGGCATCATCAGAAAATTAATGATCACGTTGTAGCCTTCAATACCGCGCAGCCGCGTCGAGACCAGCAAACCGAGCGCCGTGCACACCGCGGCCAGCACCGCCATGATGCCCAGCAGTACCGCCACCTGCCCCAGCGTCAGCGGCAGCCCCAGCAGCCAGGCCAGCGGCAGGGTCAGCACGCCTTGCAGCAGCGCGATAGTTGTTCCGCTGGCCACCTTGCCTAACGCCACCGCCAGGCGCGGCGCGGGCGAAACAAGCACCTCTTTCAAGAAGCCAAACTCTCGGTCATATACCACCGAGATGGCGGTGAACAGCGCTGTGAACATGATCGTCAGGCCGATCACGCCGGGATACACGAACGCCGTAAAACTCACCCCACCCAGCGGCGCCGTGCCCGATAGCAGGCCAGACAGCCCGCTGCCAAAGATCGCCAGATACAGCAGCGGCTGTGCCAGCGAAGTGAATATCCGCGAGCGGTTGCGCAGGAAACGGGTCAGGTCGCGCAACCATATCGTATACAGCGCGCTCACCGGCCACCTCGCCCGCCGCGGCCCATCCGTCGCCCCAGCGCTTGTGTGGTATCCGCCGTCTCCGACCGTATCGCCCGCCCGGTCAACTTGATGAACACATCCTCTAATGAAGGACGGCGCAGATTGATCGCCTGCACCGCAATCCCCGCTCCCTCCAGCAAGCCCACCAGTTGAGGGATCCGTCGCGGCCCATCGGCCACTTCCACCATCAGGCCGTCCGGCCCGGGCTGCGCTTCCAGCTGCGCCTGCTGGTGCAGCAGGGCGCTGGCCGCCTGCCCATCCGCCACGCGGATGTGGAGCACATCCCCGCCCAGCCCGGCCTTGAGCGCGGCCGATGTATCCAGCGCCACCAGGCGCCCGCGATCAATAATGGCTACTCGATCGCAATCCTCGGCCTCTTCCAGATAATGGGTGGTCAAAAAGACGGTCACGCCGCTTTCCCTGCGCAAGGTCGCCAGATAGTCCCATATGGCATTACGGGTCTGCGGATCAAGCCCCACCGTGGGCTCATCGAGGAACAGCACCTGCGGTTGGTGCAGCAACCCGCGGGCCAGCTCCAGCCGGCGACGCATCCCGCCGGAGAAGTTGCGCACCGGCTCGTGCTGGCGCTCGGCCAGTTCCACCAGCGCCAGCAGCTCCGCCGCCCGCTGGCGAAACAGCGGCCGCGGCATGCTGTAGATGCGGGCGTGAAAATCCAAATTCTCCCAAGCGGTCAGCTGCTCATCCAGGCTCGGCCCCTGGAACACCACACCGATCCGGCGGCGCACATCAGCCGGCTGGCGGGCTACGTCGTAGCCCGCTACGCGGGCGCTGCCGCGGCTGGGCCGCAGCAGCGTGGTCAGCACGCCCACCGTGGTGGTCTTGCCGCCCCCATTCGGGCCCAGCAGGGCGAACAACTCGCCTTGCATAACGGTCAGGTTCAGCGCATCCACCGCTACCAAGTCGCCATAGCTGCGCCCCAACCCCTGTGCTTCGATCACAATAGACATATAGCGAATGATACTGCTTATGCCTCAAAAGCTATGTCTGCGCAAGCAGGCATGGCTGTTGGAAGCACATTTCCTTGCATGTATGCCTCTAAAATGGCATACTACTTTTCCAAATCAGCATGGCAGCCACAAATTTACGCGACTATTTACAGGCAATCGAGCATCTCATCGATTCAAACCAGGTCGAAGACGCCCTGGCCCACTGCCGCCATGTGCTCAAAACCTTCCCCAAGAACATAGATACCTACCGCCTGATGGGCAAGGCCTACCTGGAGAGCAAGCGCCATAGCGAGGCCAGTGACCTGTTCCAGCGCGTGCTTTCTTCCATCCCTGATGATTTCGTAGCCCATATCGGCATGAGCATCATCCGCGAGGATGAGGGCCATCTCGATGCCGCAATTTGGCACATGGAGCGCGCCTTCGAGTCACAGCCTTCCAACAAGGCCGTGCAGGGTGAAGTGCGTCGCCTGTTCGGCATGCGTGAAGGCTATGAGCCGCCCAAGGTGCGCCTGACGCGTGGCGCCCTGGCGCGCATGTATTCTCACGGCGACCTTTACAGCCAAGCCATCGGCGAGCTGCGTAATGCGCTGGCCGAGGACGCCCAGCGCCCGGACCTGCAAACCCTGCTGGCCGAGATGTACTTCAAGAATAACCAGCACGCCGAAGCCAGCGAGATGTGCAACCAGATCATCCAAAAGCTACCGTATTGTCTGTACGCCAACCGCGTCATGGTGGATATATTGCGCAACGCCCAGCGTGATGTGGAAGCCAACCCCTATTGGGAGCGCGTAGAAGAGCTGGACCCCTACGCCGCCCAGGTCAGCACTCTCAAAGATGTCGCTCAGGTGCCTGCTGAGAGCGTGATGCTCGAAGCGTTGGAGCTCGACAGCCCGATGCTGCTGGGCGCACCCGCCCGCACGGCTGAAGCACACGAAGCCGCCTTTGAGAAAGAAGACCTGCCAGACTGGCTTTCGGTTGAAAGCGCGGACGCACAAGACGAGCCCGCCGCAGAAGAAGGTTCCGTGCTGAGCCAGCTGGAAGGCCTGGAGCCGGAAGCTGGCAGCGCCTTCATGGATGAGCTGCCAGACAACATGTCTTCAGACCAATCGCCATTCAGGACCGGCGCGCTGCAGCCCGATGAGATCCCAGACTGGCTGCGCGAGCTGCGCCCGGGCAGCACGCCTCCCGCAGCGGCTCTGCCGCCTGACGAGCCGCCCGGCAAACGCTGGACTGAAGAGTTCGCCCAGGCTGGTTTTAACCCCACTGGCCCGCTCAATCTCGAGCCGCAAGACGAGCCTGAGGCTGAACCCAGCCCGCCCGCCGCGCAACACGAGGAACCGACCCCCAGCCAACCTGGCGGCAAGCCGACCGGCTGGCTGCCCACCGGTGAGCTCAACTGGCTGGATTCTGGATTCAACGAGGATAACGAGGATGAGGAGCAGCCTGCAGCCGAGGCTGCCGCAGCCACTTCCGGCCAGGCTGAGCCTGAGGTTCCGCAATGGCTGGCAGAACTCAACGAAAACGAGTTGGAGCACACCCAGCCCACCCGTCCCGTTGCCAGCGCGTTTACTGATGCGCCCGCCTTTATTGACCCGGCTGGCGATGAAACGCCAGAAGCAGACGAGCCCGTTCAAGAACAGGCTGAGCCTGTCAAACACCCAACTGAACCTGCCGCCAACTGGCTCAATGACCTGCAAGCCAGCTCTGGCATGCAAGATGACCAAGATGATTCAGAGGCCGATGAGCCTCTGGCCGCCGATGCTGACAGCACCCAGCGCTTTGACTCCCTGGGCTGGCAAGACGCCGAGGATGCGCCGGTCAGTGAGCCGCCGGCCGGGCTCGCTGAGCCTGCTGAATCAGAAGCCGAGGCCGAAGACCCCCAAACTACCCCCGCCGATGACGAGCAGGACACGCTGAATTGGCTGGAAGGTTTGGCGGCGCGACGCGGCGCGGCCGAGGAAGAGCTGCTCACCGACCCCGAGCAGCGCCGCACCTCCAAGCCTGAGTGGTTGAGCGCCGAGCAGACAGCACCTACCCCTACCGAAGCTGTTCCCACTCCATTGAGCGAGAACCTGAACTGGCTTGATGAGCTGGCCGCCGCGGCCGACCCGGTGGATGCAGCGACTGAAGAGCCTACCGAAGAACCTGCCGAGCGCGAGGCGCTCAGCGGGCTGGAAGTCGACTCGCCTTTCAGTCAGCCAGACGAAGCCGAGCTCGCTGACAATGAAGTCGAGAAGACCACCCCCGGCTGGCTGCGCCAGTTCACCGGCTCACTCGAAAGCGCGGACGCCCCCAGCGAACCGATCGTACCGCGCCAATTGGACGATGCGCCCGACTGGTTGAGCGAACTGCGCCCGCAGGACGAACCACAGCCAACCGGCGAGCTACAGGCCGAGGCTGCGCCTGACACTGAGCCTGAAAGCAATGAGATCCCTGACTGGCTGAGCCAGCTCAGCCGCGAGCAGGACCAGGCTGCCAGCCTGCCGCCAGCCGCGGCGCAACAGCCCAGCACGCATTCGCAAGACGTACCGGACTGGCTGCGCCAACTGAGCGAGCAGGAAGCCAATGGCGGCACCGGCGGCCTGCCGCCTGCGCCCCCGCAGCCGGCCAGCGAGCCAGCCGAGGCTAGCGTTGAGTGGCCCGCCGAAGAGGCGCGCGAAGACGAGACGGCTCCACCGCCGGCGATCGAGCCCACCTGGGTGCCGGCCAGCCAACTGCCGGATACTCCGAGTGCGGCACAAGCCGCAGCTGAGCCGCCGGCTGACCTTGAAGCTGAAGATGAAGAAGTGGAATACGAGACCATCACCTTCTCCGGCAGCACTAACCAACCCGTGGCTGAAGAGCCAGACGAACCGGAAGAAGTCGAAGCCGAGACCGATCAAACTGAGTACGTCTCGTTGGCTGAAGAGGATGGTGATGACGAAGATACGTACGGCGGAGACGTGCCGTACGGCGGAGACGCGCCGCACGGTGAAAACGCGCCGCACGAACCAGAAGCTACTCCCGAGCCCAGCCAGCCTGCGCAACCTGAGCCGACCAGCCGCATTGAGCCAGACCCGCAGCTTGAGCCCGTTGTCGAACCTGTGGCAACTACCGAGCCTGCCTATGCGGGGGCCAGCGCTGCCGCAGTTGAGCCCCGGCGCCCGGCTCGCAAGCGCAGCCGCGGCCTTTCGCCCGAGGAGATCGATGACCGCCTGGCTGGCGCTCGCCAGGCGCTGAGCTACGGCAACATCAACGATGCCGCCGAAGCTTACAGCTACTTCCTGCGCCGCCGCATCCGCCTTGACGATGTGATCGCTGATCTGCGGGCCGCCTCGCGCCGCTTCCCACGCCAGGTAGCCGTTTGGCAAACCCTGGGCGATGCCTATATGCGCAACAACGAGCTGACCGAGGCGCTGGATTGTTACAGCCGCGCAAAAGCCCTGCTGTAGCGCAAGCAGCCCGTGCTTACTTGGTAAAATGCTCAGAATAAAATTCTGAGCATTTTTTGTGGAGGAACATTGGAACGCAGTCTAGTACTGGTAAAGCCGGACGGTGTGCAACGTGCGCTGGTGGGTGAGATCATTGCCCGCCTGGAACGCCGCGGCCTGCGCCTGGCCGGCGCCAAGTTCATGCAGGTCAGCACGGCCCTCGCCGAGGAACACTACGCCGAGCACAACGGCAAACCCTTTTACAACGGCCTGGTGGAGTACATCACTTCGGCCCCGGTGATGGCCATGGCCTGGGAAGGCCCCAACGCCGTAGCCGCTATCCGCCAGACCATGGGTGCCACCCGCCCCACCGAAGCCGCCCCCGGCACCATTCGCCACGACTTCGGCCTGGAAGTTGGCCGTAACCTTACCCACGCCTCCGACAAGCCTGAGACTGGCGAACGCGAAGTTGGCCTATGGTTCAAGCCCGAGGAATTGGTAAGCTGGACCCGCGAGATCGACAAGTGGGTGTTTGAAGGCAAGTAACAGTTCGTGAGCATCAAAAATAGCGGCCCGGTGGGCCGCTTTTTTTGTTTCGTGCTATTGCAAGTGCAACACGACCTTGGCTTCGGTCCAGAGATCTTCCAGGCGGTAATAGTCGCGCTGGGCGTGCGAGAAGAGATGCACCATCACGCTGCCAAAATCCGCCAGCAGCCAACCTTCACCGGGTTTACCCTCCAGGCGCGGCTTGAAGCTCACTTGCGGGCGAATTTCATCCACCAGTGCATCCTGTAGCGCTTTGAGGTTACGTTCGCTGGTGCCAGAGGCAATCACAAAGTAATCAGTGATCGGCGCCTGGTTGCGCAGATCCAATACCAGAATATCCTCGCCCTTCTTGTCTTCCAGGGCGTCTACGATTTTTCGAGCCAGTTCTAATGGGTCCAAATACTTATCCTTTGGTGTGCAATTGAATTCGCACAAGAGAATTATATACGGCGCCGCTGGGTTTTAGCTGGCTCTCGAACAGCACAAGCTGTTCGAGAAGGCCGCTGGCGGCTGGCACACCTTGCTGTGCCAATGCCGGCTGCAAACCTGCCAGCTGGGCGGGCTGCGCCTCACGGCGCACCCTCGCCAGCGTGAGGTGCGGCGTGAAGGCGCGTGGCTCGCGGGCGAAGCCGTGCGCCTGCAGCGCAGCTTCCACTTCGGCGGCCAGCTGCGCTAGCGCAGCTGGCGTCTGCAAGCCTGCCCACAGCACACGCGGGCGGCGTAGGTTTGGAAATGCACCCAGACCGCTGAACGATATGGGAATGGGCGAATAGCTTTCGGCGAGCGACTGCAACACAGCCTGGATGGCCGACACTTGCGCGGGCGAGATCTCACCCAGGAATTTGAGCGTGAGATGCATATTGCTGGCCGGCACCCAACTTAACGGCGCATCAGGCAAACTGTTGCGCAGGCCGACGCTAATGGCCGCTACTGCGGCGCGTAATTCATCAGGCAGCTCGAAGGCGATAAAGGCGCGCATCAACTGAAGAAGCGCAGCAGGCGCTCGTAATCCTCCGACGTGTCCACATCGAACACAAGCGAAGTGTCCAGCCAGGGGTACCAGGTCACCTGGTGCTTTGAGAACAGGGCGCGGCCACCTGTGTCGCCTTCCAGACTGTCAAAATCTGCAAAGGTGCTGCGGTCGAACAGTACCGGGTTGGTGCGCTTGCCATCCACCAAGGTGGCAATGATCGGCGGCCGCTGTTCAGCATAATGCTCCTGCAGCGCATCCAGCAGCCGCACCGGAAGTTGCGGCTGGTCCACCACCATAAAGATGGCCGCGGCGGCCTGGGGCGGCACAGCCGCCAGGCCGGCTTTCACTGAGCTGCTTTGCCCCTGAGCCCAGTGCGCATTGTGCACAATGCGCACTGGCAGTCCATCCAACACGGCCGACACCTCGGCCGCGGCCGCGCCGGTGACCACAACCACCGGGTCCAGCCGCGCCGCCAGGGCGGTTTCGGCCACCTGGCGCACGAAGGGCTTACCCTTCCAATCCAATAGCTGCTTGGGTTGACCAAGCCGCTTGGACTCACCCGCCGCAAGAATGACGCCGGCGATCTGCTCGCTCATTGCGCGCCTCGAGCGAGGAACTCGATCAGGAGTGGGTTCACCACTTCAGGACGGTCAAAGTGCGGGATGTGGCGAGCCTGGGCAATGGGGTGGAATTCAGTCTGCGGCACCAGATTAACGAAGGTCTGTGCGTGGCGGAAAGGGACAGTTTCATCCAGCTCGCCCCAAAAAAGCTGCACCGGCTTGCCGCTTTCACCCAGGCGTTGGAACAACAGCAGATCTTCATCCAGCATGCCGCTGCGCAACGAGGAGAGCAAAGCGCGCTTGAAGCCGCGGTACTTCATCTGCTCAAAATAGCGTTGTGAGAAAGAAACAATCGCCTCGGGCGCAGGCTGGTAAAAATCAGCCAGCATGCTTTCAAGCAGCGGCTTGCGCCCCATGCGTCCCAGCATGCCGAGCAGCACCTCGCCCACCAGCGGCAAGAAGACGGCCTTGACGGCGGGCGGCAGCCCCAGGTCAAAACCCGCCGGGTCTACAAAGCTCAACCTGTCTGCACGCTTAGGAAAGCGGAAGGCAAATTCTGCCGCCACCACGCCGCCCATCGAGAGCGACACCAGGCTGGCCTGCGAGATCTTCAGCTCATCCAGCAACTCAGCCTGTTGGCGCACGAACAGCGCCTTGTCGTAGCGCGCCTCCGGCCGGTCAGACCAGCCACGGCCATATAGGTCATAGCGAATGACGCGGAAGCCGGCTTGGGCCAGCGCCGCGAACGTAGGATCCCAGATAAAGCTGGGCATTGAGAAGCCATGAATAAGCACCACCGGCTTGCCACTGGCAGGCCCGGCGCTTTCGTAATATGTCTTGCCGTCTGAGAGCTGAACCAGCGCGCCGGGTAGGCCAGCCCGGTTTTGGCGGCCCAGCCGTTCCCGCTCGCCGTAGAGCACGCGCTCAACGAATGACATCAGGCTAGCTGGGCAGTTTACCCAGGGCGCGCAGCACACGCTCGGGCACCAGCGGGAACTGGTCGATCCATACGCCGGTGGCATCGTAGACCGCGGCGGTGACCGCAGGCGAGAAGGGGATGTAAGGCATCTCAGCCATGCCGCGCACGCCCCACGGCCCATTCGGGTCGGGGAACTCCAGAATGAGCGACTGCACGCGGTCGGGCACATCCATCACAGTCGGGATCAGATAATTTGAGAAGAAGGGGGTCTTGGTGTATCCGCCCTCTTGAATGAAATTCTCCATCAAGGTGTAGCCAGCGGCCTGCACCACGGCGCCTTCGATCTGGCCTTCGATCTGCTGCAGGTTGATCGCCTTGCCCACATCGTCAGCGCAGATAACATCGGTGATATGCACTTCGCCGGTTTGGGTGTCCACTTCCACCGCCACCGCCTCGGCCACATAGCCATAGGCAAACACAGGATCGCCCTGCCCAGTCTGGGCATCCAGCAGCGTTGTGGGCGGCGGCACATACTTGAACTCGGCGATGGCCGGGCGCTCTTCGTCCTGCCAGCGCTGCAGCGCGGCATCCGCCGCGCCGCGGATGGCATTGCCCGCCATGAAGGTCAGACGCGAAGCGGAAGCCGAGCCCGAGTCGCCCGTGACGGCGGTATCCGCCACCACCATCTCGACCATGTCCACCGGCACGCCGACCGCATCGGCCGCCATTTGGCGGAAGGCGGTGTGCGCCCCCTGGCCTACATCGGAGCCGGCCTGGTGCAGCACGACTCGTTCGATCTCGGCCTGGCCGTGGATCTCGATCGTGGCGTACGCCCGTTCGGGAAAGCCAAACGAGAAGCCTACGTTCTTGAAGCCGCAGGCAATGCCCACGCCGCGCTTGATGTGCGCCGGGGCCGCCGGCAACTGCGGCCAGGCAGCCGGGCTGCGCTGCCAGACGCCGGCCTGTTCTTGCCAGCCGGCCGCCCGCGCACACGCGTCCACCACTTTGTCCAGCGAGACGCCGGGCGGCTGGCTGACGCCGGTGGCCAGGATGTCGCCATCCAGCGCCATGTTAAGCATGCGCAGCTTGACGGGGTCCATGCCCAGCGCGTCGGCCAGTTTGTTGATCTGCGACTCGGACGCGAACGCACCCTGCGGCCCACCAAAGCCACGGAAAGCGCCATTGGGAATATTGTTGGTGTACACCGTGCAAGCGTCAACATGCACGTTGGGGATCACATACGGGCCAGTAGCCAGCAGCGTTGCATTGCCCAGCACTTTGACGGAGGTGTAGATGTACGGTCCCGAGTCGGCGATGACTTCCGACTTGGCGGCAATGATCTTTCCATCCTTGGTGGCGCCCCACTTGGAGCGAATAATGTAGGGGTGGCGCTTGTGATGCCCGATCATGGACTCATAGCGGCTCCAAATGATCTTGACCGGGCGATGTATGCCGCGCTGGTGTAGACGCCAGGCGGCCAGGCCCAGCACGATTTGGATGGACATGTCCTCACGCCCACCGAAGGCGCCACCGATCGCAGGGTGAATGACACGCACCTGCTCGTCAGCCAAGCCGAGCGCATGAGCAATGGCCATGCGCTCTTCGTGCGCCCATTGGCCGGCCACTTCAACGGTGACGCGCCCCTGCTCGTCGATATAGCCCAGCCCGGCTTCGGGTGCCAGGTAGGCGTGCTCTTGCACCGGCGTGCGGTACTCACCTTCTACGATCACGTCGGCCTGCGCAAAAGCAGCCTCAATGTCGCCGCCGTAACGCACGCGGTAGCGGTGATAGGTATTGTCGCTATCGGGATGGATGCGCAAGGCATCTGGCTGCATGGCCTCTTCAGGGTCGGTGAGCACAGGCATGTCCTCATACTCGACCTTGATGAGGCTGCGCGCCGCGGCGGCGATGGCTTCGGTCTCGGCCACAATGAAGGCGACCTGGTCACCTACAAAGCGCACACGCTCGGCATACGGCTTGCTGGAGCCCGGCCCGCACAGCACCGGCTGGTCCTGCACCATCAGGCCGTATTCGTTGACCGGCACATCCTTGGCGGTGAAGATGGCGACGACGCCGGGCAAGGCTTCGGCCTCGGCGGTATCGATGGAATGGATGATGGCGTGCGGCCGCCCAGCGAACAGCACCTTGGCGTGCAATTGGTCAGGCTTGTTGATGTCGCCCGGATAGAGGGTCTGGCCGGTCACTTTGCCGTGGGCGTCAATGCGCCCGTGTGACTGGCCGATGGCGCTGGTTCTTAGCCTGCTCATTTATTCGTAGCGTCCGCGCGTCATGGTGGCCACTTCTTCGTTCAGAGGGCCGCCTGCCAGCGAATAGACGATCGAACCCAAAATGGAGAACACCAGATACAGGATCAGCGTGAGCACCAGCGTAAAGACGCCTTTGAAATAAGGACTGGCAAGCAGATCAGGATTGGCGCGGGCGCCTTCCGCGAGCGTATGGTTGTTGGCCAAAGCCCAGGCCACGATCAAGTCAGTGAAACCATAAGCAACCACCGGCAGCACGATCAACAAAATGCAGCCAATGCCGCGCCAGATGGGGTGCACGCGCCAGGGGAAGGGATCACGAGTAGGTTTGCGCAATAACATTATTGGATCTCCGTAGTGGCGGCGGCTTGCACCGCATCCAGAATCTTATAATAGCCAGTGCAGCGGCACAAATTGCCCGCCAGCGCCTCTTTCGCCTGTTGGCGGGTGGGTTGCGGATGCTCATGCAGCAGCATGGCCGCCGACATTACGAAACCTGGAGTGCAATAACCGCACTGCACAGCAGCATGGTCAATGAACGCCTGCTGCACGGGGTGCAGCTCGCCGTCTTCATTTGCCAAGCCCTCAATGGTGACGATGTTGGCGCCGTTGGCCCGGGGGGCAGGCACCAGGCAGCTCATCACCGCCTTGCCATCCATGAACACGGTGCAAGCGCCGCACTCCCCTTCTGCGCAACCTTCTTTGGTGCCGGTGAGCAGCGCGTCCTCGCGCAGCAAGCGCAGCAAGGTCTTCTCGTGGCCTGCTTCAAAGGAATACTGTGTGCCATTGATGTTAGTTTTGATGGCCGTGGCATCGAATAATCGATCAATCGATTGACCGATTGGCTCACCGTTTGGCTTCGCCAGCAAGACCGGACTTTCAGGAATACGCTCTGGCGGCTGCGGCTGGGCCAGCTCTTCGAGCAGGCGGGCCGTGGCCACACGCACCATCTCGCGGCGGTAATCAGCCGAGCTGCGGATATCGCCAATGGGCGTGGCCGCGGCCTGGGTCAGCTGTGCCGTCTGGACGATCGTCTCTTCGGTGAGGGGCTTGCCAGCCAAGTAGGCTTCGGCCTCGGGTGCACGAATGATCGTCGGGGCCACCGCACCCAGCGCAATCGTAGCCCGGCTGACCGCGCTGCCATCCATCGTGAGCACGATGGCCGCATTGATGACCGAGATGGCCTGGGCGCGGCGCAGGGTCATGCGCATGAAGGCACCGCGCTGGCTGGCTGGGTCAAGCGCCGGGAAGTTTATATCCACCAGCATCTCGACCGGCTGCATGACGGTCTTGCGCACGCCGGTATAAAACTCGGCCAACGGCACACTGCGCTCGCCGGACTGTGAGCGCAGCACCACGCTAGCGCCCAACGCGATCAGCGGCGGGATGGTGTCGTTGGCTGGGGAGGCGGTGATAAGATTGCCCGCCACGGTGCTGCGGTTGCGGATCTGCGGCGCTCCCACCTGGTAGGCGGCCTGCGCCAGCGGCAGCGCCTGCTGGCGCAGCAGCGGGCTGGCAGCGCAATCGTTGTGCGTCACCAGAGGGCCGAGGTGGATGCGGCCATCGCCGCCCTGTGTGATGGCGTTGAGCCCGGGGATGCGCGTGACGTCGATCAGGGTATGCACGCCCTTGCGGGCGCCCAGTTCATATTCAACGATCAGGTCAGTTGCGCCGGCTACAATGCGCGCCGCGCTGCCATGCTGCGCCAGAGCAGCCAAGGCATCTTCAACAGTGTGAGCGGTGATGTAATGAGACCACATGTGGCCGATATTATAAGCACTCAAGCATCAGCGAGCTTTGAAGCTTAAGCAGCAATAGAAGCTTGCGCCTGCTCGGCCAGCTCGCGCACCACCACCAGGCGGGGTTCGTCCTCGGGTAAGCCGGTGCCGGCCAGCATCAGCGTGTTCTCGGCGGCTTCCAGGATGCCGCTGGCCTCGCGGCCGTCCATGGCCAATAGCGGCGCAGAGCCCCAGCCGCCGATGGCGACCCGCGTGCGGCCAGCCGGCCAGCGCGCCAGAACCAGCCAGGCGCCGTCGGCCACGAAGCTCTCCAAACGGGCGGCGGTGCTGAAGCTTAGGGCGGCCACGGCCGGCTCGCCCGCCGTGGCACGCAAGGCCAGCCAATTCCCGTAGCTTTGGGCGGCGCCGTCCTGCAATTCAAGCTCGGCGTCCAGGGCCAGCATAGCGGCGGCCAGCAGCGAGCCGCCGCTGGCGGCGAGCAGTTGCGGCAGCGCAAGCTGGCTGGCAGCTAGCTCGGCGTCACGCGCAATCGCGTCATACAACGCGGGCTGCAAGCCGGCAGATTCGGCCAGCGCTTGCAGGCTGGCTGCGGCGCCAATGCGCAGGGTGTTGCCTTTTAGGGTTACTTCGCTCATGCTATTCTGAATCCGGATACACGCGCCAACCGAGCTCATCCAGCGCAACGCCTTCCAGATCCTCCGGAGGCAGGGCGACCATCAGGGCTTCGCCTTCGGCCAACAGCTCACCGCTGGCATCGTAGATGGCGGTACGGGCTTCAGCCACACGGCCGCGGTCTTTGACCGCAATACCCGTGATACGCAGGGGCTGCTCTACCGGAACATGCTTGCGGAACTTGGTGGTGAGGCGGGCGGTATACATGAAGCGATTATGGTCTTGCAGCATAAACACGCGGCTGACCGCCTCGTCCATAATGGTGCTGATGACCCCGCCGTGCACAAGGCCAGGGTAGCCTTCATAGACCCTGGGCACAGTGTAATTGCACACTACCCCGCCCTCCTGTACCGGATCAGCATACATTTCCAGCTTGAGGCCGATCGGATTCTCCATGCCGCAAGCGAAGCAATTACGCGAGTTGGGGAGCTTATTAGCCAGCATTCACTCCGCCTTCGTTTTCCATTCTGAGTTGAAGAAAATCCAGATCCTCTGGAACGTCCACGTCATGGGAGAGCGATGGCAACTCAACGATATGCAACTGCGCTCCGGCGGCGCCGGCCCTGGCGCTGTGCGTGGCGAACGAGCCTTCGCCAAACGCATACTCGATCAACCCAGCTGGGTTAATGTAAAGAGCATTGGTGCCCTCATGATGATGGTCAGGAGCGATCACCACGCCGGGCGCCTCGCTGCCGGCTTGCAGCATGGTAGCCACATCAGCCGGGCTGAGCTGCGGCAGGTCTGCCGGGACCACCAGCACGCTGGTGGCAGTATAGGTCTGCGCCACGGCCGTGGCGCGCTGCAAGGCTACGTTGAGGTGCGGCGCGCCGTCCTCCTGCAGCGTGCGGGCGCCGCGCTCGCGCGCCAGCGCCAGGGCCGCGGGATCTCGGCTCACCACCAGCACTTCGCCCAGCGCTTCGACGCTCTTGAGCGCATCAATGGTGTGCAGCAGCATGCGCTCGTTGAGCGCAGCGCGGTCATCTTCGGAGAGCACCGAGGCCAGACGGGATTTGCCGCGGCGCAAGGGTTTAACGGGAACAATCGCCCAAATTGACATGCACGTTCCTTTGGCTAGCTAGTGGGGTCATGCACTGAGCAGGTTACGACCAAAAGCGAGGACTTCGTTGGCCAGTTGAACACGGTGTGCGCGTTCCTTCATCACAGTGGCAGTTGACATAGGGATTATACCGAGCGCGGCGATGGCTTCGGTTTGCTCAACATCCACCTCATCGAATACAAATCCGCGTAGCAAGCTACCGTAGTGCTGCGCCACCGCAAGCGCGCTAGGCACGATGCCCAACTCGCTGAACATCTTGGCCGCCGGGCCCTTGATGGCCTGCCCGCCCACAATGGGCGAGACGGCGATGATGGGTTTGGCGGCCAGGGCGGTCTGCAAGCCGGGCACCGCCAGGATCGGCGCAACGCTCACCCAGGGGTTGGATGGGCACACGACCACCAGGTCGGCGGCGGCCGCAGCTTCCAGCACGCCGGGGGCGGGCTGCGCCTGCGCCACGCCGTCAAAACGGAAGCTGCTCACCACCGGCTCGCAGCGGCGGGCGACAAAATATTCCTGAAAGGCCAGTTCGCCTTCATTCGTGCTCACGAAGGTGCGCACGGGCTGGTCGCTCATCGGGAGCACGCGGGTGCGGATGCCCCACGCCGCGCAGAAGTCTGCGGTGATGGCGCTGAGCGCATCGCCGGCGCGCAGGCGGCGCGTGCGCTCCAGGTGGGTGCCCAGGTCACGGTCGCCCAACCAGAACCAGGTGGGGCCGCCGAGCAACTCCACGCTGTTCATGGCCTGCTGGGTCTCGCCTACGCGGCCCCAGCCGGTTTGCGGGTTGGCCAGGCCGGCCAGTGTGTAGCAAACCGTATCCAGGTCAGGACAGATGGTGAGGCCAAAGTGCTCAAAGTCATCCCCTGTATTGACGATGATCGTCAGGTCTTCAGGTGGCAATACTTGTGCCAGGCCATCAGCCAGTTTGGCGCCACCCACTCCGCCAGCCAGTGCAAGCACTTTCATGGCGTTACTGGCTGGCGCGCACAAGGGCGCGGAACAGGCTTTGCATGCGGGCATCCTGAGGCAAACACTCAGGATGCCACTGCACGCCCACGGCGAAGGGATGCTCCGGAAGCTCGATTGCTTCAATCAGGCCATCCGGCGCACTGGCGACTGCTTTGAAGTCTGCCGCCAGTTCTTTGATGCCCTGGTGATGCAGGCTGTTGACCTGCACGATCGGCTCGCCCAGAATTTCGGCCAGGCGGCTGCCTTCGCTCACCTGGACCGGATGCGCCAAATAATCCCACGGATGGTCCGGAAAGTTGGTGTGCTGCAATGCGCCTGGCAGCTGGTCAGGAATATGCGTGTATAGCGTGCCGCCAAAGGCTACGTTGGCAATTTGCAAACCGCGGCAGATGCCCAGAAAAGGCTTGTTGTCTTGCGCGGCCTGGCGCACCATCTGAATTTCGATCTCATCACGTTCTGCATCCAGGTCATACAGCTTCTGGTGCGGCTCGCCGTCAAAGCGATGGATCTCAATATCGCCACCGCCAGTGAACACGAGCCCATCCAACCCCCCCAACAGTTCACTCAACTTATCCAGCGGCAGATTGAGCGGGATCAGCACGGGAATGGCCCCGGCACGCACCAGCGCTTCACTGTAAGGGCGCGGGGTTTGAATGACATCGTTCTGATACAGGTCAGAACGCCCGTTGCGGGTGGTAACACCGATCAAAGGGCTAGGCATGGGCACATTCTACTTGCACTACACCCAGCACGTGACTTCATTCACGCTGTGGCGCTCCCGCGGCTTGGGCTCGCCCGAAGGGTAGCCGAGCAACACTACGCCCTGCGCCTGCCAGCTATCCGGCAGCGCCAGCGCGTAGCGCGCTGCCTCCGGAGCGAACAACGGCGCACACACCCACACGCCGCCCAGGCCTTCGGCGTGAGCGGCCAGCAACAACTGCCCGCCAGCCAAGGCCACGCTCTGCATCGCCATGGCTTGCTCGCCCTGGGTGCGCGCCGGGTCGGCGTACGTATTCAGCACGCTGGTATCCAGGCACAACAGCATCGCGGCCGGCGCCTCTTGCAAGCGCACCTGCGAGCGGGCCAACTGGGCCGCGATCTGCTCAGCGCTCAAGCCTTCGGCCTGCAACGCGGATTCAAACTCTTGCCCCATGGCGGCCGCCAATTGCTGGCGGCTGTCTTCGCTCTCCAGAATCACAAACCGCCAAGGCTGGCGGTTGTGAGCGTTAGGCGCGTGGGTAGCCGTCTCGATCAGGCGCTCGAGCAACGCCCGCGGCACTGCCTGCTGCGTAAAGCGGCGCGTAGAGCGCCGCGAGCGCAGCCAGGCCTGCAGATCGGCAGCGGCTAATTCTGGGGCGGCCACAGCGTGATGCTGTCCGTGTGTACGATGAATTTCATGCGTTCCACGCCAGGGAAGAGCTTGAAATCCTGCCCGGTGTATTTGCGTGAGAGCTGATGGGTGTGCTCAACCGCCTCCACGGTGGTGATCTCCACCCGGCCGCGCGCCTGAAAGTACATATGGGGATTCTTGGGGTCAGGGATCGCTACTGCGATGTTTGGATTCTTGCTCAACAGCTTGTACTTGGCGGATCTATCCGTCGTATTGAACAGAATGTGCTCACCATCCGTGTTGAACCACACACAGGTCAGTTGAGGCTGGCCGTCCTCAGACGCGGTGGCCACCCAGGCATATGCCTGGGTCTCATCCTGCAGGAGATAACGGTACTTTTCGGGAAGCAGGGTTGCAATGCTCATATCAGCCTCCGCTGGTGAAGATCTTTTTCGGCTTGATCTTATAGATCACGCGCACCTGACCGGGACGTTTGGGAAAATCCTTGCCGTCGTAGATGTGGGAGAGCTTGTTGATGTGCTCGTAACCGCCCTCTTCGGTCACTTCATCCACCATGCCGCGGATCAGAATGTAGCGATAAGGGTCCTTGGGGTCAGGAATGCTGAGGGCTACATTGGGACGCGCCGTCATGTTCTTGTCCTTGAGGCGGCCGCGGGCGGTATTGACCACAATGTGCTCACCTTCGACGTTGAACCAGACAGGGCTCACCTGGGGTGAACCATCTTGCAGCGTGGTCGCCAAGAACACGAAGGCACGCGTTTCATCCTTGAGAAGGTCTTGGAAATTTTCGGGCACTTTGTTCATGGGTATGCTCCTTTGCAAGCAATGATAGTTAGATGATCGGCTGCCAGCCTATCTTACCGAAACTCGTCGCGCTCACGCGGGCGCAGCAGTTCGCCCAGGCTAGCCTCGCGCAGGGCGTAGGGGAAGCCGCGCACATGCACGGCCGGGCAACCTTCAGCCGCCTGGCCCATGGCCAGGCTGGCGGCGGCGGCCAGCTCGTCGGCGGCGGCCAGCTGCGTCACGCGCAGCGGACGGCCCGCCAGGTCTGGCGTGCCGCGCAGGTCCACCAGGCCGGGCAACCCGCTCAGGCCGATGGTGGCGCCCAGCGTGCCCTCGCGCCAGGCGCGGCCATGCGAATCAATGATGAGTACGCCAATGCTGGCATCACCCAATTGCGCAGCGCTGGCGGTTTGCAGGGTGGCACGCAGGCGGCCGGCGCTGGCGTCCGGGTCCTCGGGCAGCAAAAGGTGCGCATCCTCATCTGAGCCGGGCAAGTTGGAGTGGTCTATACCGGCGTTGGCGCTAACGAATCCCAGACGGTGTTCAACGATCAGCAGGCCTGGGCGGGCGCGCAGCACTTCGTTGCTCTCGTCAAGGATCAACTGCACCAGCCGCGGGTCTTTCTCGGTCAGTGTGGCGAGCTCCAACGCACGTTCACTCGGCGTCACTTCGCTAAGGGCGCGATAGCGGCCCTCGGCCTTGGAGACGATCTTCTGCGCCAGCACCACTATGTCGCCATCCTGCAGGGTCAACCCCTGGCGCAGGATCGCAGCCAGCAGCAGCGCAGCCAGGTCATCACCCGGCTGCACCAGCGGCAGGCCCAGGAGTGGCGTAAGTACGAGCGGCTTCACGGTCTAGGGTTTGGGGATGCCGGCAACCTTGATGGTGCCGTGGCGCGATTTGTAGTGCTTGTTCATGCTCACCAGAATGCTGGTCAGCCCTTCTACCGTGATGGCATTGTCGAGCTTACCAGCGTAATAGCCGTTCAGACCTGCGGCCTGCACCAGTTCCAGGGCGGCCTCGGCCGCGGTCATGTCATCGGCACACACCAGCACATCGCTATCCAGTGGCTGCGCAATGTTCTTGCGCAGCCCGGCCGCGGGCACGGTTTGAAAGGCGGCCGCCACGCGCACGCCCTCCCCCAGCAGGTCTTGGGCCTGGCGGGCGGCGGCGGGGGCCGCCGGCGGCGTCAGCGCAGGAAAGCTGAGCCGTGCTGTGGCATCCAGCAGGATCTTGCCTTGCAGCGCATCTTTCACCGCAGCCAACGCGGCCTCGTGGGCGTCTTGCTCGACAGTGAGGATGGCGAGCTGGGCGGCGGCCACGGCGGCCGCATTCTCCATGCCGCTGATTGCGTCGCGGCCAAGCTCAGCATTGAGTTCGGCCGCGGCGGCCTGGGCCTTCTCCGCGGTGCGCGAACCGACGATGACATGATGCCCGGCGTGCGCCCAGCGCAGCGCCAGGCCTGCGCCCAGCGCTCCTGTGCCGCCGATGATTGCAATGGTTTTAGGCAAGTTACTGTCTCCGCAAAATAATCAATTAACCGATTGGTCTTGATTAATTGATTTTATCAGCCTGCAGCGACCCTTATAATCTGCAGACAATGTCCGGCTCCCAAGTCATCATTGAAAACTTCCACAGCATAGCCCTGGAGCATAATCCGCTCGGCGACCCTGTGGCTCGCCGCGTGCCGGTCTACCTGCCCGCAGGCTACGACGAGAGCCAGCACTATCCGGCCATTTACCTGCTGGCCGCCTTCGGCAGCCGCGGGCTTAAGTTCCTCAACGATGACCTCTGGGAAGAGAACATCCAGCAGCGCCTCGACCGCCTCATCGCCTCTGGCGCCATGCAGCCCACGATCGTGGTCATGCCAGACGCCAGCACGCGCTACGGCGGTTCGCAATATCTGAACTCCGACGCGCTGGGCCAATACGAAGACAGCATTTTGGAACTGGTCAGCTTCATTGACCGCATGTACCCAACCCTAGCGGCCCCCGGCGCACGCGCCCTCGTCGGCCACAGCTCCGGAGGCTATGGGGCATTGCGGCTGGCCATGCGCCAGCCGGCCACCTTCGGCCTTGCCGCCGCCCACAGCGCCGACCTGAATTTTGAGCTGGCGTACCGTCCCGATTTTGGCGACTTGCTGCGCTATTACGAAAAAGCTGGCCCCGAAGGCTTACAAAACCTATTGGCCGAGCCTGCTCTCGCGCTGCAACGCGGCGCCCCGCACACGGCCCTCAACTTGCTGGCCATGGCGGCGGCCTACTCCCCCAACCCGCACGCGCCGCTGGGCTTTGACCTGCCCAGTGACCTGCACACGGGCGCCTGGCTACCCGAGGTCTGGCAGCGTTGGCTGGCACACGACCCGCTGCACATGCTTGCCACACACGCGGATGCGCTGCGTTCGCTGCGCTTGCTCTACATCGATTGCGGCAGGTACGATGAGTATAATTTGCTCTACGGGGCGCGCTTGTTCACCGAACAATTGCGCCAGCAGGACATCGCATTCCAATACGAAGAATACGAAGGTGGCCACCGCCACATGAAACATCGCTACGACACATCCTTCACTGCAGTCTCTGCAGCATTCGCATCCTGAGAGGAAAAGACCCCATGTCAGACCCACGCAGCACCGCCTTGCAATACGCCAAAGACAACCGCGCCCGCTTCCGCCAGGAGCTGGCTGATCTCGTTGCCATCCCCAGCGTCTCAGCCGACCCGCAGTACAAGCCAGACATCCAGCGCGCCGCAGAGTGGCTGGTGAACAAGCTCAAGAGCATGGGCATCGAGAACATCCAACTGCTGGATAACGGCGGCCACCCACTGGTCTTCGGTGAATGGAAAGGCGCCGGCCCCGACGCCAAGACCATGCTGGTCTACGGCCACTACGATGTCCAGCCGGCCGACCCGATGGAACTGTGGGACACGCCCGCCTTCGAAGCTGTGGAAAAAGGCGATCTGCTCTACGGCCGCGGTACCTCTGACATGAAGGGTCAGGTCATCGGCAGCCTGGCGGCCATCGAGGCCGCCTTGCACGCCGGCAACATTCCCGTCAACATCAAGTTCATGATCGAGGGCGAAGAGGAAACCGGCTCGCCCAGCATGGACAAGTTCATCAAGAAGCACGCCGACACCTTTGCCGCAGATTTTGCCCTCAATCCCGATGCCGGCATGCTCAGCCCCACCCAGCCCACGATCACCTATGGCCTGCGCGGCATGTCGTACTTCGAGCTGCACGTCACTGGCCCGGCCCTGGACCTGCATTCCGGCTTCTTCGGCGGCACGGTGCGCAACCCGGCCAACGAGCTGGCCCGCGTCATCGGCAGCATGCAAGACGAGAACGGCCGCGTCACCATCCCCGGCTTCTACGACAAAGTGCGTGAGCTGGAGGAAGAGGAGCGTGCCGACTTCCGCCGCTTGCCTCAGAACGATGACTTCTATCTCAAACAGGCCGGCTCCAAGGCCCTATGGGGTGACAAGAACTTCAGCGCTTACGAGCGCGCCACGGCCCAGCCCACGTTGGATGTGAACGGCCTGCTCTCCGGCTACACCGCCGAAGGCCCCAAAACCGTGTTGCCCGCCAAGGCCATGGCCAAGTTCTCGTGCCGCCTGGTGCCAGACCAAGATCCGTTTGAGATCGAAAAGCTGGTGCGCAAGTACATTGAAGACACCATTGACCCCAGCGTAAGCTGGGAGCTTAAGCTGCTTTCGGATGCCGTGCCCTCCATTTCTGAGCGCAACTCAGCCGCGGTGCAAGCCATGGCCAAGGCGCAGGAGAGGGTGTGGGGCGTCAAGCCCATCTTCCGCCGCGAAGGCGGCAGCGTGCCTGTGGTGGGTCACCTGCAGGGCCAGCTGGGCATTGAATCCATCAATGTGGGCTGCGGCCTGCCGGACGACCAGCTGCACTCCCCTAACGAGCGCATGCACATCCCCGGCTGGGAGAAGCAGATCGATTCGTTCATTCACTTTATCTACAACCTGGCTGAGTAGTGGCTGGCGCCAAAAAGGCAGACGCCAGCCGAGGCGTTCGCTTTGCGAACGCCAGTGACGCCGCTACTAGAGCCCCTAAGCCCCTGTATGGCGGCCAGGCCGTCATGGAAGGCGTGATGATGCGCGGCCCGCGCTTCATGGCGGTGGCCATGCGCGATCCGCGCGGCAAGATCGTGCTGCACAGTGAAGCGCTGAGCCCGATCTACACCAGCCCCTGGGCTAAAGTGCCCTTCCTGCGCGGCCTGCTGCTGCTGTGGGATGCGCTTGGCCTCGGTAGCCGCGTGCTGGGCCTCTCTGCCAATGTGCAAGCCGAGAGCGAAGAAGAGAAAATTGAAGGCGCGCCGCTGGTCATCACCATGCTGATCTCGTTCAGCTTTGCCATCGGCTTGTTCTTCCTGCTGCCCGCCGGCCTCGGCCATCTGGCCGAGCGCTACCTGGCGCTCAGCCCGCTGGCCGGCAACCTGCTCGAGGGCTTGATTCGCCTCATGACCCTGCTGGGCTACCTGTGGGCCGTTGGGCGCATGGATGAGATCCGCCGCGTCTTCGGCTATCACGGCGCTGAGCACAAAACCATCCACGCCTACGAAGCAGGCGTCAAACTCACGCCGAAGAACGTGGCCAGGTTCCCGCTGGAGCACCCGCGTTGTGGCACAGCCTTCCTGCTCAGCGTGATCGTACTTTCCATTCTGGTATTCACGCTGATCGGCCCGCTACCGTTGCTGCAGCGCCTGCTGCTGCGCGTACTGCTTATACCCGTGCTGGCCGGCATCGCCTACGAGTACCTGCGCTGGACGGCCAGCAACATCCGCAATCCGATCGTGCGCCTGTTGGTCGCCCCGAACCTGGCCCTGCAACGACTCACCACCCGCCCGCCAGACGTCAAGATGCTGGAAGTGAGCATCGCTGCTTTCAGCGAGATGCATAAGCTGGAGACCAGCAAGGCGCCCAAGCCGAAGGCGTTGGTCATAAAGCCTCCCAAGAAGAAGACGGCAAAGAAAACGACAAAGCGCACGACGAGCGCAAGAACCAAAAAGCTCCCAAGAAAAAACTAGCTCGTGCCCCCAACAAGGCAGCTATCGCTGCCTTGTTTTGCTTTTATCTTGCTTTCATCATGATCTGCAAACTGCCCTAGGTACAATCCAACGTATGAGACCCGCATCCCTGACACCCACGCGCCGCATAATACTTGCGCTGCTTGCCCTTGCCCTGGCCGCGATAGCCTGCGACTTTGGACGCTTCAACCCGGCCGGCGTTGGCCGCAGCCAGCCTGACTACGAAACCCGTGAACTCTTCCCCGGGGCGGTGTATATGCGCGTGGTGCGTCAAAGCCCGCGCCCTTTGGTTTTCCATGTCGTCACGATTGACCTGATGTCTGGGATTCGCAACATGGTCACTGAAGGCAACCCGGATACGCAACGCGTGGCGGCCCAGACCACCTCCAATTTCCTGCAACAGAACAACCTCATGCTGGCCATCAACGGTGATGGCTTCACTCCCTGGTTCGATCTTGGGCCGCTGGGTTCAAAGCCCGACCCGGGTGACAGGGTCAACCCGCTTGGCTTCGCGGTCTCGCGCAGCACGGTTTATTCCGAGGCGGCCAAGGGACATCCCATCCTGTATCTGTATGAAGATGGCAGCGCCGACATCAACGTATTGGAGAACAAGCTGCACAATGCCATCTCCGGCTTTGACCTGCTGGTCTCGGTGCAAGAGATCGTGCCCGGACTCAGGAACTCCGGGCCGGAGCCGCGTACTGCGATCGGTTTGAACCAGTACGGCACGCAGATGGTCATCATCGTGGTGGACGGGCGCATGCCCGGCTACAGCGAAGGCGTCACCGAGCAGGAGCTGGCCGGCCTGATGATGGAGCAGAATGTATTCACCGCCATGAACATGGACGGCGGCGGCTCCAGCACGCTGGTGATCCGCGGCGCGGACGGCCAGCCGGAGTTCCTCAACACGCCCATCCACAATGGTGTGCCGGGCCGCGAGCGCCCGGTGGCCAACCACCTGGGCTTCTACTTCCCCTAGCCGCACGCCAGTACAATCCTCCTATGAGCGAAACCTTACCCTGCGCCCAATGGCGGTTATTGCGCCACGCGCCGGCCAGCGGCACGCGCAACATGGCGGTGGACGATGCCATTCTGGAGCTGGCACGCAAGGGCGAAGCCCCGCCCACCCTGCGCCTGTATGACTGGGCGCCGGGCACGCTGACCCTAGGCCTGGGCCAGCCGCTGGCGGATGTGGACACCGGGCGCCTGGCCGCCAACGGCTGGGGCATGGTGCGCCGCCCCACCGGCGGCCGCGCCATCCTGCACATTGACGAACTCACCTACTCGGTCATCGGCGCCAACGACGAGCCGCGCCTGACGGGCGGCGTGCTGGAAAGCTACCGGCGCATCTCCGGCGCGCTGATGCAGTCGCTCAAGGTGCTGGGCCTGCGCGTGGAGCAGCAAACCGGGCACCAGCTGCCCGGCAACGCCGAACTGGGCCCGGTGTGCTTTGAAGTGCCCTCCGATTATGAGATCACCCTGGGCGGCAAGAAGCTCATTGGCAGCGCCCAGGCGCGGCGCAAAGGCGGCATGCTGCAGCACGGCAGCCTGCCGCTGTATGGCGACATTGCCCGCATCACCGAAGCGCTGGTCTACCCCAGCGAAACTGAGCGCGAGGAGAGCGCGGCCCGCGTACGCCAGCGCGCCGCCACGGCCGAAGAAGGCCTTGGCCGCACGCCTACCTATGCTGAGGCGTCCGCCGCGTTTATCGCGGGATTTTCTGAGATGCTGAATATTGATCTGGTAGAAAGCCAACTTACCCCCGAAGAAGAAACGGCCGCGGCGGAGTGGGAAGCGCAGCGCTACGCCAGCGCGGCGTGGATGGAGCGAGCATAACAAATGCGCCCTAGCGGGCGCATTTTTTTATTCAAAGATCACTTCAGGAAACCCGAGCTGCAAGAAGAAGCGATACAGAAAGTTCTCGGCATTGATCTGGGCCTGATCCAGGATGCCATCTGCGAGCGCAGCTTTCTCGATCTCATCTTCGGCGGCCTGGCGGGCAACGGTTTCCAAGCTCTGGTCGCCGCGGGTCAGCACGCCTTGCTCGCGGTCGTAGACGTATGACTTGTCATTCTCCAAGGTGGCGACGAAGATCTCAGCGGGCGGAAGTTTCACATATAGCACGCCATCTTCGATGCGCATGTCTTCGGGCTGCAGCTTCTGCAGGTCCACGCCGGCGATCACCGTGCCGTGGGCGACGAACAGGAGCCGGTCGCCCACCAGGAAGCCGAACAGACCCTGGCGCGTTTCGGCGGTGATGATCTTCTCCACCGAGTACTGGATGGTTTCCAGGCGCGCCATGCTGCGCACCTCATGCACGATCGTCACCGGGTCAGGGATGACGGTGGGCGTGGGATTGAGCACATTGGCCACCTGGGTGCTGACCGACTCGGAGAGCTGCTGGACGGGGTTGAGCGTGGCATTGGCCGCGCCGCGCACCACATCCAGGATCTGGAGCATGCCCCAGCCCACAATGCCTATCAGCACCAGGGAAGCCACCACCGGTAACCAACTGCGAACTCGTTCCATAGTGAGTTGATTATATAATGCGCGCATGAAAGTTGGCGTGCTGTTGCTGCATCTCAGATTCGTGGGCAGCGACTCGCTGAAGGCCAAGCGCAGCCGCCTGCTGCCGCTGCTGGCCCGCCTGCGCCGCGAGTTCAACATTTCGGCGGCCGAGGTGGATATGCAGGACAGCTGGCAGGATGCCGTGGTGGCCTGCGCGGTGGTGAATACGCGCGGCGGGGCTGCCGAGCGCAGCTTGCAGGAGGTGGTGACCTGGGTGGAGCGCAATTGGCATGATGCTGAAGTGGTGAGTGATCAGATCGAGTTGGTGTAATTTCACCGTATCTGGTTTCCCCCTTTCGATTTCATCAAAACTACTATCTCAAATCAACTTCCATGATGGCCCTTCGCTGCGCTCAGGGCGACACGGTCTTTGAAAAAGAGCGCCCTTGCGGGCGCTCTTTTTTGTTAGCGGCGGCGAGTGGTTTTCTTCGCCACCTTCTTGCGCGGCGTTTTGCGCACGGGCATGGATACGTAATCCGGTGTGGTGAGGCCGGCGATCAGCGTAAGCAGGAAGCCGGCAGCCGCCACCCAAGTGCCATAGCGCACCTGCGTATCAGCATTGTCATCCTGCACCACCATCAGGGCAGCGATGGCCAAGGCCGCCAGGCCCAAGCCACCCAAGCCGATCTGGGCGTTGCGTGTGACATAGAACAAGCCCAGGGCAGCACAGACGGCGGCGACCGCCACCAGGATCTTGTGCAGCTCGGCGCCATCCATGCGGAAGAGGCCAGGGCCGGTGATCTCACCGTCGCCACAGCTGGCGAGCGGCAGGACCATAAGTGCGAATAAAGCGATCAAAGAACCAAGTCGTGAAAGTGTGGTCTTTTCCATATGGTTCCTCCTTCTGATGGGATAACGAAACAGATGCAACTGAGTGACGCATAAAATTTCTGCTCAATCACGTTCAACAGCATTGTGATGTATATAGAAGCGAGTCTGCTCCAACTCTTGTTGATTGCGAATCACTCTTTCGTAGTAATTGCGTTGCCAGACTACGAAATCGGGCCTGCTTAATTTTTCTCTAATCAGTCTTGTGACAGCTGATTTATACGAACGCACAATCGCACCGAGAGAACCAGGAGTAACTTGCAGTCTATCTTGCCGTAGGGGCGCAGCATGCTGCGCCCCTACCTTAGTTTTGGAGTCTCCATTGATTAGCAGGATGCCATGTACATGGTTGGACATCACGATAAATTCATCCAAGCTCACACTTAAAAAGTGCGCTGGAATTGTATTCCAACAGTTATGCGCAATCTGCCCAAGATCGCCAAGAACAACTGTGTCTTTCTCCACGCTCCCAAATAAAGGCGCCTGTTTGTGAGTGGCTATGGTGACAAAATACGCGCCAGCCCAAGCATAGTTGTATCCGGGCAAACGGATAGACTTTCTCCCCCTGCGCATCCAACCCTATTCCCCTACGACATGGCGGGCGATGACCATGCGCATGATCTCGCTGGTGCCTTCGCCGATAGTCATGAGACGGGCATCACGATAGATGCGCTCGACCGGATACTCGGAGCTGTAGCCGTAGCCACCGTGGATCTGGATGGCGTTGCGGCAGACGGTCTCGGCGACCTCGGTGGCGAAGAGCTTGGCCATGGCGGCTTCCTTGGCGAAGGGCTTGCCGTTGTCCTTGTTCCAGGAGGCCTGCCACACTAGCAGGCGGGCGGCGTTGAGTTGAGTTTCGGCGTCGGCCAGCATCCACTGGATGGCCTGGTGGTTGGCGATGGGCTGGCCGAAGGTGTGGCGCTCTTTGGCATAGCGCACCGCCTCTTCGAGCGCGGCGCGGCCCAGGCCTACTGATAGTGCGCCGATGCCGACGCGGCCGCCATCCAACGTGGCGAAGGTGTATGCCAACCCCTTGCCCTGTTCGCCAACGAGATTGCCGACGGGCACGCGCACATTCTGGTAACTGAGCGCATGGGTGGGCGAACCGTGCAGGCCCATTTTCTTTTCCGCCGGGCCAATGGAGAGGCCGGGCGTATCGGTGGGTACAAGGATGAGGCTATGGCGCTCGCCGGTGCGCACGAGGGTGACGATGAAGTCAGCGATGGAGGCGTTGGTGCACCACATCTTGCTGCCATTGATGACCCAAGTGTCGCCTTCCAACACGGCTTGGGTCTGCACCCCGCCGCTAAGGTCGGAGCCGGCGCCGGGCTCAGTAAGCGCCAGGGCCGCCAGTTTGCTCTTGCCGCTGGCGGCCACGGGCAGGTATTTCTGCTTGAGCTCCTCAGAGCCGAAGAGAGCCACGGGTGCGCAGCCGAGGGCGCTATGGGCGCCGATGCTGAGGGCGGTGCTACCGCAGCCCCAGCCGAGCTCCTCGACCGCCAGGACGATGCTGAGGGTATCGAGCTCGGCGCCGCCGTAGGCCTCAGGGATGTGCATGCCCAGCAGGCCGAGGGCGGCGCCTTTGCGGGCAGCCTCCCAGTTGAACTCGCTGCGTTCATCCACTTCACGGGCTTTGGGCTTCACCTCTTTGGCGACGAAGTCGTGGACGGCGGCTTGCCATTGCTTGTGCTCCTGGCTGAGTTCAAAGTTCATCTGGGCGGTCTCCTTAAGGATGGTGGCCTTAATTGTAGCTGGTGTATAGCGCTGGCGTTTTTGCCCGTACAGGGGGCAACTTCGCAAAAGATGTTGTTCGTTTTTGGCCTGGGGGTGGGGTGTGCAACCAAAAAGATATCTGGAAACTTGACAACCACCTCAAATCAACTCTATGAATGCCCTTCGCTACGCTCAGGGCGACACGATCTCTCAAATTGTCCACTTTCTTCCAGTTGCTGATACACCACTATGCCTTAGTTTGGGGGCTAGAGGGCTTTTGGCAAGCATGCGTCAAGCTGTTGGACAAGAGATCTACATTGGGCGCTGTTTTATACTTACCGCATGGATGTGCGCATTGAAGCCAGCTGGAAGGACAAGCTGGCCGAAGAATTTGAGAAGCCGTATTTTGGGCAGCTGGCCGAGTTCGTGCGGGCGGAGTACAAGCAGTTCACCATCTATCCGGCGGGCGGCAAGATCTTCAATGCGTTTGACGCCTGCCCGTTTGACAAGGTAAAAGTAGTCATTCTGGGGCAGGACCCGTATCACGGCCCCGGGCAGGCCAACGGCCTGTGCTTCTCGGTGAGCGAGGGCATTCCGCTGCCGCCCTCGCTGCAGAACATCTACAAGGAACTCAGAGACGACCTCGACGTTCAGCCGCCTGCCAGCGGCGACCTGGAGCGCTGGGCACGGCAGGGCGTGCTGCTATTGAATGCGACCCTGACCGTGCGGCGGGGTGCGGCAGCCAGCCACCAGGGCAAGGGCTGGGAGGAGTTTACCGATGCGGCCCTGCGCCTGCTCTCGCAAGAGCGCGAGCACCTGGTCTTCATCTTGTGGGGCGCGTATGCGCGCCGCAAGGGCGCATTCATTGACCGCATGAAGCACCTGGTGATCGAGTCGGCCCACCCTTCCCCGCTTTCGGCGCACAATGGCTTCTTCGGCAGCAAGCCGTTCTCAAAGACGAATGAGTATTTGACGAAGTATGGGCTTGAGCTGGTACAGTGGTAACCCATTTACAAACATTTAGGGAGCAAAAATGCGCTTTTCTCCAGTTCCAAGCGAATCCCGCGAAAAGATAAATGAAGCGGGAAAAATCCTCGCATCAGATAACCCGACTCAGCAAGAGCGAACTTGGGCGCTCGACTTAGCAGAACGTTGGCGAGCATGTCATGCATACCCAATAAACACATTTCAAGCTACTCTTCGGGATAAAACAAGGAACTTTCAGGGTGAGCCTATTGTCGCGCAACGGCTCAAACGCATGCCAACGATCATCGACAAGCTAAGACGGTATCCATCAATGAGCCTATCCCGTATGCAGGATATAGGTGGAGTTAGAGCAATACTGGGTAGCTTTACAGATGTAGAAAGACTGGCACATCAGTATCTAAAAAATCAGAATTTCACACATGAGCTGAGCACAGTTCGAGACTACATAACAAACCCTCGTGATGAAGATGGCTATCGCAGCTTGCACTTGGTTTACAAGTATCGGAACCCTAGAAACCCAGATTTCGATGGTCTCCGACTTGAAATGCAATTGAGAACCAGGCGTCAGCATATTTGGGCAACAGCAGTTGAAACAATGGGGTTTGTTTTGAAGGAGCCATTAAAATCCCGAAGGGGCAGTCAAGCGTGGATTGATTTCTTTGCCATCTTAGCATCGGCTTTTGCACATCAAGAGGGTACCCCTCTTGTGCCAAGGTTTGCACATCTCAATTACGATGAAACGATCAAAGAGCTCGCTAGGGTCGAAAAGGATTTAGGCGCCCTAATAATGATTAGTGGAGTTTCAGCTGCAGCAGAGCATATTCTGAAGAATCAGAAAGGTTCCTCTTACCACCTGCTTGTCCTTGATACAAACAAAAGGACAGTAAATGTTAAGGGCTATGACCGTGATAGTTTTGCTGCTGCCGAAAAAGACTACTCTTATTTCGAGAAAAGAATACAGGACGGAGAAGATTTGGAGCCCGTTCTTGTGTCTGCTGGGCCGATAGATAGACTTCGAAGCGCATATCCCAACTTCTTTTTGGACATCCGCGACTTAGAAAAAGCAGTCCGCGAGTTGTTAAGTTAAGGCCTCACTAACACTTCTACGCTGTGATCAACGCGATGGCCAGCAACGCCAGCCCTACTCCGACAACTTGTAAGCGGCTGAGATGCTCTTTTTCGATGAGGCGGGCGAGCAGCACGGTGATGCCCGGGTAGAGCGAGACCAGTACGGCGGCAATATCCAGGCGGCCGGTTTGCACGGCGCGCAGGAAGAGAAAGTTGCCCAGCATATCCAGCACGCCGGAGGGGATGAGGATAGCCATGGGCAGCTTGCCGGGCAGCAGCGGGCGGCGGGTGGCGAGGGCGATGGCGGCGAGCAGCAGGCTGGAAGCCAGCCGGCTGGCGGCCAGCGGCCAAAAGGTGACGTCTGCGCTGATCTGATCGAGCGTCGTGAAGAACAGGCCAAAACCGAGGCCGGCGATGATGCCAAGGCCCAGGCCGGAACTGCGATTCTTGTCGCCGCCGCGCGGTGACACCAGCCAAATGCTGAGCAGCGCCAATGCAAAGCCCCACAGCTGCTGCTGCGGGGGAATTCCGGCGCTGAGCGCTGTGACCAGCACGGGCACCATGGCGCCCATAGCGGCGGCCACCGGCGAGACCACGCCCATGCGCCCCACGGCGAAGCCGTGCAGCATGGACATGAAGCCCACCGTGCCCACCAGACCGCCGAGGATGCCCCAGCCCAGATCAGATAGTGAGGAGAGCGGCTCGTTGATGGCAAAGGCGCCCACCAGGGCGGCGAGGAAGCCGATGGGCAGCGAGATCAGTAGAGTATGGAAAGCGCCGATGCGGCGCGCACCGAGCCCGCTAATAAAATCTCCGCTGCCCCACGATAAGGCAGCGGAGAGGGCGTAAGCGACAGAAGTGGCTAACGCGTTCATTTATCCTGACGGCGGGATGTTGTAGTTGCTGCTAAACACATTGTCGGGGTCGTATTGCTGCTTGAGGCGGGCCAGGCGCTGTAGGGTGGCAGGCGGGTAAATAGAGGCAACATCCTCCGCCGTGGCGGTGTGGAGGAAGTTGATGTAGCTGCCCTGCCCCAAGGCGGCGACTGATGCCCAATGGCTCATCTGGGCGGCCACTTCCACCTGCGGGGTATCGCCGGGGAAGAAGCTGCCCATGAACATCATGATCTCGCTGTCACGCAGGCTATAGGCAGTCTCATCAGCCGGCACGCGCTGCACCGCGCCGCTCATGTGGCGCAGCTGGAAGACGCGCATGCCCGGGAGGCTGTGCTGCGCCAGAATGGCATCCACAACTTCGTCACTCAGGGTCTTGAAGAAGGTATTGCGTACCGTAATGATCATGCCTTCGGGCGGGTGCGCCTCTTCCAGCACTTCGGCATAGGCCACTTCTTTGATATCCACCGCAGCCGGTGTGCCCAGGCTGAGCAACGGCGCCAGGTGCGGCTCGGCCTCGGCGGCCGGGCCGGCAAAGCAGGCCAGGATCATGGCGGCGGGCTGCATGCCGGGCGCAAAGGCCGGCATGAGGGTCAGCGAGGTCGTCAGATCCTCGCTGGAGTCGCGCACGGCATCACGCCAACCGCGCAAGAGCGCGGGCAAATTATCCTGCGGATAGTTGATGGTGGCGAAGGTGATCTTGCCTACCGGCTGGGCGATGAAGTCGAATGAGGTAATTACGCCGAAGTTGGCGCCAGCGCCGCGGATGCCCCAGAACAGCTCGGCATTCTTGTCTTTGCTGGCGCGCAGCAACTGGCCATCGGCCGTGACCAGCTCGACACCGACGAGATGGTCGAGGGCGAGGCCAAACTTGCGCACCATCCAGCCGATGCCGCCGCCGAGGGTGAGACCGCCCACCCCTACCGTGCGGGTATCGCCGGATGAGATCGCCAGCCCGTGCTGGCCCAGCACGGCGGCCACATCGCCCCATACGGCGCCGGCGCCAATGCGCACCGCGCCGCTGGCGGCGTCGAGCACTTCGATGCTGTTCAGGTTGCGCAGGCTGATGACCACGCCGCCGCGGTTGGTGCTTACGCCGGCGGTGTTGTGCCCGCCGCCGCGCACGCTGACCTGCAGCCCTTGGCTGCGGGCAGCCGCCAGGGCAGTGGCTACGTCTTGCGGCGTGCGCGGCTGCAACACGGCAGCAGGCGCGCCCGGGCCGCCGTAGGTGTTGGCGGCAGCGGCATAGCCGTCAGCGCCGGGGAGAATGATCTCGCCGCTGAACTTGCCTGCAAGGGTTTGGGGGTCGAAGGCCATAGGTTTCCTGTTATTTCTTGCGCTTGGTTGCTTTCGGCTTGGTCTTGCGCGGCTCCAGCATGCTACCGCGGCAGTTGTCTGCGCCGCAGCGGCACAGGTAGAGCTTGTCCACATCCGGGGCATCATCCTTGCTGCGGGTCAGGTTGTAATCGTAGAAGAACTCCTCGCCCTTCTGAATGGTGCGGGTGGCTTCGATATAGATGCGGCCCTTGTCATCCACCGCCTCGCAGTTAGGATCGCAGGAGTGGTTGATGAAGCGGGCATCGTTGCCATTGACGCCGGCGTCAATGGTGGTCTTTTTGTCCACGTTGAAGAGCACCACAATGCTCTTGGGGCCGGCGTTGGCGTAACGCTCATCGGCTTCTTTGGGGCTGATACGTTCGCCCTGATACTCAATGATGCGCGTGCCTTTGCGGATCTTCTTCAGCGCAAAACCGCCATAGCGGTGGATGGGCGACTTGCGCACTTCCATATACTGATTGGTCATGTTCACCACGATGCTTTCTATTGAATTTGCGATGGAATTTAACCACTAAATTTAACGCTGTACCTTGCGAATATGCTCCACCGCGTCTGGATTAACCAGGGAAGACGTGTCGCCGGCATCCAAGCCAAGGTAGGCGGCACGCACCATACGGCGCATCACCTTGGCGTTGCGGGTCTTGGGCAGGTCGGGCACGAAGTGGACGGCCTTGGGCGCCAGCGGCTTGCCGAGGGCGGCGGCCAGCAGCGAGCGCAGCTCGGTGGCGAGGGCGTCATCGCCGGCGGCCGCCTGCGGCGCCAGCACGCAGAAGACGACCAGGGCGCTGCCCTTGAGCTCATCCGGCACGGCGATGGCGGCGGCTTCGACGACGGCGGCGTGCGCCACCAACACCGACTCGACCTCGGCCGGGCCGAGGCGCTTGCCGGCGATCTTGATCGTGTCATCCGAGCGGCCGAGGATGTACCACTGGCCGTCTTCATCGCGAGCGGCCCAGTCGCCATGCACCCATACGCCGGGCCAGCGTGACCAATAGGTTTCTTCATAACGCTGCGGGTCTTGCCAGAAGCCGCGGGTCATGCCGATCCACGGCGCTTTGATGACCAGCTCGCCCACCTGGCCGGTGACCGAGTTGCCATGTTCGTCGTAGACATCTGCGGCGATGCCCGGGCACGGGCCGGCAAAGGCGGTGGCTTTGAGGGGCAGGATGGGATTGCCCATCACGATGCCGCCGGAGATCTCGGTGCCGCCGGAATAATTGATGATGGGCCGCTTGCCCTCGCCCACTACGTTGAAAAGCCACAGCCATGGGTCAGGGTTCCACGGCTCGCCCGTGGAAGCGAAGAAGCGCAGGCTGGCAAGATCGTGCGCTTTGGGCAGCTGGTCGCCGAGGGGCATGAGCGTGCGCACCAGGGTGGGCGAAACGCCCAGGGTGGTGATGTGGTGGCGGGCCACCTGGGCCCAGGTGCGGTCAGGCTGCGGGAAGTCAGGCGCGCCATCGTATAGAAAGAAGGTTGCACCCAACAACAGGCTGCCAAAGACCAGCCAGGGACCCATCATCCAGCCCATATCGGTCATCCAGTAGATGAGGTGGCCCGGGCGTACATCGGTGCCGAAGGCCATATCCTGGGCGGCCTTGACCGGAAAGCCGCAATGGGTATGCACGGCGCCCTTGGGTCGCCCGGTGGTACCGGAGGTGTAGATGATCATCAGCGGGTCTTCCGCACTGGTGATCTCGGTGGGCGACTGGGCGGCCTGGGTACTGACCAGTTCATGCCACCAATGGTCACGCCCCTGTTGGAACGGCACGGGCAGCTTGGCATGATCGAGCACGATGATGTGCTGCAGATCGGGCAACTGAGCGGCGGCCGCATCGGCTGTGGATTTCATCTCGACCGGTTTGCCGCGGCGCGGGAAGCCATCGGCGGTGAAGAGCGCCTTGGCGCCGCCGTCCGCCAGGCGGCTGACCACCGCGTCGACGCCGTAGCCGGAGAAGAGCGGCAGGATGATGCCGCCCACTTTGGCAATGGCCAGCAAGGCCACGGCGATCTCGGGCACCATGGGCATGAAGATGCCGACGGCATCGCCTTTGCCAATGCCCAGCGAACGCAGGGCATTGGCGGCCTGGCAGACCTGGGCGTTCAGTTCAGCGTAGCTGAGCGTGCGTGACGCGCCGTCTTCGCCCTCCCAGACCAGGGCGGGTTGGCTGGCATGCGGCGTATCAATGTACTTATCGAGGCAGTTATGGACGATGTTCATCTGGCCGTCGATACACCACTGCGGCCAGGCGATGCCCTTGCTAAGGTCTACGACGTTGCTATAGGGCTTGTAGAGCTGAATGTGGAGGAATTTGAAGACTGCATCGGTGAACCAGGCCACATCGGCAGTGGAGCGCTGCATGAGCTCATCAAAGCTGGCGATGTTGTGGGCGCGCATGAACGCGGTCAGGCGGGCATTGTCTATATAGTCTGCGCTGGGCCGCCAGACAATGGGGCCTGAGGCGAAGTCTTCTGGCATGGGTTAATTGTAATGGGCGAAGGTGATGGGGATGTGAAAGGAGTACATTACCCAGTTCAGCTATTTCTTTTTTCTTCTTTCAGGGGCTCTGCCCCTGACCCCGCTGGGGGCACCAAAGTTGGTGCCCCCAAACCCCCTCCGCAAACGGACATCGGGGATTGCATTCGAGATCGGCTCCGCTATGCCCCTCGTTGAAAGTTGATACTCTATGCTGATTTTCTATACTTATGGTTACGCCTCAATAATGGCCCAAGCTGCTATTGCTTGACCGCTGTCAGCCAGAAGAAATAGTCGCCCACCCACAAATCGACATCAGTGAAGCCCAGAGCTTGCAGTTGCGTCTGCAGACCTTCGGGCGCGTGATAGACCTTGACGATGCGATAGGTATGTCCGTTGTGCAGGGTGCGGGTTTGTTCCATCTCATTTTCAACCGGGCCAGAGAGCTGCCTGCCGCCGCCCGGTTCATCGGCGATGAAGATTCGCCCGCCGGGCTTCACGGCCGCGGCGGCCTGCTGGATGAAGGCGGCAAGCCGCTCTGGCGGCACGTGCGAAATCCAGAACGCGAAGAATACAAGATCATAAACGCCCACAGGTTGCCAAGCGAACAGGTCGGCTTGCTGGTAGCGCACACGCGGGTTCTTGAGCTTGGCCTTGTTGGTGGCCAGCATCTCCGGCGCGCCGTCTACGGCAGTGATGTGCTCCGAGATGTCGAGCAGCTCCTGCGTCCACAAGCCCGTGCCGCAGGCCAGCTCCAGGGTGTGATGCACCTGCGGCACTTCATGCAGGCGGCGGGCAATGTACTGCCATTCGGTGTCCACTTCGGGGATGCCGGGGCCGGTGTAGCGCCCGGTTTGCTGCACTGATTCGTCGTACTCCTGGGCGCGGGCGTTGTAGTAGGCCAACTGTTGGGCAAAAAGCTCATCGGACATGAGGGATATTTTAGTAGAGATTGGAGGGTGAACCGTGTGCGGGCTGAGAATCACCAACGGCTTGACTCGCCGGCCGATACAAGATATATTCCCTATCAAATAGTTTCCAAAAGCAACTAATGCCCGAGAAGAAGACCGCCCCCAGCGAAGTACTTGAAACCATCCCGATGGTGATGCGCATCATCCGGCGCAATTTCCGCGCCCGGCGTGACCCCGATCTGACCCTGCCGGAGTTCCGCGCCCTGGCCTATATCAACCGCAACGCCGGTTGCGGGCTGACCGAACTGGCCGAGTTCGTAGGCGTGGAGGCCCCCGCGGCTTCAAAACTGGTGGAGAGCCTGGTGCAGCGCGGGCTGGCCAAGCGTGAAGCACATGCCGGCGACCGCCGGCGTGTGCAATTGAGCGTGCTGCCCAAGGGGCAGAAGAGCATCCACACCGTGCGCGAGCATACGCGTGAATTTTTGGCAGAGCAACTGGCCCACCTGAGCCAGAAAGAGCAGGACGCCGTGATCAGCGCCATGCAGATCCTGAAGGACGCGTTCGGCAGCCTACCCTCCGGGCAGCTCTCGGAATCAAAGAAGGAGTAGTACGCAACCCATGAATGTGATTGAAACTCACCAGCTTACGCGCCAGTTCGGCGCCTTTATGGCCGTGAACGGCGTCTCGTTAGCCCTGCAAGAAGGCGAGATCTTTGGCCTGCTGGGGCCGAACGGCGCCGGCAAAACCACGATGATCAAGATGCTCACTACGCTGCTGCCGCCCAGCGGCGGCAGCGCCAGCGTGGCGGGCTACGACATCGTGACCCAATCGGCCCTGGTGCGCCGCTCGACCGGCTATGTGCCGCAGCTGCTCTCAGCTGACGGCAACATGACCGGCTACGAGAACCTGCTCATCTTCGCCAAGATCTTTGACCTGCCCACGAATGTGCGCGAAGAGCGCATCCAGCGCCTGCTGGAGATGATGGGCCTGCAAGAGGCGGCCGGGCGCATGGTCAAGACCTACTCCGGCGGGATGATCCGCAAGCTGGAGATCGCCCAGTCGGTCATTCACCGGCCGCGGGTCCTGTTCCTGGATGAGCCTACGGTGGGCCTGGACCCGATCGCGCGTGCTTCGGTGTGGGAGCACATCAAACGCCTGAGGGATGAGTTCAACACCACGATCCTGCTGACCACTCATTACATGGACGAGGCGGACGGCCTGTGCCAGCGCATCGCCATCATGCATCAGGGGCAGCTGGCTGCGATCGGCTCGCCGGAGGAGCTCAAGGCTTCGGTGAACGGCGGCGCGAACCTGAACGATGTATTCAGCCATTACGCCGGAGCGGCTTTGGAGGCGCCCGGCTCCTATCTCGAAACATCACGCACGCGCATCAATGCCAACCGAGTCCGCTAAGGGTCGTGTTTTCATAGCGGGAGCCAGCGGCGTGGTGGGCCGCAGCCTGTGCCGCCTGCTGGTCAGTGAGGGCTGGCAAGTGAGCGGAACCACGCGGTCAGCCCATAAAGCCGAGCTGCTGAAGGGCTTGGGCGTGCTGCCAGTGATCGTGGATGTATACGACGAGGCCGCGTTGCGGGAGCATATGCTGCACGCGGCGCCTGAAATAGTTGTGCACCAACTCACTGACCTGAGCGGCCTCACTGACCCGCAGCAAATCAGCACCGTGCTAGCGCAAAATGCGCGCCTGCGCGAAGAGGGGACTCGCAGCCTGGTGGCGGCGGCCGCCGCTGCAGGCGCCCGGCGCATGGTGGCGCAAAGCATCGCTTTCGCTTACGCACCCGGCCCGCGACCTTACAAGGAAGATGCCGCGCTAGCGGTAGACGACGCCCAGCGCGGCCAGACGGCCCGGGCCGTGGCCAGCCTAGAGCAGCAAGTACTGGGCGGCCCGTTTGAGAGCTTGGTGCTGCGCTACGGCAAATTCTACGGCGCGGGCAGCGGAGCAGACCAGGCACCGGCGGGCGGCGCGGTGCATGTGCACGCCGCCGCAGACGCAGCCAGGCGAGCGCTCACCCACGGCGCCGCCGGCATCTACAACATTGCAGAGCAAGACGGCACAGTATCCAGCGCTAAGCTATCGCCGAACTGGGCTGGAACCCTGCCTTTCGTATGGAGACCGAATGACCCACACAGACATTGTCACTCCCCCGGCCGCCTGGCTACGGCCTTTCACTGCGGTAGCTTTTTTCATCCGCAAGACGCTCAACATCGCTGAAATGGAGATGCGCAAACTACGCCACGAGCCGCTGGACCTGCTGACGCGGGCTGCTCAGCCGGTGCTATGGATTCTTATCTTCGGCCAGGTGCTGGCTGGCGTGCGCGCCATCCCCACCGGTGAGTTTGGCTATATCGAGTTCATGGCGCCGGGCATCCTGGCGCAGAGCATGCTGTTCATCTCGATCTTCTACGGTATCTCGATCATCTGGGAGCGCGACCTGGGCATCATTCACAAGTTCCTGGCAGGGCCGGCGCCGCGTGCTTCGCTGGTGCTGGGCAAGGGGCTCTCGGCCGGGGTGCGCGGTATTTCGCAAACCTTCATTATTTATCCGCTGGCGTACATCATGGGCGTCAAGCTGGATTTCAACATCTTCGCTCTGCTGGGCACGCTGTTCACGGTGCTGATGGGCGCGGTGCTGTTCTCGACCTTCTCACTGCTGGTAGCGATCAAGGTGAAGACGCGCGAGCGTTTCATGGGCATTGGCCAATTCATGACCATGCCGCTGTTCTTTGCCAGTAATGCGATCTACCCGATCGAGATCATGCCGGGCTGGTTGCAGGCGATCTCGCGCTTCAACCCGCTAACGTATGTGGTGGATGCTTTGCGCACATTCATGCTGGATGGCGGCCAAAGCCATTTTGGCCTGGGAACCGATTTTGCAGTACTGATCCTGGTAGCCGCGCTGTTTGTGTGGTGGGCAGGGCGTGCGTATCCGAGTTTTGTGAATTGAGGGTGTTACTTGTAAGGGAGTTGCCACAGAATGGCTAGCTGGGAACCTTACCCTTAACGGATTCCTCCTCGGCCTTGTGGCCTCGTTCGGAATGACAACATGACTTGAAACCCGAGCGAAGCGAGGAATCCCGCCTCGGAATGACTTTTAGTGAAGATAGGCTGTCATTCTGGTTTGTCGGAATGACAAACAAAAAGAGCCGCCCAATTGGACGGCTCTTTGATTACAGATCGCGGAACTACTTGCCCTGAGGGCCTTCGTCCCCGGTCATCTCGTTGCCGACGTAGATCGCGTTGCGCATCTGGTCGGTCAGGTCGCCAACGGCGTTGGGGCTATAGGGGATCAGCACCACCTTGCTGCCCGCGTGAGCGCCGATGTCCTTGAGCATGTCGAAGTGCTGGGTAACCATCAGCAGGTCCATTACCGTCTGCGGCGAGACGCTGGGAATCTCCTTCTGGAAGTCGCCAACGGCGCTGCTCAGACCTTGAGCGATCTCCTTACGCTGGTTAGCGATACCCACACCCTGCAGACGCTTGCTTTCGGCTTCACCTTCAGCTGCTTTGACCGTCAGGATGTATTCGGCCTCAGCCTTTTGGGCGGCGGCCAGGCGCAGGCGCTCCTGGGTGTTGATCTCGTTCATGGCCTGCTTCACCTTGGCATCCGGGTCGATATCGGTGATCAGGGTCTGGCGAATGTCGTAGCCAAAGTCTTCCATGGCGTCCGACAGTTCGGTGCGCACGGCAGTGGCGATGTCTTCTTTATTTTCGAAGACCTCATCGAGGGGCATCTTGGGCACATTGGCGCGCACCACGTCAAAGACAAAGGAGCGGATCTGGGTGTGCGGATCCTGCAGACGGTAGAAGGCGTCAAAAACCTTATCCTCGCGGATCAGGTACTGGACGGAAACCGTCATGCGTACGAAGACGTTGTCCTTGGTCTTGGTTTCGATCTCTACATCCAGCTGTTGAAGACGCAGGTTCACGCGGCCGGCGATCTGCTCGATCAGCGGGATCTTGAAGTTAAGACCGGCCCGGTAGATACGCGTAAACTTACCGAAGCGCTGCACAATGACGGCGGTTTGCTGCTGCACCGTGAAGATGGTGCTGGGAACAAGGATCAGCAGTACGACGAGCCAGAATGCGTACGTGCCAATTGTGGAAAAGAAATCCATTGGGTCCTCCTGGTATAGTCAGCGGAGGCGCCGCTGCGACTCAGCAAGGCTGCTGATTAGTATAGGGTAATGCATTATTCATATAAATTGTGTAAGAACGAAAATAAAAATGCGGCTTGCGCCGCATTTTTGCTACTTGCTGTTGTGAGCTGGCACCGGTACCAGCAGTGAACTAACCGGCAGCTCCCCAAGGTGGCCTAGATCATTGAAGGCGAAGAGCCGCCACTGGTGATTATGGGTATCGTAGGTCAGACGGGCAAAACCAGTATTCTGGAAATGGAAGCGCGGGCCCTGGAAATTGGCGTGCGGGTTGATGCCCAGAATGGCATACATGAGCATGCCCAGGAAGCCGCGATGCGAAACCACCAGGTACTTGCCGCGCGGCTGGCTGAGTAGATGGTGCAGCATCTGGCCGGCCCGCAGAAAGAGCTGCCATTGCCCCTCGCCCGTGTTGCCGTATGGTTCATATGGAGTGAGGAAGGGCGGCGGCGGCACTTGCTGGCTGGCAATGTCGTGGGTGAGGCCGGTCAGCTCGCCCAGGTGGCGCTCGGCCAGCATGGGCTCAAGCTCCAGGGGCGCGCCCAGCGCTTCGTTCACGATCTCGGCGGTCTGGCGGGCGCGCTGCAAAGGGCTGGAGAAGATACGCGTGAACTGCACGTTCTCGGAACGCCAGCGCTCGCCGAGCGCGGCGGCCTGCTGGCGGCCGAGTTCAGTCAGCGGAAACTCGGCCTGACCCTGGTGCTTCTTGTCTAGATTGCCCTGCGATTCGGCATGCCGCAACAAAATAAATTCATACATAGCGCAACCTCTATTTGCGTAGCGGTTTCGCTTCTTAGTTTCGCTCGGTTATCGTTTGGGGCGATCCATTAAGCGATAGACGAACTTCAATGCGGACCAGGTTTCATCCACAGCGATCACCTTGACATCCACCAACCCATTATCGAGGCCAATCTGGCGCACGAGGTTCTCATCAAGATCGCTTTTAACCTGGGATGCCTTTTTAGGCCAGGAAATCCACAAGCTGCCGTCAAAGCGTAAAGCCACTTTTAATTCGGCAAATTTTATCTGGAGTTGGCTGAAATGCAAGGCAAAAAAGTGAACAAAATCCAGACTCTGCGGCTTGCCCAAGCGGGCACCAATCGTGATATCCGCGGGCAGTTGACCCAATGATGCAAGAAAGCCTGGCGGCGCGCCAATGATACACGCGCGCTGCCCGGCTTTCAGGCCAAGCTTTTTGATCAGCGGTGTGCCTGAGTACCCAGCCATTACTACTTGAGAAAGCGCTGCGACCAAGCGGCCAGCGCTGCGCCTGCAAACGGGCCAACGATATAGATCCATAGCGAAGCCAGGTTACCGGTGAACAGCGCCGGACCAAAGCTGCGGGCCGGGTTGAGCGAGGCGCCTGTTAGCGGCCCGCCCATCAGAATGAGCGCGGCCAGCGTGAGACCGATGGCGACGCCGGCGAACGGAGTGCCGTCCTTCTGCACTGCCGTGCGCAGCACGACACTGGCGAGCAGGAAGGTCAGCACCGCTTCCACCACGAGGGCCTGCACGACGGTCACGCCGCCGGCCGGCAGCGTGGCGCCCAGGCCGCTGCTGGCGCCGCCGAGGGCGACGTACAGCAGGCCGGCGCCCAGCGCGCCGCCCAGCATCTGGGCCAGCCAGTAGCGGACGGCCTGCGCCCACTTGAGCTTGCCAGCCAGGGTGACGGCCAGGGTGACGGCCGGGTTGATGTGCGTACCCGATACACTGCCATAGGTGTAGGCGAGGCCCACCAGCACGAGACCGTGCGCCAAGGCCACGCCCACCAGGCCGCCAATACCAAGCGCACCCGCGCCGGCGCCGACAAAGATAAGTGCAGCGGTGCCAATGAATTCAGCGAGCCAAACTCTTGTTTTCATACTCTCTCCTTTGTACTCAGTTCGTTGTTGCTTTCAGGAACTTATTCTAGTCTGCCTGAGCCAGTTGAATAAATTTCAAGCTTGTGATATTATATCAATACATTTTGATACAAAAAGGATTGATATATGCGAGCCGCCACATATGCCCCACAATTGTTTAGCCTGCTGGGAAATGACATGCGATGGAAGCTCGTCTCTGCGCTGGTGCGAGGCGATTTCAGCGTCAACGAATTGCAGCAACGGGTGCACGGAAAACAAAACCTTGTGTCGTACCACTTGGGCAAACTCAAGAAGGCCAAGCTGGTAAAGGAAACGGCCAGCATTGCGGACGGCCGCGAGACGTATTACAGCCTCAACATGGCAACCCTGCAGCGCCTGTTCTTCTCCAGCGGCGGAAGCCTGCACCCGGCCCTGACGCCCAACCCGGAGGATGCTGCCGCCGAGCGCAACGAGGGACTGCGCGTCTTGTTCCTATGTACGCACAACAGCGCCCGCTCGCAAATGGCCGAAGGCCTGTTGCGCGCGAAGGGCGGCAGCCATATTGAGGTGTTCAGCGCGGGGACAGAACCCTCAGACGTGCACCCGTTGGCGATTGAAGCGATGGATGGGCTGGGTATCGACATCCGCAGCCAGCAATCCAAATCCATGAATGGCTTTTTAGGCGAGCACTTTGATTACGTAATCACAGTATGCGACCGCGCAAAAGACAGTTGCCCGATCTTTCCGGGAGCGCCGGAACAGATACACTGGAGTTTCCCCGACCCCAGTGCAGTGCAGGGAACCAAAGCAAATCAACTAAAGGCATTTGAAGATGTTGCACAAGGGTTGATGCAACGCATCAACTACTTTCTGATGATGGTGAACCGCTAGGCAGAAGCCCAATCGCGTGCGCCTTGCAGAAATTCCCGCCCGGTCATGGGCCTTTTGCCGGCGGGCTGCACTTGCTCTAACACCAACGTCCCCTGCGAGGTCACGATTGCAGGCAGGCCATTCACAATCATACGGCGGCCAGCCGCGCCGTTGCCCGATGCAGCTTCCGCGCGCAACACGCGCAACGGGCCGCCCTTCCAGGGCAGGCTGGCGACAGGCCAGGGGTTGTAGGCGCGCACCTTGCGTGCAAGCAACGCGGCTGGTTCATTGAAATCAAGCAGGCCGGCGCTCTTCTCCAGCAGAGGGGCCAGGGTCACGCCCTCTTCTGGCTGGGGCTTGGGCTGCAGGCTGCCATCAAGGTAGCCTGGCAGCGTTTCCACCAGCAGGTCGGCGCCCAGCACACTGAGCTTGTCGCTCAGGCTGGCGGCGGTGTCATCCGGCTGGATGGGGATGCTGCGCCGGCTGAGCATGGGGCCGGTATCCATGCCTGGGTCCATGCGCATGATGGTGACGCCGGCTTCGGCGTCACCATGCAGGATGGCGGCCACGATGGGTGAAGCGCCACGCCAGCGCGGCAGGAGCGAGGCGTGCACGTTGACGCAGCCGTGCGGCGGCAGATCCAGCACAGCCGGGCGCAGGATCTGGCCATAGGCAGCCACCACAATGAGATCAGGCGCCCAGGCCTGCAACTGCTGCATGGCGGCCTTTTCGCGCAGGCGTTCGGGTTGGATGACGGGGATATTGAGCTTCTGGGCCAGGGTCTTGACCGGCGGCGGGGTCAGCTGGCGGCCGCGGCCGGCCGGACGATCAGGCTGGGTCACGACGCCGACCAGTTGGGCAGTGGGCCAGGCCGCCAGGGCTTGCAAGCTGGGCAGGGCAAACTCCGGCGAGCCCATGAATACGATGCGGAGCGGGGGGTTTTGCATCTCGGTGGCATTTTAGCATGCAGGCGCATGCGTGCTTTTAGTAACTAATTGACAACTAGTACGTTATGGCTCTTGTGTTGCTCGCTGGACAGCACTACAATGCATCCTAGATTTGCAATCATCTAAAGGAGATTTCACATGGCTCAAGGTACTGTAACGGATAACGACAAGCTGTTGGCTTTACTGGCCTATGTATTTAGCCCACTGGTGCCCATCATCCTGTTGCTGATGGAGGACAAGAAGAACCGTCCATTCATCAAGCAGCACAACGCGCAGGCGCTGGTATGGGGCGTGCTGAGCATTGTGCTCGGATATGGCCTTGGCTCCATCATGTGCGGCCTGCCTGGCCTGGTTATGTGGGTAGTTGCCATTTACTGGGGTATCCAGGCATACAATGGCAAGGATGTGGTTATCCCGGTCATCACTGATTTCGTGAAGAACCAGGGCTGGGCCTAACCCCGCAAGCTGTATAAGAAAAAACGCCCGTGCAGAATTGCACGGGCGTTTTTGTTAGAATGCAAGGTATGCCAAGCAAAAAGAAAGCTCTCCCTGAGAAACCCAGCAACGTCAACGCGATTGGCGTAATGAACCTGGTCAGCGGCGCCATCAACATTCTGGTGGGCGGCGGCCTCACCATCAGTATCGTGCTCGGCACGCTGTTCCTCGGCGTGGTGTGCCTACCGCTTACGATTGCGCCCGCGGTGCTGGGCGTGTTCGAGGTGCTGTACGGCGTGAAGCTGATGGCCAACCCGCCCCAGCCGGTCAAACCCTCCAAGGCGATCGCCATCGCCCAGATCATTACCTTCCTCTACCTGAACGTGGTCTCGGGCGTCATCGGCATTCTGTCGCTGACGATGTACACCGACCCTGAGGTGGAAGCCTACTTTGAGGCGCTGAACGGCTAGTTAGCCCGGTCTGTCATTCTGGAACTAGGGGCGAAGCATGCTTGGTCCCACACGACATGCAGGTCAAAACCTGCCCTGCACCGCTTGACGGACTGCCCCGCCCCTTTTAGAATCATCAAAAAACGAGTACCGGGAAGACGCCTTCTTTAGTGAAGGGACCGAAGGTGCAATTGTGTCGCACACCACGGCACAAGAAACTCTCAGGTAAAAAGGACCCTGCGCTCGCATACTCCTCTGGAAATTCAGGCTACCAACACCGGCTAAAGCCGGTGCAGATACCTGAAACCGACGGTGCAAGTTGCGGCGAAACCCATGCCGCGATGAAACTCTCAGGTCCCCAACAGAGGCGCACACGTTTATTTCGTGTGCGCCTTTTCGTTAATACGAGTGTCACGAGGAGATAACGATGAAATATCCGAGCGATGTGAAGTACACCAAGAACGACGAATGGGTCCGCGTGGAGGGCGACAGCGCCGTTGTGGGCATCAGCGATTACGCCCAGGACCAGCTTTCTGATATTGTGTACGTTGACTTCAGCGCGGCGCCCGGCGCAAACGTGGCGCAGGGCGCCACGTTTGCCAGCGTGGAGTCCGTGAAGGCCGCGGCAGACATCTACATGCCGGTGGACGGCGAAGTGATCGAGGTCAACAGCGGCCTGGCGCAAAAGCCCGAGGCGATCAACAGCGACCCGTATGGCGAAGCCTGGCTGGCCAAGATCAAGCTGACCAACCCGGCCCAGCTTGATGCGTTGCTGGATGCGGCGGCCTATGAAGCCTACTGCAAGGAGCGTTCGGCGTGACCTTCGTCCCGCACACGGACAGCGACCGCCAGCAAATGCTGGAGGCGATCGGCGTCAAGAGCATTGCCGATCTCTTCGCCGCGGTTCCGCAAAAGTTCCGTTTCCCGAAACTCAACCTGCCCGCCCCGCTCACTGAGATGGAAGCGCTGGGCGAGCTCAAAGGCATCGCGGATGCCAATGAGAGCGCGGATGACCTGGTGAGCTTCCTGGGCGCGGGCGCGTACCATCACTACATCCCCGCCGGCGTCGACAGCATCTTGCGCCGCGGCGAGTACTACACGGCCTACACGCCGTACCAGCCGGAGATCTCGCAGGGCACGCTGCAGGCCATCTTCGAATATCAGAGCCTGATCGTTGCGCTGACCGGCATGGAAGTCAGTAACGCCTCGCACTACGATGGGGCTACCGCGCTGGCCGAAGCGGTCAACATGAGCCGCGCCATCCACCGCGGGGCGCGCAACAAGATCATCCTCTCGCCCGGCATCCACCCGCAGTACCGCGCCGTAGTGCACACCTACGAGGACGGCGGCGACCTGCAGTTCGTGGGAGAAGACCTGGACCTGAGCGCCGGCCCCGACGCGCTCATCGACATGATCGATGAGCAGACCGGGCTGGTGTGCGTGGCCTATCCCGATTTCTTTGGCCGGGTATACGATTACACCAAGCTGGCCGAGGCCGCTCACGCCAAGGGCGCCCTACTGGCGGTCTCCGTGAACCCCACCGCGCTCGGGCTGCTTAAACCGCCCGGCGAGATGGGCGCGGACATCGTCACCGGCGAGGGCCAGCCGCTGGGTATCCCGCTCTCGTTCGGCGGGCCGTACCTCGGCATCCTCACCACCCGCAACCAATACGTGCGCCAGATCGCCGGCCGCCTGGTGGGCGAAACGGTAGACAGCCGCGGCCAACGCGGCTTCGTACTGACGCTGAGCACCCGCGAGCAGCACATCAAGCGCGAGAAGGCCAGCTCCAACATCTGCACCAACCAAGGGCTGATGATGCTGGCGGCCACGACCTACATGAGCCTGCTGGGCAAGAGCGGCCTGCGCCAAGTGGCCGAGAGCTGCTATCACAAAGCGCACTATGCCGCGGCCGAGATCAGCAAGCTCAAGGGCTTTGGCCTCAAGTTCAAGGATGCGTTCTTCCATGAGTTCGTGACGCAGAGCCCCATCCCAGCTGCCGAGCTCAACCTGCGCCTGCTGGAGCGCGGCATCATCGGCGGCTACGACCTGGGCAACGATTACCCGGCCCTGGCGGACTGCAGCCTGCTGGCCGTAACTGAGCTGAACAGCAAGGAAGAAATCGACTACCTTGTACAAACCCTGGCGGAGGTGGCGCATGTCTGAGCCATTAATCTACGACCTGGGCGCGCCCGGCCGCACCGGCGTGCAGATGCCTGTTCCGGATGTCCCTTTAGCGGACTTGCCGAGTGGCCTTGTACGTGGTGACCTCCCTCTTCCGGAACTAGGCGAGCTGGAGGCGCTGCGCCACTTTACGCGCCTCTCGCAGCTCAATCACAGCATCCTCACCGGCTTCTATCCGCTGGGCTCGTGCACGATGAAGTACAACCCCATCATCAACGAGGAAACCGCGCGCCTGGGCGGCTTTGCGCACGCCCACCCGCTGCAACCGGCCGAGATGATGCAGGGCAGCCTGGCCATCATGTATCACCTGCAGGAATGGCTGAAGGAGATCGGCGGCTTTGCCGCCGCATCCCTGCAGCCGGCCGCCGGCGCCCAAGGCGAACTGGCCGGCGTGCTGATGATCCGCGCCTACCATGCCAGCCGCGGCGACACAAAGCGCAACAAGGTGCTGATCCCTGACTCGGCGCACGGCACCAACCCCGCCACCAGCGCCATGTCCGGCTACCGCGTGGTCGAGATCCCATCGGACGCGCGCGGCAACATTGACCTCGCCGCCCTCAAAGCGGAATGCGATGACACGCTGGCGGCGCTGATGCTGACCAATCCCAACACCCTGGGCCTGTTCGAAGAACAGGTGAAGGAGGCCATCGAGGCGGTGCACGCCGCCGGCGGCCTGGTGTACGGCGACGGCGCCAACATGAACGCCTTGCTGGGCATTGCCCGCCCGGGCGATCTGGGCGTGGATGTGCTGCACTACAACCTGCACAAGACCTTCACTACGCCACACGGCGGCGGCGGGCCTGGCTCCGGCCCGGTAGGCGTAGCCGCCCACCTGGCTGACTTTCTGCCCGGCCCCATCGTGGGCATTGAGGAAGAGGGCACGGAGGAAATTGGCCCGGTCTACGGCTGGCACCAGCCGCCCAAGAGCATCGGCCGCCTGAAGGCGTTCCACGGCCAGTTTGGCATGCATGTACGCGCCTTCACTTACATCTTGATGCAAGGCGCCGAAGGCCTGCGCTCGGTGGCCGAGCACGCCGTGCTCAACGGCAACTACCTGCGGGTCAAGCTGCAGGGCGCCTACAAAGTGCCTTACGACCGCGTATGCATGCATGAGGTGGTGCTGGAGGGCCGCTGGGCCGACGCGTCGGATGTGCACGCGCTGGACATTGCCAAACGCCTGATGGACTTTGGCTTTCACCCGCCCACCAACTACTTCCCGCTGATCGTGCGCGAAGCGCTGATGATCGAGCCCACCGAGACGGAGAGCAAGGAAGTGCTGGACGCGTTTGTGGACGCCATGCTCAAGATCGCTGAGGAAGCCCACACCACGCCCGAGGTGCTGCAGCAGGCGCCGCACACGACGAAGTACGGCCGCATGGACGAGGTCAAAGCGGCGCGGCAGTTGGTGTTGTGTTGTGAGATTCCGCGGGAGGCTTAACCCCAGCCTGGGGATTGTGCAATCTTCGATTACTTCGTGCGCATGCAAGCCTGCGCCTCGCAATGACGAAGAACAAAAAGAGCGCACCTATGGTGCGTTCTTTTTTGTATACTGCTCGCATGGCCCACCCACTGGTTGAACAACTGCGTTTTACCCGCAAAGAGTTCCAGCGCGGGCTCAAGAACCTCTCCGAGGCGGACGGCCAGAAGCGTTTTGGCCGCATGAACAGCATCAGTTGGATCATTGCCCATATGGCCTGGCAGGAACAGCTGTACTGGCTTACCCGAGCACAAGGCTTGATGCCAGTGCCCGAGGTGCGTGACCAGGCCAACGGCGCACCGGCCAGCACACCTACGCTGGCCTACGCCTGGAAGGCCTGGAAGACGATCACCACCGCCAGCAATGCGTGGCTGGATACGCTTACCAGCAAACAGCTCACCAAGCATTTCACACAGGAGGACGGCACGCCCTACCGCGAGAGCACCGGGTCTTACCTGTTACGCGTGCGCCACCATTACTGGTATCACCTGGGTGAGAGTCAGGCCATTCGCCAGATGCTGGGACATACCGGCTTAGCGACTTATGTGGGCGACCAGCACGGCAAGGCCCCCTACGCCACCGAAAACTAATTTCCCTCTAAAACTAGTGCCGCTATACTATGTGCCTCAAGAAGAGGTGTTATGAAAAAAGCCCTTGCATTAACTCTGATAACTATCCTGCTGGCTGCCTGCGCCCCGGCGCCCAGCACCGATGACACGGCGGTGCAAACCGCCGTGGCCGCCCTACTGACCCAGCAAGCCCCTGCCCCGGCCGACGCCACCCAGGCGCCGGCCGAAGAAGCCCCGGTGGACACGGGCAACCAGGGTCCGCTGCTGCCGACGGCAGCAAGCATCCCCGGCCTGCCGGCTGAGGCCAGCTGCGTGCCGCTGGGCACCGACCGCTCGGTAGGCACGGTTGTCGAGGTCTACACCGGCGACAGCATTGTGGTGCGGGTTGATGGCGTCGATTACGGCGTTCGCTACATCGGCATTGATGACGGCGACAGCCCCCAATCTACCGAAGCCAACCGCGCCCTGGTTGAGAACCAGCAGGTTGTGCTGGTTGCCGATGAAGGCGACACTGACGAATATGGCCGCTATTTACGCTATGTGATAGTGGGCGAGACCTTTGTCAATCTGCGCCTGCTGCAGCAAGGCAATGCATGGGCTTCTCCCGAAGCCCCCAATTCCGCTTGCGAGCGCTTGTTCAACTCCGTTCCGTAAGCTGACACCAAGCTCAAAAAAAGAGGCGCACAATGTGCGCCTCTTTTTTGTCTTGCCTTCAGGTTAGCGGGTGAAGACCAACGTGTGGCCGCTGCCAGTCAGGGTCAGCGTGTTGCCAGAGATCTGCCATTCGCCCACCATGGTGAGCGCCTGCAAGTAGGCGGCTTCGTTCTGCATGACCTGGTCAGGCTCGCAATACATCAGGGTGGAGACGGGCTGTTCAAAACTGACGGAATTGCCGGATACGGTGTAGCCGGCGCCGTATTGGTTACAACCGCCGCTGCCACCGGCGCGGCCATCCTCGCCAAATTGCAAGGTAATGTCGTTGCCGCCGGCGGCGCTGCCCACCTGGCTGTTGCCATCCAGGCTGGTCAGGACCCAAGCGCCGCCACCCAGTGCTGGGGATTGGGGTGTGGCGGCGCATGCAGACAGCAAGATCGCGCCCAGCATGGCCATAATAAGAATCGTTTTCATAGTTACCTCCTGTCACTCCCAGTAACGCCCGGGATGGGCAAATTGTTCCTTGACGTTTACCCACACCCCGTTACACTTATCCGCTTTTTACAAACAGGGCGTTGGACCGATGTGGGAGCTGCAAATCCAGCATCTCACTCTACACAATATTTAAGCCCCACATTCGTCTTCCAAGGAAGATGAGCAAGGGAGCGATCCAAACCCTGTGCTCTTACCGGTAGCAATAGAAAGGAAAACCAGTGCAAGCAACCCAAACCCAGGGTCGGGAGCGTTCCAAGCGTGCGGCTGGCGCGGCCAATCGCCCCCGACTGCCCAAAGGCGTGTTTCCACGCGCCGTGCGCTATCTGTTCCGTTACAAGTGGGAAGCCGCCCTGCCCTACATCTTCCTGCTCGTGGCCACGCTGGCCCAGCTGGCCGTGCCGCGCCTGATCCGCAACATGATCGATGCCGTCACCCAAGGCGTCATCGCCACCCAGGTGCTGGATGGTTTGCAAAACATCCCGGCTGCATTCGTGGGTCAGGCTTTGCCGCGCATTCTGGAGTTCCTGAATTACGCGCCAAGCACCACGCAGGAGCAACTGGTCATGCAACTCACCGCGGATCAGACAGCCGCGCCCGAGCTGCTGGTGCGCGCCGGCATTTTCATCGTGGTGTTCGCCGTGCTGCGCGGCCTGTTCGCGTTCTTGCAGTCCTACTGGGCAGAGCGCAACTCGCAGAGTGTGTCCTTTGACATGCGCAACGAGCTTTACGCCAAGATCCAGCGCCTGTCGTTCTCGTATCATGACCGCAACCAAACCGGCCAACTGATGATCCGTGCTACGGACGATGTGGAAAAGGTGCGCCTGTTCCTTGGGCAAGGTCTGGTGCAGCTGGTCAGCGCGGTGGTGCTGCTGAGCGCCACGCTGATTATTCTGTTCACCACCAATGTGCAGCTGGCCCTGGTAACCCTATGGATCCTGCCGGTGGCGCTGGCGCTGTTCTTCATCTTTGGCAGCATCAGCCAGCCGCTGTTCATGAAACTGCAGATGCGCCTGGCCGCGCTCAACACCATCCTGCAAGAGAATTTGGCGGGCATCAAAGTGGTCAAGGCGTTCACGCGTGAGCAAAACGAGCAGCGCAAGTTTGACGAATCGGTCAACACGCTGATGAACGAGCAGATCCGC